>JBAYVN010000074.1:0-11607 GCA_041674525.1 Dehalococcoidia bacterium | reverse complement strand
CCCGACCCCGGCATCCCGTACTCCGGGAACCAGCCCACGGCATACTGGCCGTCGTCCGGCGCCTCCATCTCGTTGTTCACCACACCGACCACCTCGATGTAGTGGTTCACCCCGAGCGCCGGGGCGCTGAGACGCGCGATCCCGCGGGTGGACGCCGGCTCAGCCACGGGGTTGGGCGGCGGCGCGGAGAAGCTCCCCGCGTTGTCGCTGCCGGGGGCGAAGCCGACCGGCGACGGGGTCACGGAGGCGGCGGGCGCCGGCGAGGCCGCGGGGGTGCCGACGGTGCTCGGGTCGACCGTCCGGATCGTCAGCCCCTGCGAGGAGGTGGCGGCGGCCCCACCGCCCGAGCAGGCCACGACGGTCGCGCCGAGCAGTGCTGCCGCCCACAAAGAGATTCGTTGAGTCACGTGTGCACCTGCGCCGAACGCCTGCCTCGACTGTTCCCCAAGAGGATACGGGTGAGAGCCTGCGCAATCCACGGGCCCGGCGGTGTGCCCCGCTGGAAGCAGGCAGTACCGCCACACTGTTATGTCATCTTGTAATGTGTCCCGCGCGACCCGCGCGCCGATTGTGGACGGCCAGAGGATAAGGCGGCCCGCCGGGCGATTTCGCTGCCGCCGGAAAGCCATAGAATCCACAGCGATGCCTGCCGAGATCCACCCCGACTTCGCCGGCCGCCCCACCCGGGGCGGCGCCGCCGTGCCTGTGCCGCCCGGGGCGCTCGGGCGCGACCTCCTCCGGGCCTTCGAGGCTTACTTCGCCGCCGAGCAGGCGAACCTGGAGAGCCTCGGACGGGCGTCGGAACGCGAGCCGGAGTTCGGCGGATTCTACCGGGACATGCTGACCGAGCAGCGGCGCAGCCTCTCGGCGCTCGCCTTCCAGATCGCCTCCATGCTCCCCGACCACCCGGCGTCGCGCTCGCATGCGATCGCCTCCATCGTCACGCAGAACCGCGCGCAACGCGCGAGGGCGCTCGCCGCCTCGATGGGCGCGCGGCCACGCACGAGCGGCCTGCTGGTCGCGGGTGCCGCAGCAGGGATCGCGGCCTTCGCGCTGCTCGGGCTGCGCGGGCCGGAGATCACGGCCACGTCCCCGATCGCGCCGAGGGTCGCCGTCGCCGCACCGATCGTCTTCACCTCGACGCCCACGCCCGCGCCCGTGCCGCAGCCGGGCGTCCTGGAGGGCTCGCGTGTAGTCGCGATCTACGGGCACCCGTACGAGCCGATCACCGGCATTCTGGGCAAGTACGCGCCGGATCAGGCCGCGCGCGAGGTGCTCCGCCTGGCGCGCGAGGCGGAGGCGGCCGACGGCCGCCCCACCGTGGGCGCGCTCCACCTCACGGTCAACGTCGCGCAGGCGCAGCAGACGGTGGACGGCACGTACCTGGAACGCCTCGGCGACCGCGGGCTGGAGCCGTGGGTGGAGGCCGCGCGCGCAAACGGGCTGCTGCTGATCCTGGACACGCAGATCGGCTGGTCCGACGCGCTCACTGAGACGAAGCTGCTGGAGCCGCTGCTGCGGCTGCCCTTCGTCCACCTCGCCCTCGACCCGGAGTTCGCGACGAAGAGCCAGCACCTGGCCCCCGGCAAGACCATCGGCACGCTGGACGCGGCATCGGTGAACGAGGTGCAGGAGTACCTGGGCGGCATCGTCCGGCGCGACGGCTTGCCGCGAAAGATGCTGATCGTGCACCAGTTCCGCGGGGACATGATCACGAACGCGGACCGCTTCGCGAGCGATCCCGACATCGAGATCGTCGTCGATATGGACGGCTTCGGGTCGCCGGGCGTGAAGCTCGACGCCTACGACCAGTTCGCGCTGGCGCCGTACTCGGAGCGCGCGGCCATCAAGCTCTTCTTCGAGTGGGACACGCCGATGATGACGCCCCACGAGCTCGCGGCGCTTCCGAAGCCGCCGGCGATCGTGATTTACCAGTAGCCTTGATCGCACCGCAAGGCACGATCCAACAGCGCGCGGGGACCGGCAGCGCGCACCCGGGGAGGACGACGTGACGGCGAGGCAGGCGCTCATAGCTGCGATGCTCCTGTCGTCGCTCCTCGTGGCGTGCGGCGCACGCGCGGACACGCCCGCCACGGGCTCGACGGGCGCGGCCCCGGCGGGGACCGGCGGGCCGGTGGTCGCGCACCTGACGGAGTGGCTCGTCGTCGCCACGCCGTCCGCCGCGAAGCCGGGGACCATCGCGTTCCGCGTGCGGAACGAGGGTGCGCTGCCGCATGACTTCGTCGTAATCCGGAGCGACCTCGCCGCGAACCGCCTGCCGACAGCCGGCGGGATCGTGGACGAGCAGCAGGTGACAGTCGTGAAGAAGGGCCGCCCCCTGACGCCCGGCGACAGCGAGGAGATCTCGGTGGACCTGCCGAAGGGCAGGTACGTCCTGATCTGCAACGTCATCGGCCACTACAACTCGGGCCAGTTCGCAGCATTCAGCGTCGAGTAATCTGAGCTCCGGACCACCGGATAGCAGGGATGCACCAATGACCGACAGGGGACTGCCCACGCGGACGCTGGGCCGCACGGGCCTTGAGGTGACACGACTGGGCTACGGCGCGATGTCGCTGGACAACGGCCGGCTCACGCCGGTCACCCCCGAGCAGGCCGAGGCCACGCTGCTGGCGGTGCTGGACTCCGGCATCAACTTCATCGACACCTCGCCCGACTACGGGGAGAGCGAGGAGTGCATCGGCCGGTACATCTCGCACCGCCGGAACGAGTTCTACATCGCCTCCAAGTGCGGGTGCCCGGTGGATGTCCCGGCCGGCACCACCGGCCACGTCTACACGCGGCAGAACATCATCGCGGGCGTGGAGCAGAGCCTCCGGCGGATGCGCACCGACTACCTCGACCTCGTGCAGTTCCACGGCAGCCCCTCGCGAGAGGTGCTGGAGGAGAGCGGGGCGATCGAGACGCTCCACGACCTGCAGCGGCAGGGCAAGGTGCGCTTCATCGGCGTCTCGGGCGTGCTCCCGGACCTCCCGGATCACATCGCGATGGGCGTGTTCGACGAGT
Source organism: Dehalococcoidia bacterium (assembly GCA_041674525.1). Lineage (GTDB taxonomy): Bacteria > Chloroflexota > Dehalococcoidia > UBA2979 > UBA2979 > SHYQ01. Next base: position 8,580 of record JBAYVN010000074.1, on the reverse strand, counting down.
TCCAGATCCCCTACTCGGCGCTTCAGCGCGAGCACGAGGAGCTGATCACGCAGGCGCGCCGCGCCGGAGCGGGCACCGTGATCCGCGGCGGCGCGGTGCGGGGCGCCCCCGCGCAGGACAAGGCGTGGAGCGTCCGCCGCCTGCCCGAGGTGGCCGAGGAGCGCCCGCGCGCGATCTGGGAGCGGGCTCGCCTGGACGACTTGCTGGACGGGGCCCCCGCAATGGAGTTCACGCTCCGCTTCACCTTCTCGCACCCCCACCTGGACACCACCATCGTCGGAACCGCGAACCCTGCCCACCTGCGGGCAAACCTCGACGCGCTCGCGAAGGGGCCGCTGCCGCCGGACGTGTACACGGAGGCCGTGCGTCGGCTGGACGAGGCCGCGAAGGACTAGCCCCTCCCGAGGCAGCACGGGCGCACGGCCGTGCTGCCTCGCGCGCCGGTCGCTCACCGGTCTGGCGCGAACTCCGCTCACCCGGTACCTTCGATGGGCACCCTCACGTTTACGGTAACTGCCGACTGGACCGCTCGTGGCCTCGATCCGCACCTTCGACTCCCTGCGCATTCGGGACTACCGCCTGCTCTGGCTGGGCCAGGTGTCCACGAGCATGGGCCAGTGGATGGACCAGTTCACGCGCGCGTGGCTCATCTACGAGATCACCGGCTCGCCGTTCCAGCTGGGCGCGGTCACGGCCGCCCGAGGGCTCCCGCTGCTGCTCTTCGGCATCCTCGCCGGGGCGTTTGCCGACCGATCCGGCCGGAAGATGCAGCTCATCGTCGCGCAGGTGACCAACGGCGGGCTCAACTTCATCCTCGCGGTGCTCGTGATCACCGGGCACGTCCAGGAGTGGCACGTGTACGTCACGGCGTTCCTCGCGGGGAGCGTGCAGGCGTTCCAGCAGCCCGCGCGGCAGACGCTGATCAGCGATCTTGTCCCGGAGAACAGGCTGCTCAACGCGCTGGCCCTGAACTCCGCCGCGCTGAACAGTTCGAGGACCATCGGCCCGGCGGTCGCGGGCCTCGTGATCGCCGGGGTGGGCACCGGCGGGTCGTACATGCTGCAGGCGATCATGTACCTCTTCGCCACGCTGTGGACCTTCCAGATCGTCATCCCCGCCCGCGTCGGGGCGCGCGACGAGGACGGGCAGCTTCGCGAGCGCCTCCCCTTCGTGCGCAGCGTCGCGGAGGGACTGGCGTTCGCCGCGAGGGAGCCAAACATCCGCGCGCAGCTGCTGCTCGGGCTGGGCCCGCTGACGTTCGCGATGTCCTACACGGCGTTGATGCCGCTGATCGCTATCAACGTGCTGCACGGGAGCGCCACGCTCGGCGGCACCCTGCTGTCATCGATCGGCATCGGGTCGCTGATCGGCGCACTCGTCGTCGCGTCGATGCAACGGCGCACGGGCTACGGGCTGTCGGTGGTGCTCGGCGCCATCGCCTTCGCGGTCAGCCTCTTCGCCTTCGCCTCGTCGAACGTCGTGTGGCTGAGCCTGGCGCTCGGCACCGTGCTCGGGCTCTTCAACGTGACGTACACCACGCAGAACCAGTCGCTGCTGCAGATCATGACCCCCCGGCCGCTGCGAGGCCGGGTGATGAGCATCTACCTGCTCAATCGCGGGCTGGCGCCCGTGGGAGCGCTCGTCGCGGGGTTCCTTGCGGAGCACTTCGGCGGGCAGGACGCCATGCGCGGGCTCTCGATCATCGCGCTCGTGATCGTGGCTGTGGTCGTCGCCACCCACACGCACATCCTGCGCCTGGAGGTGCCGCTGGGCGATCGGCACGAGGACCGGGGGGCAGAGCGGGGCGCGCCCGGCGGGCGGGTCGGGCTGACGGAACGCGCCGGGCGCGATCCCACCACGGTCGCCGACGAGGACCTGGCCAGCCTCGAACGCCGGGCCCGAGCGTAAGGCGGACACGCGCCCGGCACGCTTACCATTCACACCACGACCTATTCACACGACGACACATTGGACGCGGGCCCTCGCCCGCGTGGGATTGGGGATCGCTTGTTCCGCCTGAGGCGCCTTCCGTTCTACCACGGCTGGGTGATGGTGGGCACCGCGCTCGCGATCAACGCCGTCTCCTCGACGCTCAACCCTGTGGTCTTCTCCTTCATGATCGGCCCGATGTCCGAGGAGCTCGGCGTGCCGAAGAGCGCGCTGGCGTGGTCCTTCACGCTGCGCCTCTTCGCGGGCGGGCTCGTTGGGCCGCTGCTCGGCGTGCTGCTGGACCGGCACGGGGCCCGGTGGATGGGTGTCGTGAGCGGCACGCTCGTCGGGAGCATGCTGATCGCCCTGGCGTTCGTGCACGACCTCTGGCTGATGTACCTCGTCTTCGCGATCTCGGGGCTGGCGGGGCTCGGCGGCCCCGCCGGGCAGCTGCTGACGCAGGTCCCGCTGGCGAGGTGGTTCGTGGTGAAGCGCGGACGCGCGCTGGCGATCGCCACCATGGGCATGGCCGGCGGCACGGTGGGGGCCGTGCCCCTCACCGGGTGGCTGCTGGGCCAGCTCGGCTGGCGCGGGACGACCTTCGTCTTCGGGGTGGTAGTGGCGGCGGTGGTGATCCCCGTCAGCGCGCTGCTGGTCCGCCGCTCGCCCGAGGACCTGGGCCTGCACCCGGACGGCGCGCCGAGCGCCGCCGCCAGCGCCAGACCCGACGCCCACGCACGCCACGCGCAGCTCGCGACGGCACACGACTGGACCGTGCGCGAGGCGATGCGCACGCGGGCGATGTGGCAGATCCTCGGGGCGCTGGTGCTCGCGGGCACTGTGCTCACGGGGACGCTGGTCTACCGCGTCGCGTACTTCACCAGCCTCGGGATCTCGCCGGAATTCGTGGCATTCGGGACCACGCTGGACCCGTTCTCGGTGGTGTTCTCGTCGTTCGCCTTCGGCATGATCGCGGACCGCGTCCCGGTGCGGTACCTGGGCGCGATCGGCCTGGCCGGGCTCGCCGCGTCCACGCTGCCGATGATCCTCTCGCACGGCGAGCCGTTCACGGTGGCGCTGCACGGCGTGACCTGGGGCGTCGCGGCGGGCGGCTACATCGCCCTGAACAATCTCGTCTGGCCCAACTACTTCGGGCGCCTGCACCTCGGGGCGATCCGTGGCGTGGTGCTCCCCGCCTCGATCGCCGCGTCCGGGCTCGGCGCGCCGCTCTTCGGCTACCTGCTCGACTCCGGCATGGCGCCCGCGCGCGTCTGGTTGATCTCCGCGATCGCATTCGCGCTGGCCGCGGTCGCCGTGCTGTTCGCGCGGCCGCCCCGCTACCCGGGCCCCGCCGCGGGCAGCGCGCGCGAGCACGCGGCCGACGCGGCGGCGGAGCTGGCCGCCGGGCCCGTGCGATGACGCAGCCCCGGCCCGGCGCGAGCGGCGAGCCGGCCCGGCCGTCCGTCCCCGACTCGGTGCGCCGCGAGCTGGAGGCGTTCCCGGACGAGCTCGAGCGCCGGCACGACCACATCGGCACGCTGTACGCGTTTCGCTACCGGAACTACCGCCTGCTGTGGACGGGCGACGTCTTCACCGCAGCGGCGCAGTGGATCCAGCAGACCGTGATCGGCTGGCTGGTGTACGACCTCACGGGGTCGGGGAGCATCCTCGGCGCCGTCAACATGATGCGGAGCGTGCCGATCCTGCTGCTCTCCCCCGCCGCGGGCACGGCCACGGATCGCATGAGCCGCAACCGCATCATCGCCGTGAGCCAGGTCACGATGTTCGTCCTGACGCTCCTCGTGGGGTTCGATATCCTCGCCGGCACGCTGCAGGTGTGGCACCTCTTCGTGTTCACGTTGCTGGTCTCGTCGGCGAACACGTTCAACATGCCTGCTCGCCAGACCTTCGTCTTCGACCTCGTGCCGAGGCGGGTGATCCCGAACGCGGTCGCGCTCTCCTGGCTCGCGTTCAGCCTGGCGCGCTCCATCGGACCGGCGATCGGCGGAGCGCTGATCGTGTTGTTCGGCCCGGCGAACAACTTCTTCCTGCAAAGCGCCGCCTACCTGAGCGTGATGACCACCGTGCTGATGATCCGCGGGCAGAAGGCGCCCGAGGAGCGGCCGCGCAAGTCCTTCTTCGACAGCATGAAGGAGGGATACGGCTTCGCCCTGAGCGACCCGCAGGCGCGCATCTCCCTGGTCATCAGCCTGATCTCGCCGATGTTCCTGATCCCCCTGCACGCCGCACTGCTCCCGATCTTCGCCGCGCGGGTCTTCCACTCCGACGCGGGTGGCCTGGGCATCCTCGTCGGATCGATCGGGTTCGGCGGGCTGTTCGGCGGTGCGCTCACCGCGTCGCTCAACCGCGTGGAGCGGCGAGGGCTGCTCCAGTTGGTGGCGCTGCTGGTGATGGCGGGCGGCGAGCTGGTGTTCTGCGTGGTCGCCGCGATCACCGGCGACCTCTGGCTCGCCGCACCGTTCCTCGTCCTCGCGGGTGCCGCCGAGTCGCTCTACACCACGACGAACACGACGATCCTCCAGCTGGTCGCGCCGGAGCACCTCCGCGGGAGCATGGCGGCGGTCCTGCAGCTCTCGTTCCTGGTCATGCCGCTGGGCGGACTGCTGGCGGGGACGGCCGCGGACTACGCCGGGGCGCCGAGGGTGGGCGTGGCGCTCACGACCACCGCGTTCTGCTGCGGACTCGCTATCCTGCTGCTCTCGCCGCGCATGCGGCAGCTGCGACTCAGCCACCTCACGCGCGAGCCCGGCCACCCCGGATAGCACGCGCACTGCGAAGGAGCCACGGGATGCGCGTTGCCGTGCTGGACGACTACCAGGACGTGGCCCTTGCCTCGGCGGACTGGTCCGTGCTCCCCGCGGGCACCGAGGTGGTGGCGTTCCGCGATCACCTCGCGGACGAGACGGCGGTCGCCGAGCGGCTGCGCGACTTCGAGGTGATCGTCGGGATGCGCGAGCGCACGCCCTTCCCGCGCTCGCTCCTCGAGCGCCTCCCGAACCTGCGGCTGCTGGTCACCACCGGTGGTGGCAACGCCTCGTTCGACATCGCCGCCGCGCACGAGCGGGGCGTGGTGGTGTGCGGCACGGGAGGCGTCGGCACGCCGACCGCGGAGCTGACGTGGGGACTCCTGCTGTCGCTCGCGCGCAGCATCCCGGCCGAGGACCGCGCGGTGCGCGAGGGGCGCTGGCAGACCTCGATCGGCGCGGGGATGGCCGGGCGAACGCTCGGCATCGTGGGCCTTGGGAACCTCGGCACGCAGGTGGCGAACGCCGGGTGCGCGTGATCCAGCCCCGCGCCTGACACGCGCCGGACCGCACCCCCGGATCACGCAGGGGCGCCCGCGGGCGCCCCTGGATGTCCACGCAGAGCCGGCCTCCGCGCTGGCCGAGCCCGGCGCTACCGCAGCTGCTGGCCGCCGTCGACGACTGCCGCGCCGGCCTTCGCGATCTGCTCGTCCTCCTCCGCAGTGGCGCCGGAGACGCCCACCGCGCCCACCACCTCGCCGTCGCGGCGAAGTACCACGGCGCCCTGCACCGGCGCGAAGCGCCCCGCGAGGCGCTGCGACACGAGCGCGACCATCGCCGGGTTGTTCTCCGCCATCGTGCGGTTGAGCACGGAGTCGCGCCCGGTGAAGGCACTCCCGGCGGCCTTGGCGTCGGCGACCATGGTCGTCATCGGCGTGGCGCCGTCCATGCGCTCGAGCACCATCGGCGCACCGGCGGCGTCGACAACGGTGATGGTGACGGCCTTCTGCATCTTCGTCGCCTCGGCGCGGGCGGCGTCCAGGATGCGTCGCGCGTCTTCGTTCTTCATCGGGGTTCCTTCCACGGAGCGTCAGTGGTCATCGAGCGGCGGACAGCGTACCTCCTCGCCGGGCGCGCCGTCGCGCGCCGGGGCCGCGGAGCAGCGGGCTACCCGTCGCCCGTGCCGCGCTGCAGCGCGGGCAGGCCGAAGGGGCGCGCCAGGGCGGGGTACGAGACGCCGAAGATCGCGGCGCCGGCCAGCGCCCCGGCCAGCGCGGCCAGCGCGTACACCTTGCCCTCGCCGATGTTCACCAGGATCGGCCCCGGGCACATCCCGGTGATCGACCACCCGATGCCGAAGAGCACTCCGCCGTAGATGTTCCCCCGGTGCAGCGGCTTCAGCTCGATGGCGATGGGCCTGCCGGTGATGGTGTGGCCGTATCGCTTCAGCAGGTACAGCCCCGGCGCGGTGATCACCACGGCCGAGCCAATGATCCCGTACAGCTGGAAGTTGGTGAGCAGGAACATGCCCTGGATGAAGTTGTAGTCCGCGGCCCCGGAGCGGCTCAGGATGAGCCCGAACAGCGTGCCAAGGACGACGTAGATGAGCAGCATCGAGCCCCCCTAGGCCGCGAAAATCACGCGGTAGACAAGGTTGGTGGTCACCAGCCCGGCGGCCATGAAGCTCACCGTGCTGATCAGGCTCGGCACCTCCAGGTTCGACAGGCCGAAGATGCCGTGCCCACTGGTGCACCCGCCCGCGAGACGCGTCCCGAAGCCGATGAACGCGCCGCCGACGAACATCCACACGATCTTTCCCGGTGGCCCCCAGCCGATCACCTGGTCGAACATCCCCAGGTCCCACGTCGGCGCCCACCCGCCACCGATCAGCGCCGAGACGACGCCCCCGAGCACGAGCCCGCCGAGGAACGGCAGCCGCCAGCCTCGACCGGACAGGACGGCGGAGCGGCGGAAGTACGGCGCCTCCAGGACCAGCGAGCAGACGTCCTCCAGCCCGGTGGAGATGCCAAGCCGCCGGTTGGTCACGAACAGGAGCAGCAGCGTAATTACGGCGATGCCAGCTCCCGCAACCGCCCAGTGGATCGCGGTCGCCTGGTGCAGGATCAGCGGTGTCATCAGGGTTCCTCCCTCTGCGAGCAACCGGACAGAGGCGTCAGAATAGCCCTACCAGGCCCTCGTATCACCTGACGATACGCTGCCGGTGCCAGGCGCTCGTCAACTTCCTGACGGACGTGCCGAAGATCCGCGTGGGCGGATGAGCGATGGAGGGACACTGTGGCCGTACCCCGGATCGCACCCACGCACGTCGAGCGGCCGTTCGATGTCGCGGAGCTCTTCTTCTCCACCACCGACCGCAAGGGTGTGATCGTCAGCGGGAACGATGTCTTCGCCCGGGTCAGCGGATGGTCGGAGCCCGAGCTGACGGGAGAGCCGCACAACATCATCCGGCACCCCGACATGCCGCGAGCGGTGTTCAGGCTCCTCTGGGAGTACCTGGAGTCCGGCCGCCCGATCGCCGCGTACGTGAAGAACATGGCAAAGGACGGCGCGTTCTACTGGGTGCTGGCGACGGTGGCTCCGCTGGCTGAGGGGTACCTGTCCATCCGCCTGAAGCCCACCAGCGAGCTCCTGCCGGCGGTGGAGGCCCTGTACGCCGAGCTCGTCGGCATCGAGCACGAGATCGAGCGCGGCGGTGGTAAGCCCGCCGAGGCGATGGCCGCCTCCGGCGAGCGCCTCGGGGAGCGCCTGGCACAGCTCGGCTTCGCCAAGTACGACGACTTCATGCACGTCGCGGTCGCGACGGAGATGCGCGCCCGCCGGGCGGCGATGGGCGTGCGAGCGTCGAGCGGCGCCGTGCACACGGTCGCCCGGCAGGTGGACGTCCGCGAGGCCGCGGCCGCCCTCAGCCGCTACCGCTACCGCCAGTTCGAGATCCTGGAGCAGTACGAGCACCTGCACGAGGTCTTCCGCGGCAAGACCGACTCCGTGCTGCAGCTGGCGGACAACGTCCGGCTCTTCTCGCTGAACTCGCAGATCGGCGCGGCGCGCCTCGGCGACGCGGGGGCGGCGCTCGGCGTGATCGCGGACATCATGCGCATGCGATCGGACGCCACGGCCAACCTGGTGCGCGACATGAGCAACGGCATCGCCGGCATCGTGGACGAGCTGGGCGCGCTGTCGTTCAACCTCTCGATCGCGACCCTCCAGAGCGACATGACCGCCCAGTTCATCCAGGAACTCGGCACGCATGAGGCCGGCACGGGGCACGCCCTGCTGACGGCGAACATCGACGCGCTGTCGGAGGGACTGCGGAACGGCGTTGGGCCATCGCTCGCCAGCCTGGGCGCGCTCGCCAGGCACCTCGACGGGATCATCGCGACGCTGGAGCTGCTGCGCTCGGAGCTGCGTCAGCTGGACGCGCTGCAGGTCGCCGGGCGCGTGGAGAGCGCGCGGCTCGCCGAGGCGGGCGCCTTCCGCGTGCTGTTCGAGGAGATCCGCGCGCAGATCACCAGCGCGCGCGAGGAGATGGAGGGCCTGCACTTGGTGGAGGCCATCCGCGACGCGACACTGGACGCGACCGCCGACGTGGGCATCACGCACGCGCTGGACCGACTGGACGCCTGGGCCTCCAGCGTCACCGGGACGGGCAGCCCCGCCGCGAGCGCTGCCTGATGGGACTCCGCACGCGATCCGGTCGTCCGCCCTCGCACTGATCCCCGAAGTCCGCCCCGCCTCGCGGCCCAGCCTCGCAGCCCAGCCTCGCAGCCTAGCCTCGCAGCCTAGCCTCGCAGCCTAGCCTCGCAGCCTAGCCTCGCACGATCGTGATCAGCGCCGTCAGCGTCAGCATCGACAGCAACGTCGAGGT
>JBAYVN010000073.1:0-11661 GCA_041674525.1 Dehalococcoidia bacterium | reverse complement strand
GCGCTCATGGTGGGGACCGGCCGTCGGTCTCTCCGGCCTCGGGTTCTACGCCGCGACCACCGTCCCGGAGCAGGCCGGTCGTGAGATCTACTACAACGTCGCCCACCCGTGGGCGGTCTACGTTTTCATGGCGGCACTGCTCGGCCTGCTGGTCTACGGGCTGATTCACCACATCCGTCTCTGGGGCATCGGCCGCCCGACCCCGGGGATGCTGCGCGATGTCCCGCGGCGCTTCAGCAATGCGATGCGCCTGGGGCTGGCGCAGGAGAAGGTCCGGCGCGACCGCTACGCCGGGATCATGCACTGGTGCATCTTCTCCTCGATCGTGGTCCTCGCGTTCGTCACCGCCCAGGTCGCGATCGAGGGCGACTCGCCGATTCACTTCCTGCACGGCACCTACTACCTGATCTTCTCGTTCTACGGCGACCTCTTCGGCCTCATCGGCCTCGTCGGGGTCGCAATGGCGCTCAACCGCCGGTACTTCCAGGACTTCCACCGCATCCGCTGGGATGAGCGCCTCGAGGATCACCTGATCATCCTCGGGCTCGGCTTCGTGCTGCTGAGCGGCTTCGTGGTGGAATCCGCCCGCATCATGGTCACGGAGCTGGTGCAACACCCGGACTGGGCCCCGTGGTCATTCGTCTCCTTCGGCATCGCCACCGCCATCGCGTCGCTGCACCTCGAGGAGTCGACCATCCTCGCGGTGCACACGTGGAGCTGGTGGGCGCACATCGCCACCGCGTTCGCGTGGCTCGCGCTCATCGTCTTCACGCGCCTGGACCACCTCTTCTTCGCGCCCGTCAACGCCTTCTTCCTGCGCATGGACTCGCCGGGACGCCTCACGAAGATCGAGGACATCGAGCAGCAGGAGGTCTTCGGCGTCGGCTACGTGCAGGACTTCACATGGAAGCAGCTCTTCGAGCTGGACGCGTGCGTGCGCTGCGGACGCTGCTCCGAGGTGTGCCCCGCGAACATCGCCGGCCAGCCGCTCTCGCCCATGCACCTGATCCAGGACCTGAAGGCCCACCTCGCCGACGTCGGTCCCGCGATCCAGACGCACCGCCACCAGACCGGCGACCCCGGTCGCGAGGTCTCCGCGGTGGCGATGGTGGGCGAGGTGATCAAGGACGAGACGCTCTGGGCCTGCCGGACGTGCGGCGCCTGCATGCAGGAGTGCCCGGTGATGATCGAGCACGTCCCCACCATCGTGGACATGCGCCGGTTCCTGGTGATGAACGAGGCCCGCATCCCCGGCACCGCGCAGATGGCGCTGGAGAACCTCGAGAGCCGCGGCCACCCGTGGCGCGGCACCTCGCTGGAGCGCACCACGTGGATGGAGGGTCTGGGCGACGTCCCCATCTTCGACGGGTCACAGGAGTACCTGTACTGGGTCGGCTGCGCAGGCTCGCTGGTGGAACGCAACCTGCCGGTGACGAAGGCCGTGTTCCGCCTGCTGCGCGAGTCCGGTGCCTCCTTCGGCGTCCTCGGGCAGGAGGAGACCTGCACCGGCGATCCGGCTCGCCGCCTGGGCAACGAGTACCTCTTCCAGATCCTCGCGCAGCAGCTCGTGGACACCTTCAAGTCGAAGAACGTCCAGCGCGTGATCACCAACTGCCCGCACTGCTTCAACACATTCAAGAACGAGTACCCGCAGTTCGACGGGCACTTCGAGGTGCTGCACCACACGGAGTTCCTGCGTAACGCCCTGCAACAGGGCACGCTGAAGCCGACGCACCCGGTGGGCGCCTCCGTCACCTACCACGACTCCTGCTACCTCGGCCGGTACAACGGCCAGTACGACGCCCCCCGTGAGATCATCCAGATGGTCCCCGGCGCGAACCTGGTGGAGATGCAGCGCAACCTGAGCAAGGGCCTGTGCTGCGGCGCCGGTGGCGGCAACATGTGGCAGGAGGAGATCGGCGAGCGGCGCGTGAACCACGTCCGCGCCGAGGAGGCCGTGGGCACGGGCGCCACGCAGGTGATCTCCAACTGCCCGTTCTGCATCCAGATGTTCGAGGATGGGGTGCCCGCGGTGCACCCCGAGGAGGAGGGGCGCATGCGTCCCTTCGACATCGCCGAACTGCTCGAAGCATCGGTGTTCGGCAAGGAGTAGCAGCCCGCCCCACCCCGGTCACGCCGCACGGCCGGGCAGGTCAGGCGTCATCACGCAGGTTGCGCATGCCCGCCACGCGCGGTATGCACAAGTTCAGATCTGGGGCGGCGGCGCCCCTGCAACGGAGGCAACGACATGCACATCGTGGTCTGTGCGAAGCAGATCCCTGACCCTGAGACTCCGCCTTCGGCGTTCCGCATCGACGCGGCGACCAACAAGGTCGTCCCGGCCCAGGGGATCGCCCCGGTCCTCAGCCAGTTCGACGGCATCGCCGCCGAGGCCGCCCTCCGCATCAAGGAGGCCAACGCCGGCAGCAAGGTCACGGTCATCTCGCTCGGCGCGGACAGCGCCGCGGCCGCCATCAAGCAGGTGCTCGCGATGGGCGCCGATGAGGGCGTGCTCCTGAATGACCCGGCGTTCGAGGATGGCGACTCGTACACCACCGCGAAGGCGCTCGCCGCCGCGATCAAGAAGCTGGGCGACGTGGAGGCCGTGTTCTGCGGGCGCCAGGCCGCCGACTGGGACATGGGCCAGGTCGGCTTGCTGATCGCCGAGGAGCTCGGCTGGCCCGCCTCGATCATCGCCAAGAGCGTGACCACCGGCGGCGCAGGCCTCCAGGTCCAGCGCGTGCTCGCCGACGGCTTCGAGAACGCCGAGACGCCCCTCCCGGCGGTCGTCACCGTCTCCAACGAGTTCGGTGAGCCCCGCTACCCGAAGCTCCCGCAGATCATGGCGGCGGCGAAGAAGACCGTGACCCAGTGGAAGACCGGCGACCTCGGCCTCGACCCCTCGCAGGTGGGCGCCGCCGGAGCGCGGCTGAAGCTCGAGCGCCTGGCCACCCCCACCCGGGGCGCCAAGGTCGAGCTGATGGAGGGCGACACCCCCCAGGCGCAGGCCGCGGCGCTCGTCGCGCGGCTCCGGGCCGACAAGATCCTGTAGCCGCCGGCAGTCGACCCGTCACGCTACGGGAACGGAGAGCAGAACATGGCACGCAACATCCTCGTCGTCGGTGAACTGTCCGGCGGCCAGCCCACTCCCACCACGCTGGAACTGCTCAACGGAGCGGCGGGCCTCGCTGCCGGCGGCGTCGTGAGCGTCACCCTCCTCGGCACCGGGGCCACGGCAGCCGCCGCGGCCGCTGCGGGCGCCGCCACCGCATACGTCAACGACGACGCCACGTACGACACGTTCCGCGCGGAGCAGTGGCTGCCCGCGCTGGGCGCGGCGCTGGACCAGGCGAACCCCGACCTCGTCCTCATCCCCCAGTCGGCGTCTGGCCGCGAGATCGGCCCGCGCCTCTCGCACCGCCGCAACACCGCCGTGGCGATGGACTGCATCTCGATCGTGGACGAAGGCGGGGCGCTGAAGGCCACCCGCCCGGCGTACGGCGGCAACGCCCTCGCGACATACTCGTTCGCCACGGCCCCCGCGATGGCGACCGTGCGCTCCAAGTCGTTCGACCGTGCGACGGGGCCCGGGGCCTCCACCACCGTCCCGCTCCCCGCGGCGGGCGAGAGCCGGACCCTGGTCACCGGGTATGAAGCATCCGTCTCGGAGGGGCTCCAGATCCAGGACGCCCCCGTCGTCGTCTCTGGAGGCCGTGGCCTTGGCAGCGCGGAGGGCTTCCAGCTCATCGAGGCGCTCGCCGCCGCGATCGGCACGGACAAGGCTGCCGTGGGTGCCTCGCGCGCCGCGGTGGACCTGGGCTGGTACCCCCCGAGCCAGCAGGTCGGCCTGACCGGCAAGGTCGTCTCGCCGGACATCTACATCGCCATCGCCATCTCGGGCGCCAGCCAGCACCTGGCGGGCTGCTCCGGGGCGAAGGTGCTGATCGCCGTGAACCGCGACCCGGACGCCAACATCTGGTCCTTCGCCAAGTACGGCATCGTCGGCGACTACAAGAACGTCGTTCCGGCGCTCATCGAGGAATTCAAGAAGGGCTAGCGGCCGCACGTGCGGCCGCGGCCCGGCGGTCGCAAGACTCCGAACGAGACGGTGGGGGCGGACGGCCGCCCCCACCGCTTTTCCACACTCTGTCCCTCATATCCAACGCGCACGGTAAGTTTTGTTGCGCCTCCCGCTCGATGGAAATACAATCGGGCTCTCCGCAGGATCTGGGAGAACATATGACCGTAATCGGTCTGACCGGGGGCATCGCCTCGGGGAAGTCGACCGCCGCTGAGCACTTCCGGTCGCTCGGTGCGACGCGCATTGACGCGGATATCGTCGGCCATCGCTCGTACGAGCCAGGCACCCCGGGCTTCGAAAAGGTCGTCAACGCCTTCGGCCACGACATCGTGGGCAAGGACGGGTTCGTCGACCGCCGGATCCTGGGCGGCAAGGTCTTCGGCGCCCCGGGCGAGATGGAGCGCCTCAACTCCATCCTCTGGCCCGAGATCCGCCGTCTCATCTCGGAAGACCTCCGCGACCTGAAGCGCCGCGACCGGGACCAGGTCATCGTCCTGGAGGCCGCCGTGCTCATCGAGGCCGGCTGGACCGACCTCTGCGACGAGGTCTGGGTGGTCACCACCACCCTTCCGATCGCGGTTCAGCGCCTCATGACGCGGAACGGCCTGAGCGAGGCCGCCGCGATGGCGCGGATCAACTCCCAGATGTCCTCGCAGGAACGTGCGGCCCATGCCGACGTGAAGATCGACAACTCGGGCACGGAGGAGCAGTTCCGGCAGCGCCTTGACCGCGCATGGAAGACCCTGACGAAGCGGCTCGCCGAAGAGCGCGGCGTCAAGATGCCAGCGAGGCCCGCCGCGAAGCTCGTCGCGAAGCCTGCCGCGAAGCCCGCCGCGAAGCCTGCTGCGAAGCCCACCGCGAAGCCCGCCGCGAAGCTCGCCGCGAAGCCTGCCGCGAAGCCCGCCGCGAAGCCCGCCGCGAAGCCCGCCGCAACGGCCGCAGCGAAGCCTGTCGTGAAGTCGGCAGCGAAGCCCGCCGCGAAGCCAGCTGCGAAGCCTGCCGCGAAGGTGGCGGCGAAGTCCACCGCGAAGCCCGCCGGAAAGCCAGCTGCGAGGCCCGCAGCAAGGCCAGCCGCAAAGTCTGCGGCGAAGCCGGCCGCGAAGGCCGCTGCGAAGGCGCCCGCGCGTGCGGCGGCCTCGGCCCCCCGGGCAACAGGTCGTGCCGCGGCGTCCGCGAAGGCCCCAGCGAAGACCTCGTCCCGGTCCGCGACGAAGGCGTCGGCAGCCGCGCGCCGGCGCTAGACAGGCACCACGCGGGCGCAATCGCGCGGCAACGCGCTAACCTGCACGAAGAAGCACAGGACTTGCCCGCCGCCAGGCGCGGCGCATGGTGGGGTGATGGCATTGGCGACTCAGCAGGCGGGATTCAAGCAACTGGCGGTCGAGGACTTCCGGATCACGGAAGAGCCGTACTACCTCCCCATCAGCGACGAGGTTGAACTCTTCGAGACCGCCTATCGCGAGAAGCTTCCCGTGCTCCTCAAGGGCCCGACCGGCGCCGGGAAGACCCGCTTCGTCGAGTACATGTCGTGGCGCCTCCACAACCGCGAGGGGCGCGGCCACGAGGAGGGCGTGCCGCTGATCACGGTCGCCTGCCACGAGGATCTCACTGCCTCCGATCTCGTCGGCCGCTACCTGCTCGAGGGCGACGAGACGCGCTGGATCGACGGCCCGATCTCCCGCGCGGTGAAGAACGGCGCGATCTGCTACCTGGACGAGATCGTGGAGGCGCGCAAGGACACCACCGTCCTGATCCACCCGCTCACCGACTACCGCCGGCTGCTGCCGCTGGAGAAGCGCGGTGAATTGTTGGAGGCCGCGGACGGCTTCCTGCTGGTGATGTCCTACAACCCGGGATACCAGTCCGCGCTGAAGGACCTGAAGCACTCGACGCGCCAGCGCTTCATCGCCATCGAGTTCGGGTACCCGCCGCGCGACCAGGAGGCGCAGATCATCGCGCGAGAGTCGAACGTCGACCCCGCGATCGCGATGGAGCTGGCGAAGCTCGCGGAGAAGGTGCGCAACCTGAAGGAGCACGGGCTGGGCGAGGGCGTCTCGACGCGCCTGCTGGTGTACGCGGGCAAGCTGATCCACGACGGCATCTCGCCACGCCGCGCCTGCCAGGTCGCCGTGGTCTGGGCGTTGACCGACGACCTGGAGGTCCAGCGCTCGATCGAGGAAGTCGTGTCCTCGATCTTCGAGTAGCGGCGCGCGGGATCGCCTGACGCGCCTGCCAGACCAGTGCCGGGCACGCCGTTCGTTCGGCACGCTGACGGCTGGGGGAGTGCGATGAGCCGCGCGACCGACCTCTCGCTTCGCTACGCCGCCGAGCTGCAGGGCTACGGCGCGTCCCTGCCCGAGGATTTCCTGACCGCAGCCACGGCGCTGGAGTCGCGTCTCCCCGCGGAGGCGCTGGACGCCTGGGCGCAGTGCGGCATCGACCTGGCCGGATCATCGCTGCGCGCCTGGGAGGCCGCCGCCGAGTACTTCCGCGCCAGCCCTGTCGTCGTTGACCGCCTGGGCTTCGAGGGCATGCGCCAGTGGTCGGGCATCGCAGCCGACCTCTCGCAGCGCTCCTCGCTGATGGCGACCGCGTTCCTGAAGTCCACCCCGGACGCGCTGCACGGCCTGCGTGCCGATCAACTGGATGCCTGGGCGCAGCAGGGCGATCGCCTGTGCCGGGGGAACTGGAAGTCCATCGCGCTCTCCTCGCTCTACTTCCAGGTCAGCCCCCGCTTGCTCCAGAGCCTCTCGCTGGAGTCGCTCGGGCGCGTCGTCGACATCGTCGATCAGCTCACCGAGCGTTCCTACGAGCTCGCGACCACGTGCCTCGAGACCGCGCCGCTGATCTTCGCGTCGCTCCCGCCCGCCGACCGTGACCCGTTCCTGCGGTTCGCGCGCGCCGTGGCCCGCGCCTCCTGGGCGGACATCCGTCTCTACTTCGAGCGCGGATCGAAGCTCATCGAGGGCATCGCGCCCACGGAGCGAGCGCGCTTCCTGGACCTCGCCGCGCGCGTCACCGCCGAGGTGGGGCGGCAGGGCTTCCCGCTCTTCTCCGACTCCGCGCAGGCCCTGGGGTCCATGCCCTTCGAGCTGCACCCGGTCCTCCTCGCCTTCGGGGAGCGCCTCGCCGAGGGCAGCCCCACGGCCTCCATGGAGTACCTGAAGTCCGCGCCGTTCGTCGCCAGCCGCCTGAACGAGGCGCAGATGGCGCGCTGGGCCGAGGCCGGCGCGGCGATCCTCACCGACGAGCGCAACCCGGAGGGCGCGGAAGCGTACTTCCGCCTGGAGTCCGCCCGCGCCGAGGAGATGCTGGCCGCGCTGTCCGCCCGCGTGGAGCTGGGCAGCGTCCACCAGCTCCTGCGCATGTACGCGCAGGCGCTCTCCGGCGAGGCCGTCGCCGTGCAGTCCGCGGAATCACTGGTCGATCGCAACATCGGCTGGGTGACGGAGTCCGCAGCGACCACGGAGGGCAACGCGATCTACCTCCCGCCCTTCGTGGCCACGTTCGAGGATCAGGCGGCCAACTTCCAGGTCTACAAGGTCTTCACCACGCACCAGACCGGCCGCATGGAGTTCGGCTCGTTCCGGTACGAGTTCGGCACCGGCGGCGCGCACATCCCCGCCACCGCCGGTGGCCGCGAGCAGCGCGTCGAGATGGCTCGCGCCCGGCGCGCCGCCGCCGAGGGCACGGCGCTGAAGGAGCGCGTGGCGCCGGTCACCGCCATGCAGCGCTACTTCAACATGTTCGACGATCGTGGCCTGATCCTCGGGCTGTTCACGATCGCCGAGGACACCCGCATCGACGCCCGCACCGGTCGCGAGTACGGCGGCATCCGCCGCTGGCTGCGCACCCTGCAGGAGCACGAGGCGATGCACCGCCCCCCGATCGAGGCGATGGGGCTGCGACAGGCGTTCATGGAGAACATGCTGCGCGCCTCGCTCGGCGTCCCGCAGACCATCCGCTGGCCTCGTTCGCTCAACGAGTTCCTGAAGCGCGGCCTCGCGGCGCTGAAGATGGTCGAGATGGCGGACGCCACCGTGCAGGACTCCGCCGAGGTCGCGTGCGCCCTCTACGACATCGCCATCGCCATCCCGAACGTCCCGGAGTCCTTCGCGGACGGCAAGTTCGAGGCGATGTCGGAGGACATGTACCAGATCGCCCCCGGCATGCCCGGCGAGGGCGATGGCGAGGGCGCGCCCTCGAACCTGCCCGCGGGCGACGAGATGGAGTTCGAGGCCCCGCCCCAGCCGGAGTTCCGCGGCGACTTCAAGCCGGAGCTCGTGCAGCTGATGGCGCGCCTCCGCCAGTTCCAGGACGGGCAGGACGGCGCCGACGTCCCGCTGACGAAGGAGCAGCTGATGGAGCTGCTCCAGAACTCGGCCGAGATCTCCCTGGACGACATGGGCGACGGCGACCTGGACCAGAGCCTGTACACGTTCCTCGACAACCTCGAGCAGGAGGCGAACAAGCCGATCAACCACCAGCCGCCCGTGCAGCCCTCCGACGGCACCGAGGGCGATCCCGGCGGCAAGGGTGACGGCGAGGACAAGGAGCTCCCGCCGGAGATCAACTGGTTCTACTACGACGAGTGGGACTTCCGCGCCTCGGACTACCGCCCGCGATGGACGCGCGTGGGGGAGCGCTTCTCCGAGGAAGGCGACGGCGAGTTCTACCAGGACACGCTGCATCGCTACCACGGCCTGGTCATGGAGACGCGCCGCCAGTTCGAGCTCATGCGCCCCGAGTCGTTCAAGAAGATCAAGCGCCTCGAGGACGGCGACGACCTCGACCTCGACCTGGCGATCGAGTTCCACGTGGACAAGCGCGCCGGGGTCGGCCCGCAGGCGCGCATCTACAACCGGCGCAACAAGGTGGAGCGCGATGTGGCCGTCGCGTTCCTGCTCGACATGTCCGCGTCCACCGACGAGGAGATCGACAAGCAGCCGCCGAAGTACGACGACCAGGACGAGTTCGACGGCGACCCGCGCAAGTACTTCACCTGGCTCGCGGCGCGCCGCGCGAAGATCGCGATCGACCCCCCGAAGCGCATCATCGACCTCGAGAAGGAATCGACGGTGCTGATCGTCGAGGCGCTGGAGGCGATCGGCGACGCGTACGGGATCTTCGGCTTCTCCGGGTACGGGCGCGACAACGTGGAGTTCCACGTGATCAAGAACCTGGACGAGCAGATGTCGGATCGCATCCACAAGCGCATCGACAAGATCGAGCCGATTCGCTCGACGCGCATGGGCCCCGCGATCCGCCACACGATCCACAAGCTCGAGGAATACGACGCCAAGGTGAAGATCCTGATCCTCGTCTCCGACGGACGGCCGCAGGATCACGGGTACGGGCGCGATCGCACCGAGAAGGAATACGCCGTCCACGACACGAAGCAGGCGCTCCTGGAAGCGAAGCGGAAGAGCATCACCCCCTTCCTCATCACCGTCGACAAGGAAGGCCACGACTACCTCAAGCAGATGTGCGACGACATCGGCTACGAAGTGGTGGACGACCTGGAGACGCTGCCGCGGCGCCTGCCCACGCTGTATCGCCACCTCGCGTCCGAGTAGGCGGGCGGCAACATACGCGACTCGTCCGGGCACGCCTCGACGCTGACGCGCCGAGCGATCCGAGGTGCCCGGAGCAGGGGAGCACGTACAGCACGCACAGGAAGTACGCGGACAGGAAGTAAAGGGAGGCCCCGCTCGGCGGGGCCTCCCTGCGTGTGTCACGCGTCCGGTCTCAGCCGGATGAGAGCGCGGCATATCCGCGCAATGATGTGCCTGGGGAACGTCTGTCGGCGATCAGCGCCGACCCGGTGCTCGGTTCAACGGCGGATCCCTCCGGGGACTAGAGCTTGGCGCCCATTCCCTCTCGGAAGCGTTGGACTGCGATCATCTCGCCTCCTTCCCTCTCCGAATGACCTCATGATACTCGCAGCGCGGAAGAATGGGAGCATGGATCCTGCCGTGCAACCTCCGCATTTCACGCAGCCGCGCACCTACCCGGCGCGACCCTGCTCGGTGCGACTGCGCGTACGCACGACGCCATCCGCATCCGCCGCCTGCAGCGCTTCGCCGCGCTCCTGCAGGACATCGAGGTGACCGATGATCTCGGTGAGCGCCTGGCCGATGCGCGCGGCGGGCAGGCGCGGGAAGAGCCCGCGTGCGACCTCGTAGGAGGTGACGCCCGCGGTCTCCGCGCGGGTCAGCAGTGCGGCGACGCGCCCGATCCGGCGCGCGTGATGCTCCGTGAACTGCGCGAACAGGCGCGCGGGATCCTCCACGACCGCGCCGTGTCCCGGCAGGATGCGACGCACCTCCAGCGCGCGCAGGCGATCGACGGATCGCAGGAACGGCGGCAGCGAGGGCCAGCGCGGCGCGTCCGTCGCCGGTTGCTTGCCGGTTTCCGCCGCGAACTCGATCGCGATCGCGGGAAACTGCAGACCGGGCGTCGGGATCGTGTGCGGTAGCAGCGTGTCGCCGCTGCAGAGCTCGCCGGCCGTCGCACCCTCGCGCGCGACGAAGGCCACGAGGTTGCCCGGGGTGTGCCCCGGCGCGGCGATCAGGTGCAGCGTGCGGCCGTTCTCCAGCGCGAAGGTATCGCCGTCCTGCGCGGCGACCAGCGCCTCACGCGGGCACGGCGTCCAGTCCAGCGTTGGCACGCGCCGGTCGCGCACCCGCGCCGCAAGGACCTCGAGGACATCCGGGGGGCAGCCGTGGCGCCGCAGCTCCCTCATGCGGCGCGCGCGCATCGCCTCGTACGCCGGGTAGCCCGCGACGAGCATCGGCAGCGCTTCCGGCATCGCGACGATCGCCGCACCTGCTCGCGCCCACCGCGCGGCGAGCCCCGCGTGGTCGATGTGCTCGTGCGTCACCACCACCACGCGCACGTCTTCCGGCGCACACCCGATCGCGCGTGCCTGCGCTACCAGCGCGTCCCACGAGGCCGGGTCCCCCTCGGCCCCCGCGCCGTGCTCGATGCCCGCGTCGACCAGCAGCCAGCCGCCTCCGTCTGCGCTCGACAGCCGGAACGGCCAGACGTTGTTGTCGCCGAGGACGAGGGGTGTGGCGTCTATCATGCGGCTCTCGCGGCTCTCCGTATTCGTGTGGCTGCGCGGCTGTGACTGTGTGGCTTTGGCTGCATGGCTGTGCGTGTGTGGCTGGTGAAGGGGATGCGCCCATGAAACCACGGATCACGGTGCTGACGCTCGGCGTCGCCGACCTGCGTCGCGCCGTCGCCTTCTACCGCGACGGCCTGGGCTGGCCCACGGATGGCATCATCGGCGAGGAGTTCGAGCACGGCGCAGTCGCGTTCTTCGACCTGCACGGCGGCCTGCGCCTCGCGCTCTGGCCGCGCGCCAGCCTGGCGCACGACGCCGGCGTCCCGCTCGTCCCGCCGAGCGCCACTGAGCTGTCGATCGGCCACAACGTGTCGAGCCGCGCCGAGGTGGACGCCGCGATGGAGGATGCCCGCCGCGCTGGTGCCTCGATCATCCAGCCCGCGCACGACACCTTCTGGGGCGGTTACGCCGGTTACTTCGCGGACCCGGACGGCCACCTGTGGGAGGTCGT
>JBAYVN010000072.1:0-11754 GCA_041674525.1 Dehalococcoidia bacterium | reverse complement strand
GCGGACGACGCCTACCTGAAGGAATCGATCACCAACACCAACGCCAAGGTGGTGAAGGGCTTCCAGGCCAACGTCATGCCCGCGACCTTCGGCACGCAGCTCAAGCCCGAGCAGATCGACCAGATCGTCGCCTACATCAAGAGCCTGAAGTAGGCTGATCCGATACGGTGTCCGCGTACCCCGGGGCGCTCGTGCGTCCGAGGGGGCGGGTGCGCCAGCATCATCGACACTGCCGCCCGCGCGTGGGATTCTGCAGGCGGTGCACGAGGAGGGGTCAGATGCCAGCAGTGACCGGAAAGCGCTACCGCTGCCCCAAGTGCGGTGCTGAGTTCATTGTGACGCGCGGCTCGGAAGACGCCGAGCTCCGCCACGACGACACGCCGCTCGAACAGCTGTAGGGGGACGAATATGGCTGTGGCACTTGGTAAGCGCTACAAGGACGAGACGACCGGCGTCGAGGTGCTCTGCATCAAGCCGGGCGACTGCAACATCAACGTGAACGGCCGCGGCATGGAAGAGCTCCAGCCGAAGGTGCTCCCCTCCGCGGACTAGTCCGCGGGCGGGCCGGGGGAGTCGGCGCGGCTGACCGCCGCGCCGATTGCGTGCCGGCGGCGGGGCGGCGTTGACCGCGGCGGGTATGGCCGCATACGATTCAGGGTGCGCGCTTCTCGGCGCGATCAGCAGGGCATGCCGGAGCGGCTCGGCGGCCGCGTCCGGCGGGGGTGGTACGAGTGTCCGAAATCTTCGTGGGTGATTCCGAGTCCCTTGAGGCTGCGCTGCGCCGCTTCAACAAGCGCGTGCAGGCAGACGGTATCCTCACGGACGCCCGCCGGCACGAGTACTACGAGAAGCCGTCCGAGCGCCGCAAGAAGAAGGAAGCCGCGCGGCGTCGCAAGCTGCGCAAGGCCGTGATGCGCCAGAAGACGCGCCGGGACTACTAGTCCGAGCGATCGAACCCCGGCACGGCCGGGGTTCATGCTTTCTCCCCGCCACAGCACGCTTCGAGGAGGTCGCGCGTGGCCATTGCTGACACGATTCGCACTGAGATGACGGCGTCCTGGAAGGCCGGCAATACCCGGCGCCGCGACGCGCTCCGGCTGGTCATCGCCGCCCTGGAGAACGCTCGCATCGACCTCGGCCACCCGCTCACCGACGAGGACACCACGCGCGTCCTGCAGAAGGAGGCCAAGCAGCGCCGCGACTCGATCGCAGAGTTCGGCGCGGCCGGACGCGCGGACCTGGTCGCGAAGGAGCAGGGCGAGCTGGACGCGATCATGGAGTTCCTGCCGCAGCCGATGTCCGACGACGAGCTGCGCGCCGTGGTGCGCGAGGTGATCACGGAGGCCGGCGCCACCTCCGCCGCCGACATCGGCAAGGTGATGCGCCCGCTGATGGCGCGCATCGCCGGGCGCGCGGACGGCAGCGCCGCCAACGCCATCGCGCGGGAGATCCTCGCCGGCTCGTAGCCGACGCAGGCGACGCGGGAGCCCGCCATGAGTCGCCGCGCCGCCGCCGCACTGCCTGGAGACGCCGCAAGGCGGCGCGCCGGGCTGTTCGCGCCGGTGCTGGTGCTGGCGCTGATCGCGGCGCTGTTCCCGTGGTTCCCCGGCGGCACCCGCCTGTCCGAGGGGCGCACCGTGGATCGCGCCATCGTCGCCCCGCGCGATGCGGAGTTCGAGTCGGCCGTGCGCACCGCGATCGTCCGCAAGGAGGCGGCATCCGCGGTGCCGGACGTGCTGGTGCTCGATCCCTCGGTGCGTGATCGCCAGACGGCGCAGCTCAACCGCGTGGTCAGCGCCATCGAGACGGAGCGCCGCGGAGCCGGGCAGTCCGCGTCTGCGCGGGAGTCCGCCATCCGCGCGATCCCGGGCACCAACCTGTCCGCGGCGGCCGCGCGCACCCTCGCCTCGATCCCGGACGAGCGCCTGCGCCTGGTCGCGGAGCAGGCGGCGAACGCGCTGGGCCGCACGCTCACCGGCACCGTCGGCGTGAGCGACCTGGACGGCGCGCGGACGCGATCGCGCGGCTTCCTCAGCGCACAGCTGAGCGCCGAGGAGGCCACGGCCGCGATGGAGCTGCTCACCCCGCTCATCGTTCCCACGCAGGTCGCGGACGCGGCGCGCACGGATGCGCTGCGCCGGGACGCCGCCGCGAACACGCCACCGGTGCGCGTGAAGATCGCGGAGGGCGAGGTGGTGGTTCCGGAACATACGAAGCTCACCGCCGCGCAGGTGGAGGCGCTCTCGCAGCTCGGCATCCGCGATGGCGGCCTGGAATGGCCCACGCTCGTCTCGACGGTGCTGTTCGCGCTGATCGCCGGATGCATGCTGCCGGCATACCTCGCGGTGCAGCGCCATCCGGTGCTCGAGAGCCCGCGGAGGCTCGCACTGATCGCCGCGCTGCTGCTGGTGCCGGCCGCGATGGTGAAGTTCGCGCTGCCTGCAGTGCTCCCAGACCTGCACCGCCACTTCGTCGCGTACGCGGTTCCCGTCGCCGCAGCGCCAATCCTCGCGGCGGTGCTGCTGGACGTCGGCGTTGCGGTGGTGTTGTCGATGCTGCTGGCGGGGATCGCGGGCTTCGTCTCCGTGTACGTCCCGGGGTTCGGCGCGGCGGGGGACGTGGCGCAGATCGAGACGGCGCGGCTGATGATGGCGACGGGCGTGGGTTCCATGGCGGGACTGGTGGTCGCGGGACGGGCGGAGCGGCTGCAGCGGTACGCGCTCGCGGGCGTGGTCTCGGCGGGCGCCGCGGGCGTGGCGCTGGTGGCCCTGGCGCTCCTCGATCCGGACGCGAGGCGGGACGACGGGCTCTGGCTCGCCGCGGCGATCTCGGCGAACGCGCTGTTGACGGTCGTGGTCGCGGTCGGTGGGTTCCACCTCGCGCGGCGGCGCCTGGGGATCCTCACGCGCGTCGACCTGATGGAGCTTTCGCAGCTGAACCACCCCCTGCTGCGGCGGCTGCAGGACGAGGCGCCCGGCACGTTCCAGCACTCCATCCTCGTGGGCAACCTGGCGGAGCGCGCGGCGGATCGCATCGGCGCGAACGCGCTGCTGGTGCGCGTGGGGGCGTACTACCACGACATCGGCAAGCTGATCGCACCGCCGTTCTTCGTCGAGAACCTGGGCGAGGAGGCGAGCCCCCACGACAACCTGGATCCGCTGCAGAGCACGCGCGTGATCCACCAGCACGTGACCGCGGGCATTGACCTCGGCCGGCGGGAGCACCTGCCGGAGGCGCTGATCCAGTTCATCCCGGAGCACCACGGCACCCGCCTCGCGGCGTTCTTCTACCGCCGCGCCGAGGCGGCGAACCCCGACGTCGCGTCGGATCTCTTCCGCTACCCGGGGCCGAGGCCGCAGTCGCGCGAGACGGCGCTCGTGATGCTCGCTGACGCCTCCGAGGCGGCGGTTCGCGCGAGCGTCGATCGCAGCGCCGAGCGCATCCGCGCGATCGTGGAGGACGTGATCCGCGAACGCATCGAGGAGGGTGAGTTCGACGAGTGCGACCTGACGCTCCGCGACATGCGGGTGGTGGCCGACTCGTACGTGGCGACGCTTTCGGCGGTCTATCACCCGCGCGTGGAGTATCCCGTTCCCACGCGCCGCGAGCTGGCGACGCGGGGGCCTCGAGCCGCACGGCCGGCGCCCCCCGCCCCGTCCCGGTCGAGCGTCATCGTTGGCCCCGGGGAAGAGGAGGACCTGGTCTCGCCGCCGCTGCGCCGCCGCCCGCTGCCGCCGCCCCCGCCTGAGCCCGAGCGTCGCGTGCTGGGCGAGGACGACACGTAGGACGACACGTCACGACGACACCCGACGGCGGTGCGTATCGAGGAGCGGCTGCGGTGGCCCGCCGGTATACTGGCGCTGAACTCCCCCGCTCCGTCCTCCCTTCTCGAAGGAGCCACTATGCGCGCCGCCGTCGTCGTGTTCCCGGGGACGTGGAGCGATGGCGATTGCATGTGGGCGCTGGCACAGGTCGGCATCGAGTCCCGCCGCGTGTGGCACCGCGAGACGCACCTGGAGCCGGACGAGCTGGTGGTGCTGCCCGGCGGCTTCTCGTACGGCGACTACCTGCGCACCGGGGCAATCGCGCGCTTCTCGCCGATCATGCACGCGGTGCGCGCGCACGCCGAGGCGGGCGGGTTGGTGATCGGCATCTGCAACGGCTTCCAGATCCTGTGCGAGGCGGGACTGCTCCCCGGCGTGCTGATGCGCAACGACTCGCTGCAGTTCCGCTGCGTGGATGCGTACTGCGTCCCGGTGAACCGCACGTCACCGTTCACGCGGCGCCTCGACGCGGCGCGCGGCTACCTGATGCCCGTGTCGCACGGTGAGGGGCGCTACTACGCCGACGGCGCCACGATCGCGATGCTCGAGGATACCGATCGCGTCGCCTTCCGCTACGGCACCGCGGAGGGTCGCGTGACCCCCGAGGCGAATCCGAACGGGTCGCTCAACAACATCGCCGGGATCCTGAACGACCGCGGCAACGTGCTGGGCATGATGCCGCACCCGGAGCGCGCCTGTGAGCCGCTGCTGGGGAACTCCGACGGGAACGCGATCTGGCTTTCGGTCCTGGACAGCCTGGGCGTGCGGGCCTAGCGCGTCGCTGCGCGCACACGCGGTTCGCGGGCGCGTACACTCGGAGTGCGAGCGCCCTCGGTGCGCATCTCGCGGACCCGAGGGCAGCGCGCAGAACCCCGGAGCGCGCCATGACCACCGATGCTGTTGCCGCCGCGCCGCCCCCCGCGGCCTACCCGGTTCGTTACTCCGTCGACTACCCGGAAGGCCCGCGCAACCGGCTCACCGTGCTGGTGCGCATCATCCTCGTCATCCCGATCGTGGTCGTGTTCTCCATGCTCGCGAGCGGCGGCGGCACCGCCAGCTGGAACGCCGGCAACGGCGGCCGTGACGCGGACGTCTCCGCCGGCCGGATGCAGGGCCAGTTCCGGGACCGCGCGTTCGACGCCGCGCCGGCTCCGTTCCGCCAGCTGTCCGAGGCACAGCGCCGCGCGATCATCGGCGCCGTCGCCGGGGTCGCGCTCCTCGCGCTGGTGCTCGGGCCGGCCGCCGTCGCCGCGGGCATCGGCATGAGCGCGGCCTCCGCGCCGCTGGTCACCCCGACGGCGCTGATGCTGATCTTCCGCAGGAAGTACCCGCGCTGGTGGTTCGACTTCACCCGCGAGGTCGCCAACTTCGGCGCCCGCGTGGGTGCGTACGCCGCGCTGCAGCGCGACGAATACCCCAGCACCGACGAGGCGCAGGCGGCGCGTGTGGAGATCGACTACCCGGACGCGCAGCAGCTGAACCGCTGGCTGCCGCTCGTGAAGTGGCTCCTCGCCATTCCGCACTATGTCGTGCTGTTCATCCTGTTCATCGGTCTCGTCTTCGTCACGCTCATCGCGTGGATCGCGATCCTCGTGACGGGACGGTACCCGCGAGGGCTGCACGAGTACACGGCCGGCGTGCAGCGGTGGGCGACGCGCGTCAGTGGGTACGCGTTCTGGCTGGTGACGGACCAGTACCCTCCGTTCTCGATGCGGTAACGAGCGGCCTTCGCACAAATGTGATACAAGGGCGCCGGGAGGCGCCCTTGTCTAACGGCGCCCGACCCGGGTCGCACCGCGAGGAGCAGACGATGACGAGCCAGTGGACGGACCCGACCCGGCCTGGCACCCCGGGGACGCCCGACGACACGGCAGCCTCGCCACCGCCGGGCGGCGGCTACCCGGTGCGGTTCTCCGTGGACTACCCGGAGGGGCCGAGGAACCGGCTCACCGTGTTCTTCCGCCCGGTCCTCGTGGTCCCCATCTACATCGTGCTCGCTGCGCTGCAGGCAGCGTGGGGGAGCAGCTGGTGGGGGTTGCTGCTGGGGCCGGGGCTCGCCCTCGTGCTGATGATCCTGTTCCGCGGGAAGTACCCGCGTCCCTGGTTCGACTGGTGGGTCTACCTGCAGCAGTTCGGCGCGCGTGTGGGCATCTACCTGACCGTCCTGCGCGACGAGTATCCCGCCACGGACTCGGAGCAGGCCGTGCACCTGGAGTTCGACTACCCGGAGCCCGGCACGTTGAGCCGCTGGCTGCCGCTGGTGAAGTGGCTCCTGCTGCTGCCGCACTACTTCGTGCTCATCCTCCTGTCCATCGGGAGCGCGGGCGCGAACGTGGCCATCTGGTTCGCCATCATGTTCACCGGGCGGACGCCGCGCGGGTTCTTCGACATCGGCGTCGCCGTGAGCCAGTGGGCGTACCGCGTGATGGCTTACGGCTTCATGCTGACCACGGATGAATACCCGCCCTTCCGCCTGGACCTGCCGCCCGGATCGCGCGGCTCGATCGTGCTGTCGATCGTGATCGGCATCGTGTTCACGGCGGTGATCGTCCTCATCACTGCGGCGTTGATCGGCGTCTACGTGTTGCTGGGCCCGGGCCGCGGCTTCCCGACGCCGGTGATTACGCCGCGCGGCGCCGGGTTGGCCTGAGCGCCCGAGCGACCCCGCCCGCGCGACCCTGCCGCGCGCCTTTGGTACGCTGGCGTCTCTCCCCCCGTTCGAGGACATGAGGGACGCCGATGGCCGTCGACGACTGGGCCGTCACCGAACGCGCGCTGGAAGCGGTCGCGATGTCACACGCCGAGTACCGGCGCCTCGTGGAGATGCTCGACCGCGAGCCCACCGAGGTGGAGCTGGGCATGGCGGGCGCGCTGTGGTCCGAGCACTGCGGCTACAAGCACTCCCGCCCGCTGTTCAAGCACTTCCCAACGACGGGGGAGTACGTCCTGACCAAGACCGGCGAGGAGAACGCGGGGGCGATCGACCTCGGCGGCGGGTGGGTCGCCGTCTTCAAGATGGAGTCCCACAACCACCCGAGCGCGCTCGAGCCGTACGAGGGTGCGGCGACGGGCGTGGGCGGCATCCTGCGCGACATCTTCGCCATGGGCATGCGCCCGGTCGCGCTGCTGGACTCGCTGCGCTTCGGGCCACTGACGGACCGCAACAACCGCCGCCTGTTCGGGGGCGTGGTCGCGGGCATCGGCGGCTACGGGAACTGCGTCGGCGTCCCCACCGTGGGCGGCGAGGTGCAGATGGACCCGTGCTACAGCGGCAACCCGCTGGTGAACGCCATGGCCGTGGGCGTCGGGCGCCGCGAGCACATGCTCTCCGCGCGCGCCGCCGGTCCGGGCAACCCGCTCGTCCTCGTCGGCGCCGATACCGGGCGCGACGGCATCCACGGCGCGACGTTCGCCTCGGTCGAGCTGGCCGAGGGCTCGGACGACCGCCGTCCCGCCGTGCAGGTGGGCAACCCCTTCATGGAGAAGCTGCTGATGGAGGCGTGCGTGGAGCTCGCCGAGCAGCACGGCGACTGGATCGAGGGCCTCCAGGACCTCGGCGCGGCGGGGCTGACCTCCAGCGCCGTCGAGGCCGCCGACCGCGCGGGCACCGGCATCGACATCGACGTCGCGCTGGTGCCCCGACGCGCGCACGGGATGACGCCGTACGAGGTGATGCTCTCGGAGTCGCAGGAGCGCATGCTCGTCATCCCCAAGCGCGAGCACCTGCACGCCGTGCTGGAGCTGTTCCGCCGCTGGGAGCTGCACGCGGACGTGGTGGGGCACGTCACCGACGACGGCATGGCGACGATCCGCGATGGCGCCCAGGTGGTCGCTCGCATGCCCATCGCCGTGCTCACCGATCCGCCTCAGTACCCGCCCGAGGGGCGGCGGCCCGCGGACCTCGACCGGCTGCAGGCCATCGACCCGGGAGCGCAGCCGGACCTGGCCGACGGCGCAGCCTCGACGGCGGTGCTGCTGCGGCTGCTGGGATCGGAGAACATCGCCAGCCGCCGCTGGATCTTCCGGCAGTACGACCACCAGGTGCAGAACAACACCGTGGTGAAGCCGGGCGGCGACGCGGCGGTGCTGCGCCTGAAGGGGAGCGGTTCTTCTCGGGCACAGGCCGGGATACCCGGCCAGCCCGACTCCGACCTATCGGGCACCGACAAAGCGGATGCGCGACCTGAGCGAGGCTTCGCGGTGGCGACGGACTGCAACGGGCGTATGGTGGCCCTCGACCCGCGCACCGGGGCGGCGCTCGCCGTCGCCGAGGCGGCGCGCAACGTGGTGGCCACCGGCGCGAAGCCCGCGGCGCTCACCGACTGCCTGAACTTCGGCAACCCGGAGAAGCCCGATGTCGCGTACCAGCTGGAGCAGGCGATCATCGGGCTGTCTGAGGCGGCGCGGGTCCTCGGCACGCCCGTGATCTCGGGCAACGCCTCGCTCTACAACGAGACGCCGGGCGGGGCGATCTACCCGACGCCCAGCATCGGCATGGTCGGCGTGCTGGAAGACGTGACGCGGGCGCTGACCGCGGCGCTTCCCGCCGGCGACACCGTCGTCCTCCTCGGCGCACCGGTCGCGCAGGCCGCCTCGACGCTCGCGGGGTCCGAGTACCAGCATGTCGTGACTGACACGCTGGGCGGCATGCCCGCGATCGACCTCGAGCTCGAGGCGCGCGTGCAGCGGCTCGTGCTCGAGGCGCACGCGCAGGGGCTGCTCACCGCCGCGCACGACTGCGCGGACGGCGGGCTCGCCGTGACGCTCGCGGAGATGTGCATCCTCGGCGGCACCGGGGTCGACGCCTCGGGCGTCGAGGTGGTCGGCCGGCTCGATGCCGCGCTCTTCGGCGAGGCCCCCTCTCGCTTCCTGGTCGCGGTGCGGGGCGACGAGGAGGCGGCGCGGCTGGTCGCGCTGGCGCTCGCGGCGGAGATCGATGCCACGGTGCTGGGGATCGCCGGCGGCGACCGCATCCGCCTGGGTGCGGTGGATATCGGCGTGGACCTCGCCCTGGAGGCCGCGCGCGCCGCCTACGACGGCGGCCTCGAGAGCGCGCTGCGGGGCTAGCCGTGCGCCGCGATCGCCCCTCGCTTGCCGGTATCGCGGTGGCGAGCGTCCTCGCGCTGAGCGCGGTGGCGTGCGGGCCGGCGAAGGTCACCGCCGTCACCACCTCCGCCGATGGCGCCCCGCTGGACGGACGCGGCCTGTACGCTGCGAACTGCGCGCGCTGCCACGGCGCGGAGCTGCAGGGCACGGCTACCGGCCCGCCGTTTCTCAACGTCATCTACCAGCCCGGGCACCACTCGGACGCCTCGTTCCTGGTTGCCGTGCGAAGCGGCGTCCAGCCGCACCACTGGAACTTCGGCCCCATGGCCCCGATCGAGGGCCTCAGCGAGCAGCAGGTGGCCTCCATCGTCGCGTTCGTGCGCGGCGAGCAGCGCGCCGCGGGGATCCGATGAGGAAAGGTGGGTGACGTGGTGAGCGACCAGTATCGATCGCCAGAGGTGGATGCCTTCCTGGCGGCGCTGCCGGAGGCGCAACGCGACGCGCTCCAGCGCCTGCGGGACGACATCCATGCGCTGGTCCCCGCGGCGACCGAGGCGATCAGCTACGGCGTGCCGACGCTGATCCTCCACGGTCCATTGCTGGCCCTGGGCGCCACGAAGACCCAGTGCAGCCTGTACGTCATGCGCCCGAAGCTGGTCGCCGCGCTCCGGGCGTCCCTCGCGCCGCACCAGGCCTCGGGCGGCACGATCCACTTCGCGCCGGAGGACCCGCTGCCCCCCGCGATCCTCGAGCGCATCGTCCGCGAGCGGGTGTTCGAGAACGAAGCGGCGGCCGTCCGGCGCAGCGAGCGCCGTCGGAAGTAGGCAGCCGGGGGGCGCAGCGGGCAGGCGGGAGGCGCGGATGCCCGGATCAGCACACCGGCCAACATACGAGGAATGGGAGGCCACGCGCGCCATCGCCGCGGAGGCCTTCGAACGCCAGCCGGGCGAGATGCCGTTCCTCCCGCCGTCCCCGAGACCGCCTCGCGGACGCGCCTTCTTCCGCGAGTGGTTCATCGCCGGCTGGCTGATCTCGACGTACGGCGAGGTCGAGCCGCCACAGCCGCCCACGAGGGCGCACTGAACGGCGCCGGGGCGATGGCCGGCGGCGCGACACTCCCCCGTCGAGCGGAACGCGAGGCTCCCGCAACGAGCGCCTACCTTCTCACCCTCGCGGGCTGCGGAGGCCAGAAGGAGCGCACCATGGCCGAGGACTCCATCGCCGGGGCGAAGCGGGAGATGGACGCTCCCGCCTCGCGTGTCTGGGACGCACTCACTGACCCCGCCCAGATCAAGCAGTACTACTTCGGCACCGACCTCCAGACCGACTGGAAGATCGGTAGCCCCATGACGTTCCGCGGTGAGTGGCAGGGCAGGGCGTACGAGAACCGCGGCACGCTTACCGCCGTCGAGCCGAATCGGCGGCTCGCGTACACGCACTGGAGCCCGCTCTCCGAAGTCCGGCAAGAGGAGGCAGAACGCCTCCTTGGCGAGCAGTCGATCTCGCCGCCGCCTAAGAACGAACCGTTGGCTGAACAGCAAGAGCCCCCGGGCACAAACGGCTACAGTTGCGGCTGTTCTGAGGCCAGGTAGAACTCATCGTGCAGGATGGCATAGAGCACGTCGTCCACCCGCTCTTGCTTCACTACCCGGTGGCGCCGTAGGACTCCTTCGCGTTTCATCCCAGCCTTCTCCAGTACGCGCCATGAACCCACGTTCCGGATATCTGGAGTCGCAAAGACCCGGTTGAGGTGGAGCTCGCCGAAGGCGTAGCCGAGAACCCCGAGGACCGCCTCGGTGGTAAGTCCTCTGCCCCAGAGGGGCGGTGCTATCGCGTAGTGAAGTTCACCCCGCTTGTTGAGGCGGTCCACATCCAGTTCGATCGCACCACGCACTTGCCCCTCATACTCGATCGCCCACATCGGCTCGGATTCCGTCCGAAGGATGGCCCGCGCCACGAACTCCTCGGCATCTCGCCAGAGATATGGTTGCGGAACTGGGATAAACCGTGCGTACTCCGCATTGTCCGCGTAGGCGAGGACATCGGCGGCGTCCCCCGCACGGAATGGGCGCAGCAAGAGTCGGGCGCAGCGGATTTCGCTTGGGGCCACAGCGCGCAGTATATGGGTGCTCCGGTGGGAGTTTGCACTTCCCTCTCTAGCACGAGACGAGACGAGACGACGAGAACATCTGTTTGACAGCGGAGAACGGGTGTTCTACCATCGAGCATAGAGCGAGCCGCCGGCGGGCGGACGGCGCATCGAGGCGGATTGCCCGAAGGGATGCGGCACGCGTAATCTGTCACGTGCGGTGAATGCGGCTGTGATATGCACAGGCGCGACCTCCGTGACGGCTGCGGTTGGGACAAACTCCGACAAGTTTGCTCCGGCTTGTAGAAACCGTGCAGCGTTTTCTTGATAACTGGCAATGCGTCGCGAGCGCTGTCGCTAATGTTGGCGGCAGTTCCGGCTCCGACACGCCGAGAGGGTCATCTGACGTGAAGGTCGTGTTCCTGGAGACCGTTGAGGGTTCGGCGTCCATGGGTGAGGTGAAAACCGTCGCCGCTGGATACGCCCGAAATTACCTGTTGCCGCGCGGCTTGGCCGCACCGGCGACACCGGATGTCCTCGCCCGCGCCGAGAGGCTGCGGGAGATCGAGGAGAACCGGCAGCGGCTCGAGGATGAGCGGGCACTTGGACTTGTCGGCAAGTTCGAGGGCCACCCGCTCGTCATGGCTGTACGCGTTGGAGAGCAGGGACGTCTGTACGGTTCTGTCACGAATGTTGACATCGCCCAGAAGGCTGGGGAGATTCTGGGCGAAGAACTGGACAGGCGTCGTGTACTGCTGCCCGAGGCGATCCGACACACCGGGGTGTACTCCGTGG
>JBAYVN010000071.1:0-11790 GCA_041674525.1 Dehalococcoidia bacterium | reverse complement strand
TGGCGGCTCGTCGAGCGGCGGCAACGGCAACGGCGGCTCGTCGAGCGGCGGCAACGGCAACGGCGGCCCGTCGAACGGCGGCAACAGCAACGGCGGCT
Organism: Dehalococcoidia bacterium; assembly: GCA_041674525.1. Taxonomy (GTDB): domain Bacteria; phylum Chloroflexota; class Dehalococcoidia; order UBA2979; family UBA2979; genus SHYQ01. The sequence goes on along the minus strand of JBAYVN010000071.1, from coordinate 11,692 downwards.
CGTCGAACGGCGGCAACGGCGGCCACGGGCGCGTCTAAGCCTCGCGGCGGTTCGGGTTCGCTCACCTCACCTGCTCGTGCGTGACGCTCCGCGCGCGCCCCGCGCCCGCTACCACTCGCGCCCTTACGCTGAGCGAGGCACGCGGCCGGGTGCGGCGGGCATCGGTGCGTGCGTCCACGCCTGCACCCCAGCCGTCCACGTGACGGCGGCGAGGCCCACGGCGCTCAGGTAGCCACCCCACGTCGCGGGGATGAACAGCCCCGCAGTCAGCAGCACCGTCCCTGCCACCACCGCGCGGGTCGATGCCGTCGAGAGCATCCGGCTGCGATAGAACGCCGCGCCAAAGCACAGCCAGCCGAGCGCGAACAGGACGCACGAGGCGAGGAAGAGCGGCGTGAACCACGGCTCGCCCGCCTCGAGCACGGCGCGCACGTCCACGCGCGCCTGTGCGGCCGCCGCGACGGCGATCTCGCCGCCGATCGCGCCGGCGATCATCGTGCCGCCCGCCAGCACGAGGCCGAGCGCGAGGAAGCTCCACCGTTCCTCGCCGGCATCTCGGAGCAGATGGCGGAGTGAGGTCGCCGCGAGCAGTGCGGATGCGACCGCGATCACCAGCAGCACATGCGCCGCGGCCCACCGTCCAGGGTCCGCGCCGGCGAGGCGCGCGATTTCGTCGAGGTCCGTCTCGTTCGTGACGTAGGGATGCAGCAGGAAGCCCGCGATCAGCAGCAGTGGAGCGGCGAAGAGCACGATCGCGCGGATCCTGTTGTGGGCGTTCTCGGACATCTCCCTCTCCTCCCCGGTCCGCGTGATACGGCGTGACCTTGCGCGATACGGCGCTCCGCGGATGGCGCGCGTTATAGCACGCGGCCGGCGAGGCTCGTTGCGAGGCTTCCGTAGGTTCTTGCGTTTTCTGACACATCACCGGCGCGCCGCGCGATGAGGGCCGATAGGCTCGGGGACCTCGTGGGCGCCCGGTCAGCGGCCGTGCAGCGAGGCATGGCGGCGCACAGGTTGCGCGGGAAACGATGGGAGCAGTCCATGCTGGGTGAGCAGATCGGCGAACTCACCGGGAAGACGAACACCACGCGAGTCCTCGCGGGAGATGACTTCCGGTACGTGAAGATGGAGGTCTCCTGGCAGGAGTCCGGGACGATGCTCGGCATACCGATGATGGATTTCGGGACGATCGTCACGTGGGAGCGGCTTCCCGGGCAGCTGTACGGCGAGGGCCAGGGCATCGCCGAGGGCGCGCAGGGCGGCGTGATCTGGCGCGCCCAGTCGATCGGACGGATGAGCGGCGAGGGGATGTCCATGAGCATCCGCTTCGCGCTCACGTTCCAGGCGCCGCTGGAGGGCCCGCTTTCGCGCCTCAACGGCGTCGTGGGCATCGGCGAGCAGGAGGTCGATGCCGAGGGCAACATCCACACCACGCTGTGGGAATGGAAGTAGGGGGAAGTAGGGACCCGACTGCGATCGCGGAAGGGTACGTTTTTGCGATTCTCAGACGATTCTCTTCTCAGGATCGCATCGGCCGTCCGGGATGCTCGGGGTGGCGCGGGCACGAGTTGGAGCGGCGCATGATCCCCGGGCGGTTCTTCCTGGCTCTCACCTCCGTCTTTGTCGGCTGGCTCATGGTGCGCCTCAGCGTCGGAGCGGCGCTGGTCGGCGTGCACCTGGTGCTGGACGGCAACGCGTGGGCGGTGCTGATGGCGGTGCCCGCCGCCGCCGGGATCGCCCTCGCGATCTCCGCCGTCTCCTCGGGCGCTCAGGTGCTCCTCGGACCCCGCTGAGCGCCGCACCCCGCTGAGTGCGGTCCCGTCGAGTCCGTGCGCCGCTGCGAGTTCCGTTAGACTTCCCCGGTATCATGCACGCCCCGCAACCACGTCCGGCGCTGCGCCCCGGGGCGCAGCGGTCCGCAGACAGCGGTGGGCAGCGGAGGTCTCGCTGACCCCGCGACCCGCAGCGGTCGTGATGCTGGTCGGTCGCGGCGAGCGCCGGTGGTCCGGCCGGCGAGAGCCCGAAGACGGGAGCACGAAGGGGGCACCGGGTGGTCGCAGTCCGCATCGAGAACCGCGCGCAGCTTATCTACCTCCTGACGGAGGCCGCCGAGCTGGAGCACGAGATCCTGTGCTGTTACCTCTTCGCCTCCTTCTCGATGAAGGACGACGTGGCCGAGGGCGTCACCGTGGCGCAGCTCGAGCGCATCGAGGAATGGCGTGACCTGCTGCGCGGGATCGTGGTGCAGGAGATGATCCACTTTGCGGCGGCGTGCAACCTGCTGACCGCGATCGGCGGCGCCCCTCAGCTGCGGCGCCCGAACCTGCCCACGGCATCGCGCGCGTACCCGCCGCGCTTCCAGCTGCGCCTCATGCCGTTCAGCCCCGAGGCGGTGGACCAGTTCGTCTCGCTCGAACAGCCCGAGGCGATCTGGGAAGCCGAGCAGATCGGGGAGTTCCGCGCCACCGCCGTGCCGCTGGACCGGCTGAGCGACATCTTCTCCAGCGAGCGGAACTACTCGACCGTTGGCGAGCTCTACCGCGGGATCCAGGACGGCTTCTCGTACCTCGCGCAGAAGTTGGGCGAGGCGGAGCTGTTCGTGGGGCCCGCCGGCGCCCAGACGGCGCAGGAGTACTTCCAGCTGCCCGGGCTGATCGCCGTGCACGACCTGCCCAGCGCGCTGGAGGCGATCAACGTCATCGTCGAGCAGGGCGAGGGGGCGAGCGAGGAGGCCGAGGACTCGCACTACAAGCGGTTCCTGCGCATCCAGCAGGAGTACCGCGAGGAGCGCGAGCGCGACCCCGCGTTCGAGCCCGCGCGACCGGTGGTCACCAGCCCGCACGCGATGCTGCCCGCGGATCTCGCGCCGGACGCGGAGGTGGCACTGATCGACAATCCGATCGCCATCGACCTCTGCAACCTGTTCGATGGCTGCTACGAGCTGATGATCCAGGTGCTGGGGCGTCTCTTCGCTCACGGCGACGAGCAGCCGGAGACGCTGGCGGCGTACGCAGACATCGGCGTGAGCCTGATGTTCGACGCGATCGACCCTCTGGGACGGGAGATCACACGGATCCCCGCGGGGCCGGGGCACCCGGGGATGAATGCCGGGCCGGGCTTCCGCCTGTCGCGCAGCGGGGGCGTGCCCTCGCACGCTGGATCGGCGCGCACGGTCTTCCGCGAGCGCATCGTGGAGTTGCAGCGCTACTGCCGGTTCCTGCAGATGGAGCCGGGCGCGCCGCAGGTCCTCGCGTCGCTGTCGGCCGCCCTCGAGGGCTACGCCTCCAAGCTCACCTAGCGGGCTGGCGTAGCGGGCGGGCTACCCCCGCCCGAGCCGCGCGTCCGCCTCCACCAGGCGCTCCGCGACAACCTGCAGCATGCGCACCGCCATCGCGGGCTGGCGCTGCAGGTGCGCGAGGAAGAGCCAGCGATCGATCCCGAGGCACGTCGTCTCGTCGATCGCGCGCACGGTGGCGGTGCGCTTCCATTCGCCCAGCAGGGCCAGCTCGCCGAAGGGCTCGCCCGCGCCGAGCGTCGCCAGCGTCTGCGCGCGCTCGGTGCCGTCCGACTTCACGACCTCGACGCGGCCATCGATGATCACGTAGAGCCCGTTGCCGGTGCGCCCTTCCTCCACGATCGCCTCGCCAGGCTGGAACGTCCGCTGGAAAGTGAACCCGGCGAGCGCCTCGAGCGCGGCATCGTCGAGCCCCGCGAACATCGGCACCCGGCCGAGCACATGGGCGGCGGTCTCTGGCGTGGGGATGCTCTCGTTGCTCATGACATCGCTCCGTCCGGCGTGCTCGCTAGAACTCGATGATCTGGCCTTCGAAGGCGGCCTCGGTGGCCGGGAACCGCTGGCGCGCGGCGCGCACGATCTCATCGATGCCCTCGTCGGTGCGATCGGGGTCGTGGCTCGTCAGCAGCAGGCGGTCGACGTGCGCCTCGGCCGCAACGGCGGTGGCGTGCTCCCACGTGCTGTGCCCCCACCCGCGGCGCGTCGTCGCCCACTCGCCCGGCGTGTACTGCGCATCGTGGATCAGGACGCTCGCCCCTTCCGCCAACGTGCGCAGGGCGGCGTCCGACGCGGGATCGCCGGCCTCGACATCCGTGGCGATGACCAGCGAGTGGTCGCCGCGCGCGATGCGGAACCCGCTGACGCCGCCGGGGTGGTTGAGCGGGACGCTGGTGACCTCCACGTCGCCGACGCGCACGGACTGCCCGGGCAGCGCCTCGAAGGACAGCGAGGCCGCTGCCTGTGCCAGCGGCACCGGGAACCACGGCGGCCGGATGGCATCCGCCAGCGCGGACCGCACCGTGTGCCCGGCGGGCGGCGCGCCGATCAGGCGGATCGCCGAGGTCGAGGCGTAGACCGGTGCGAAGAACGGCAGTCCCTGGATGTGGTCCCAGTGAAAGTGCGTGAAGAAGATCGTGCCCTGGAACGGCTGCGTCGTGCCCGCCTCGGCCAGTGCAGCCTGCACGCGCAGCAGTCCCGATCCCGCGTCGATCACCAGGTGATGACCGTCCTCCATCACCACCTCGAAGCAGGTCGTGTACCCGCCGTGGCGTGCGAACGCCGGACCCGAGACGGTGGAGGACCCGCGTGAGCCGTGGACGTACAGCTGCAACGGGATCCTCCTGCCCGTGCGTCCCGCGCCCGGCGGCGTGGGGGCGACCAGTATCACATTCGCCCCACCGTTCGTCATCGCGTCCGCGGCCCCGGGTCGCTCCGGTTCGGTCTAGGATGTCGCGTGTTGATTCCGGTGCCGTCGTCGAGGGAGGCACGCGTTGGACGAGGAATTCCGGCTGGTGGTGATCGGCGCGGGCCCGGCGGGGGAGAAGGCCGCCGCGCAGGCAGCGTACTTCGGGCACCGCACCGCGATCGTGGAGCGCGCGAGCCAGCCCGGCGGCACCACCGCCCTCAACGGCGGCGTTCCCACGAAGACGCTGCGCGAGACGGCGCTGTACGTCTCCGGCTTCCAGCGCCGGGCCGTGTACGGCGTGGGCATGGAGCTGGACCTCCAGACGGAGATCGGGCTGCTGCGTGCCCGCGCGGGGCAGGTCGTGGAGACCATGACCGCCGCCGTTGCGCAGAACATCGCACGCCACGGCATCGAGCTGATCCACGGCACCGCGCGCCTCGCCCCGGACCACCGCGTGATCGTGGCGGGCGCCGATGGCAAGACGCGCACGCTGCACGCCGAAACGATCCTGATCGCGACGGGATCGCGGCCGTTCCACCCGCCCGGCATCCCCTTCGAGGATCCCGATGTCCTGGACTCCGAGACGGTGCTCGACCTCGACCGGCCGTTCCAGGACATCGTGGTCGTCGGCGGCGGTCCCATCGGCGTGGAGTATGCGTCGATCTTCGCCGCCCTCGGGATGCGGGTGACGCTCCTGGACAACGCGCCGCGCCTGCTGCCGTTCATGGACGGCGAGGTCTCCGACCTGGTGGCCTCGACGTTCCGGGGCATGGGGATGGACGTGCGACTGGAGGCAGGCCGCGCCACGGTGGAGCGCGACGGCGAGGGGCTGCGCGTGCAGCTCCCAGCGGACACCCTGCGCCCGGAGAAGATCCTCTTCGCGGCGGGCCGTTCCGGCAACACGGAGGAGCTGGGCCTGCCGGAGGCCGGGGTGCACACGGACGAGCGAGGTCGCGTGATCGTGGACCCGCACTTCCAGACGACCGCGCCGGGCATCTACGCCGCGGGGGACGTGATCGGCCCGCCCGCGCTCGCGTCGGTGTCCATGGAGCAGGGGCGCGTCGCGGCGTGCCACGCGCTGGGCATCCCGTTCAAAGAGACGGTCGATCCCCTCGCGCCGTTCGGCGTCTACTCCATCCCCGAGGTCGCGATGGTCGGCATGACCGAGCAGTCCGCGGCGGCGGCCGGGATCGACTACGAGGTGGGGCGTGGCTGGTTCGCCAACAACACGCGCGCCACGATCTCGGGAGCGACCGAGGGGTTCGTGAAGCTGGTGTTCCGTCGCGACGACCGGCGCCTGCTCGGTGTGCACGTGCTCGGCACGTCGGCCGGGGAGCTCATCCATCTCGGGCAGGCGGTGCTGCATTTCGGGGGGACGATCGACTACTTCATCCACACCACGTTCAACGTCCCCACGGAGAGCGAGGCGTTCAAGTACGCTGCGTACGATGCGCTGCAGCGTCTGCAGGCCGCCGCTACGAAGTGACGCCCGCCTCCGCGCGGAGGGTGCGAGCCGCGCGGGCCGCCCGGGCATGCTCGGTCACATCGAAGAGCACCTGTGACAGCAGGATCGCGGCGAGCGTGACGAGGTAGGCGGCGGGCGTGAGCGGCGCTCCGGATGCTGCGACCGCGACGGCGAGGAGCGCGCCTGCTGCGCGCGCAGTCGCCCGGCGCGTGCGGCTGGCCACGTCCCCGCCCGCCGTGCTGACGAGGATCACCGCCATCGCGAGCAGCGCCCCGGCGAGCGCCGTGCTGCACGTGATCACCAGCGCGCGTGACTCGTGCGCCTCGCCTGCGGTGATCAGGTGGCCCATCCCGTTGCCGGCGGCGGCCAGGCACGCGGCCAGCGGGAAGTGGGCGTAGATCCACGCGGTGGGGCGCCAGTCGTGACGACGGTCCGGATCGCGCCGCACGACGGAGCCCTCGAAGTTGTCGAAGTAGATCCACCACAGCCCGGTGGCGACCACGAACGCCGCTCCGGCGCCGGCGAGCGTGGTCGCGTGGGCCTGATCGGGGTGGAGCCCGGCGACCACGGCCGCGACCGACTCGCCCAGCACGAGGATCGTGAACAGCCCGAAGCGCTCCGGCAGGTGCGAGGCGTTCAGCGGGCTGCGCGCCTGCGTGCGGCGCATCAACCACGGCGTCGCCAGCGAGATCGCCATCGCGGCGGCCCACATCGCGTAGCGCGCGGGGGACGGGACGGCGATCGACAACGCCCAGAGCGCAGCGTCCAGGCCGAAGCCTCGCAGGTAGCCCCCGACGAGCGGGCGGCTCTCCGTCACGTGCCACCAGGCGCGCGCGTACATCGCGATCAGCACCAGTCGGGTGATCGTGTAGGACGCGGCGAGCGGCGCGGCGATCGCGTCGAGGCTGGCCTCTCTCGACGCAGCCGCCGCGAACGCGGCGACGCCGAACATCTGGAACACGGCAAGCACCCGGTCGATCGCGTCGTTCGACTCGAAGCGATCGACGACGAAGGTGAGGCTCGCCCACGCCCACCACAGCATCCCGAACAGCACGACGAACTCCACCGCGCTCGCCCGGCCGGGCGCCGCGATGAAGCGGTGCCCGATGCCCGCGATCGCCACGACGAAGACGAGGTCGTAGAACAGCTCGATCCACGACACCGCCGGTGCGCCGTTCGCGTGCTCGGCGCCGCGCAGCGCCGGTGGGCGCCAGAGCTCCGCCATCAGTGCCAGCCGATCGCGACCACCTCGATGGGGTCGGAGATGCCTTTCAGCGCGACCGTGCGCGGCTCGGAGGCGCCGGGGTAGTCCCCGGCGGTCTCGCGGCTGGCGAGGATCTCGTCGCCCTCCGCCATCGCGGCGATGCGGGCGGCCTCGTGCACGCCCTTGCCGCGGAAGTTGTTCTCCACCTGCGTCGCGGGCGACGCGTGCAGGCCGATGCGCACGCGCGGCGCGAAGCCGTGCGCCCGCCGGTGCTCCGCGAGCCCCCGCTGGATGGCCACCGCGCACGCGATCGCCGCCTCCGGGCTGTCGAAGCCCACGAAGAAGCCATCGCCCGTGGAGACCACCTCCTCGCCACGGTGCGCCACGAAGAGCCCGCGCAGCATCTCGTCGTGCCAGTGCAGCAGCGTCTCCCATGCCTCGTCGCCGAGCGCCTCGACGAGGTTCGTGGACTTCACGATGTCGGTGAACATGAAGGTCTTCACCACGCGGCGCGGCTCCGTGGGGCGCGCCTCCCGGAGCTGCCATGGCAGCAGGTCCTCGACCTCCTCCAGCACGATCGCCAGCGTGGGGCAGGAGAGCGCGGCCTGGCGCAGGAGCTCGTCGTCCACGCTGGTGGGGTCGACCAGCCCGGCCTTCAGCAGCTCGCCGTTGAGCCAGTCGAATGCCGTGGGCGCGAGCGCCACGCAGTTGCCCGCGCCGATGCACCGCTGCCGGTCGATCCTCGTTCGCAACATGGCTACACCAGGCTTCCCGTGAGCGCGACGGTGGTGGCATCGGCGCGCGTGGCCACGCCGATGCGCGCGAACAGCCCCGCGAGGTCGCGTTCGACCTGCTGTGCGTCCACGCCCAGCGTCGCGGCGATCTCCGCGTTGCTGCGCGCCTCTGTGACGAGGCGGAGCAGCTGCCGGTCGGCTTCGCCGAGCAGCGCGGGGGCGTGATCCGGATGCTCGGCGCCGGGAGCGGTTGAGGAGCCGCCGAGCGCCACGAGCTCGCGCCCCGTGTGTCCCGCGAACCAGCGCACGCGGACGTCTTCATCCGCGACGCGTTGCACCACCATCGTCGCGATCGTCTGCAGTTGGTCGCGGAGCGCCGCCTGTTCCTCGGCGGTTCCTCGCGCAAGCACGGCCGAGGCCGCCGGGAGCAGCGCCTCCAGCACGAAGTCCTCGTGCGCCGCCTCGTGCAGCAGGATCAGCACGGCGCGTCCGAGCTCCAGTGCGGCGTCCGCTTCGGCGCGCGCCAGGAGCACGCGGACGCGTGCGCCCATGGCGATCGCACGCCACGGCGGGTGCCCCGGCAGCGTGCGGGCGAGCGCCTCCGCCTCCCCCGCGGCACGCTCCGCCTCCTCGAGCAGCGCCGGATCGCTGCGCGCCGCCCCCAGGCGGGCGGCATGCGCGGCGAAGCACGAGAGCGCATCGCAGCGCGCCGCGGGGCGCCCCTGCTCCCCCGCGATCGTCACCGCCTGCATCAGGTGCTCGCGCATCGCCCCCACGTCTTCTGCTTCGGCACTGACCGTGCCCCGCCACAGCTCCAGCTGCAGCGCGCGGAACGGGGTCGACGACTCGGCGGCGACGCTCGCGGCACGAGAGAGCCAGCGCTGCGCCTCGGACGCCCTGCCGAGCTCGGCGTACTGCGCTGCGACGCCGCCGGCCGTCGCGAACTCGATGGTGCGATCGCCCAGCGCCCGGGCGGCGTTGTACGCCTCCTGGCCCTTGGTGATCGCCAGGTCCGGGAACCCCCGGATGCGCGCGTAGACGTGGGACCCGTAGAGCATCTGCGCGTCCGCCAGCGCACGCTCGCTCTCGCGCGTGAACGACTTCACGCGCGCCGTCAGCCGCCGCAGCTCCTCCACGTGCTGGACGGAGCCGCTGAGGTGAATGCCGGGCGCCCAGCTGGCGTACGCCATGGAGACGACCGTGGACATGACGCCGCGACGATCCCCCAGGCGCTCGTAGATCTGGAGCGCCCGCTGGTACTTCGCGACGGAGCTCGTCACCCACGGCGCGATCGGCAGGTCCGTGAGGATATCCTCGAGCCGTGCTCCGCCGAGGAGCGACTTGATCACCCCCACGTGTTCGCCCGCGCGCACCCGCTCGACGAACCACGCGCGCACGCGGCATGTATCGATCATCCCCAGCTCGCGCGAGGCTGCCGCGATCATCGCGTCGTCCCCGCGCGCCTCGGCAATGGCGAGCGCGCGGCTGTACGCCTCCTCCGCGCCGTCGAAGTCGGCGTCGGAGGCGCCCTGCGAGCTCGCGTCGCCCAGCTCGGCGCCCATGAGGTCCTGTCCCAGCTCGATGCACGCCGTGAGCTCCGCCTCGGTGTCGCCCAGCTCAGCCGCGCGCTCGCGCACGCGGCGTGCGAGGGATGTGGCGATGTCGGACTCGCCGGAGAGGCGCAGCGCGGCGGCGCGGCGCAGCATCACGTCCAGCTCTAGGTGCGCATCCCCCAGCGCCTCGGCCAGCGCGGACAGCTCACCCAGCCCCTCGATGCGCTGGGCGGGACGGCGAAGCATCCCCAGCGCGTCATCGCGCAGCCGCAGCAGCGCGACGCGATCCTGTGCGCTGGTCGCGACCGGCCGCGCGAGGTTCACCAGTCGCAGCACTTCCTCCGGGGCGTTGGCGGTCATCGCCGCGTGGGCCGCCTCGATGGCGAAGCGCGCGCAGAGCTCGGGACGCCCCGCCGCCAGCGCATGCCCCGCGAGCAGCGACAGGCTGGCCGCCGCCGGGGCGCCGCCGGCCGTGAGCATGTCCACCACGGCGCCGTGGATGGCGCGCCGCCGCGGCGGGGCCAGCGTCCCGGCGGCGTACTCCCGCACTCCCTCATGCGTGAACGAGTAGTCGGCCGCGGAGCCGTCCGGGTGCTGCAGCAGCAGCCCGATCTCCGTGGCGGGGCGCAGCAGCGCGGCGAGATCGCCGGGGTCTCGGACGGGTTCGCCCAGGTAGCCCTTCACGTCGCGCAGGTCCCGCAGGCTGAAGTTTCGGCCCAGCACCGCGGCCTCTGCCAGGACGTCCCGTGTCTCCTCGGGGAGGTGCGCGGCCCGGCGCTGGATCAGCGTGCGCACGGCGGAGGGGAGCAGGCGCTCGGCGTTGCGGGCGAGCATCCAGATGCCATCGACACGCTGGATCAGCCCGGCCTCGCGGTAGGCACGCACCTGCTCGGAGAGCACGAAGGGTACTCCCTCGGCCTGTCCGTGCATGATCGATGCGCTCGCGGGATCGACGCGCCCCCCGAGCGTCTGCTCCAGGAACTCGCTGGATTCCACCTGCGAGAAGCGTTCCAGGCGCAGGCGCTGCAGGATCCCGAGCCGCTCCACGTCCGCCAGCAACGTGGTCGCCTCGCTCACCAGCGCCGTTTCGTTCGGGCGGATCGCGAGCACCATGAAGATCCGGCTTGCGGTGTCCGTGCGCACCACATAGCGGAGCAGGCGCAGGCTGTCCTCGTCGGACCATTGGAGGTCGTCGATCAGGAGCGCCACCGGGCGCACGGCGGCCACCGCCCGCAATCCGATCGCCGCGAGGTCGAAGACACGGACCAGGCGCTGGTCCGCGGGCATGCTCTCCAGCCCCTGCTCGCGGTTCGCGAGCGCGTCCATGGCGCGGGCGGCCGGCCCCTGAGCCGCGGTGCCGCGGATGGCCTCGGCGAGCACGGGACAGCCGAAGATGCTGCGCGCGAGGAGGAAGGGGCCGCGGATCTCCTCGTCCGCCGTGACGGCCACGGGGATGAACCCCTGCGTCGCGGCCAGCTCGTCCACGGCGAGCAGGAACCGGGTCTTCCCGATGCCCGGCTCGCCCTCGATCACCGTGCAGGTGAGCCCGGCCCGCGCCGAGGCGAGCCCCTGGCGGATCGCGGACAGCTCGCGCGGGCGGCCCACGATCGGTCCGCTGGCGCGGCCGTTGTACAGCCCCAGCGAGCACAGCGGAGCCACCGCCGCGCTGAGCGGGGATCCACCGCCGGCAGCCGCCGCTTCGGAGACCAAGAATTCCGCTCCTCGTGCAACGCGCCTCGCCGCTGATCGGCGAGGCGGCGAACTGTATACGCACTGCGTCGACTTCGCAAATCGGAGCCCGCGTGGCGCGCTCCGCGGGGGAGGCGGATGGCCTACCGGATGGCGCGACGATGCCATACAGTCCCCGGCATGCGCGCTGACGAACGACCCATCCTCGGCACCCTGTTCGATCGCGACGGTGACCGCTTCCTGCCCACGCCGTGGACGCGCAGCATCTGGGACCCGAACTCGCTGCGCGGCCCGGTGATCTCCGGGCTGCTCATGTACCAGGTTGAGCAACGCCACTTCGACCCGCT
>JBAYVN010000070.1:0-12735 GCA_041674525.1 Dehalococcoidia bacterium | reverse complement strand
AGGTCGTCCAGTCCGGCGTAGGCGCCGGGGAACCCCGGCACCTCGCGCCGGCCGTGGTACAGGATCCGCATGCCGAAGCCCTGGGCGCGCCGGGCAACGGTCGCGCCGATGCGCCCCGGACCGACGATGCCCAGCGTCGCGCCGGTGACGGTATGCCCCAGCAGCCACGTCGGGTGCCACGGCCCCACGGCCCCGGATCGCACCGCACGCTCGCCCTCGGACAGGCGGCGTGCGGCCGCGAGCAACAGGGCGAACGTGAGCTCGGCGGTGGCGTCGGTGAGCACGCCGGGCGTGTTCGTGACCAGCACCCCTCGCGCCGTGCAGGCGGTGACATCGATGTTGTCGGACCCTGCCGCCATGTTCGCGACGACACGGAGGCGCGAGCAGGCATCGAGCAGCGCTGCATCCACCCGCTCCGTGAGCATCGCGAGCAGGCCGTCACAGTCCGCCGCCCGGGCGCGCAGATGAGCGGCGGACGGGGGTGCGGCCGCCTCCCACACGTCCACCTCGGCGACCGCTCGCAAGCGCGCGAGCGGTCCTCCGGGGATCTCGCCGCCCGGGAGCTCGCGCGTCACGAAGACGCGAGGACGCTCAGACGCGGTGGCGCTCTGCTGATCGGATGTCATTCGTCAAGCGATCCGTCCGCAGCCCTCCCCACCCCGCGCGAAAGCCAGCAGGTGCGCGGGAGGGGCAGGACGCCTTGCGGTTCGCTGCGCGTCCGAGCTCGGACGCGCAGCGAACCACCATCACTCCAACCCCACTCGGGCGTCACTCCGAGGCGACTATCCGTTCCACATGAACGCCATCTGGTACGGGTCCTGGTACCAGAGGGCGTCCTGGCCATCGTAGTTCTGCAGTGCCGGGTCCCAGAAGCGCATGGCCACGCCCTGGGGCTTGTACACCGCGAACGCCTGGTCGACGGAGCGCAGTTGGATCCTGTCCGCGATCGGCTTCGCGTCGGCAGGCCCCTTCGCCGCTGCGAAGTCGGACAGCATTTTCTGTGTGTCCGCATCCTGCACCTGGGAGTGGTTCCGATGCGAGTTCGCGAGCAATCGGTCCGAGAGCTGCTGAGTGATGCGGTCCAGGTTGTCCGGCCCCCACAGCAGACCGTGGTACGGGCCCGCGTACACCGTCGCGGACCAGTTGTTGTACTCGTAGATCTTGAGCTTGGTGGAGACGCCGACCTTCGCGAACGAGTCCACCATCAACTGGCCGTCGGCGGTCGTGGTGGCGCTGTACGGGTACATGTGGATGTCGAAGACCGTGCTCGACTTGATGCCGGCGGCATCGATGAGCTTCTTCGCCTCGGCCTGGTTGAACTTCAGCCACTGGGTGATATCCGCGGGCATCTGGGCAGGGTCGAGCTTCCAGGTCGGGTAGCCCCAGGTGATCGGACCGCTCTCGATCTTGAACTCGGACTGGAGCGTCTTGCCCCAGCCCTCGCGATCCACCGCCATCGACAGCGCCCGGCGCGCACGTACATCGTTCCACGGCGCCTCCTGCGTGTTCATGAACACGGCGCTGGTGGACGTTGCGGCGTACTGGTTGAGGCGCGACTTCGCGTCTGGTCGCCCCTTCTGGACGGCGGACACGTCACCCGCGGCGGGGGAGAAGATCGAGGTCGTCTTTGCCAGGAAGGCGGCCAGGCGCGGAGCTCCCTGGGCCAGGATCGCGTAGTTCAGGCGATCCACATACGGCACGCCGAAGACTTTGCGGTACGCCTCGTTGGGCTTGAAGATGATCACCGAGCCCGGCTTGTAGTCCTCGAGGAGCCATGGTCCGCCGCTGCGCGCCTTGTCGGGGCCCAGGGTGCCGCCCGCCCACTCGTACAGGCCCTTCGGCAGAATGCCGGAGTTGTAGCAGTCCAGGTCGCCCAGCCACCGCCAGTTGGGGTAGTTCGTCTTGAACTGGACCGTGTAGTCGTCGATCGCCGTGACCGACTTGATGTTGTTGTACACCCACTCCTGGACCACGCTCGTCGGGAGCTTCGCGTGGTCGAAGGTGTACTTCACGTCCTGCGCCGTGATCGGGCGGCCCTTCATCGGGTCGAGGTCCGGCCAGTTGATGCCCTTGCGCAGCGTGAAGTTGTAGGTCAGCGGATCCGGCGATTCCCACTTCTCGGCGAGCTCGCCGATGATCGCCTCTTCATTGCCCGCCTTCCACGCGCCCTTGACGCCCGTGTAGTCGTGGCGGATCAGCTTGATGTGCTGGTTCTCGTTCGCACGGATCGTGTTGTCGGCGGTCGATGCGTGCATGTCCCAGCCGGTGGTCGGATCCAGCGCCGCGTACCCCAGCGTGCCGCCCCGCTTCGCCGCGGGATTCGCGAAGATCGCCGTGGCGGCTGCGGGAGCCGCGGGCGCTCCGGCCGGGCTCGTGGCACTCGGCGTGTTGCTCCGGCAACCGGCGAGGAACGCAGCGGCTCCGGCACCCGTGACCGCAGCGGAACGCAGGAACGCGCGACGGTTGAGCCCGTGCGCAGCCGTGCTCCGGCGGTGAATCGAATCGTCCATTCTCGCCCTCCCCTGTGCGCGGCCTCCGGCTGTCCGAGGTCGGCCTGCTCCCTGTCGCTCCGACTGAGCGACGACGCATGTAATACACCCGCACATCGGGGGGCACAACGGGTTCTGCGGGCATTGGGCGCATCGGGCGCAAGGACCAGGGGCTCAGCGCCGCGTCATCTCACCTCGACCAGCTCGATCGCCTCGAGGCTGGGGCCTTCGATCATCACGGCGCGCGTGTCGCCAAGCGGGTAGGTCTCTTCGAGGAAGGTCACGCCCTCGCCGTGCAGTTTGTCGCGCCACGCGTCGAGGTCTTGAACGCTCAGCGCGACGTGATCCCACACGTAGCCGCGCGGCGACACCAGGGGCCTGTCGCCCTGGCGCATGTACCAGGCGAAGGCCACGTCGTCGAAGGCCACGGCGGATGACGGAGCGCGGTACATGCCCTCCGGCGCCAGCGCCGGGAAGGTCAGATCGGGTGTGCGCTCGACCATGCAGTTGTCCGCGGTCGCAGACTGCATCCCGCGGCCTGCGGTGACTGGGGCGTTGAGGTGCTCCTGGTACCAGAGCTGCGCGCAGAAGGGATGCTCCTGCCACATGTGCACGTGGTTGAAGCGCTCGACGGGCTGGTTGCCGGCATACTCCACCATCGCGCCGTCGGGACCGGCGATGTAGCCGAAGCCGCCGTTGCGCGTCGGCTGCACGCCGGTCGCCCGCGCTTCCGTGATCTGCTCCAGCGTTCGGCCGAGGAGGCCGGCAGCGCCCGGCCAGGTGTCGCTGCTCACGAACACGCTGCCGTCGCCATCCCCGGTGTACAGGGGCAAGAGCGTGACATCAGTCTCGCTGCGGAACCGGTCCATCGTCTGCCGCGTGTCCAGGACGTGCCAGCCGAAATGCCAGATCGCGGTCTGGGGCGACGTCTTCGGCGGGACATCGACCTTCGTGAACAGGATCAGGACGTTGGTCGGCGAGTGCAGGGCCGGGAGGCCGCCCCACGTGGTGGGAGAGGTAGATGAGAACCGCCGCGTGTAGAAGTCGATGGCCGCGGCCGGATCCATCGTGTTGAGATGCAGGTGGTGAAAGCCGGGCGCCGGTAGCATGTCCGTTCCTCCTTCGAGATGCCGCGCAGAGTCTAGCAGTCTCGCAGCTCAGGCCCCCCGCGCCGCTACGCCGCACGCACCGTTCTCGCGTTGAATGCCGTGAACAGCAGCAGCACGACGGCCGTCAGCGCGAAGGCGAGGACGGCGTGCGACGGGCCCCAGATGCTGATCGCGAACCCGAGGCCGAGCTGGCCGATCGGCCCCAGGCCGTTGATCATCGAGTAGATCCCCATCACCCGCCCGCGCATGTCCTCGCGCGCGCTGAGCAGGAACAGCGTGCTCTGCATGGTCATGTAGATCTGGTTGCAGAAGCCGTTGATCACCAGGAACGCCATCGCCACGGGGACGTTCGGGGAGAGCGAGAACAGCGCGACCGATACGGGGTAAGCACAGGCTGAGACGAGGAGCACGAGGCCCTTGCGGGGGACCTCGCCCATGGTCGTGAGGATGAGCAGTGCGAGCAGCCCGCCGTACCCGGCGCCCGTGGCGAGGACGCCGTACGTCCGCGGCCCCCCGTGCAGGTGCACGGCGAAGAAGGCGAGGAACTGCACGTACGGATACAGCAGCATCACGGGGATGAACTGGATGAGCACCTGCTCGCGGAGCGTGCGGGTGCCCGCGACGTAGCGAAGCCCCTGGGTCAGCGTCCTGAGCGGCGATTCGTGGATCCCGGCGGCGCGCACCTGCCCCGTGATGCCGATGCGCGAGGTGAGCACCATCGCGAGGAGGGCCAGGGCTCCCTGCGCGTAGAACGCGCTGGAGGATCCGACGAACCCGATCACGATCCCGGCGAGCACCGGACCGAGGGCGCGCGTCCCGCTCTGCGCGAGGTTGTTGATCGGTACCGCGCGGGCGACCGCCTCGCGACCGACGGCGTCGTAGACGAACGCCTGCCGCACGGGCTGCGTGATCGAGTTCGCGATACCACCGACCACGGCGAATGCGTAGAGCTGCCACAGGTGGCCGTAGCCGGTCGCGACGAGCGTCGCCAGCGACAGCGCCTGCACGGCGTTGACCGTGGTGGTGCTCATGAGCAGCGTCCGGCGCGGCACGCGATCCGAGAGCACGCCCGCGAACGGCGAGGTGACGAGCAGCGCGACCCCCTGAGTTGCGGTGATCGCCCCCATCTGCGCGGCGGAGCCGGTGAGCTGAAGCACCAGCCAGCCCAGGCCGATGGACTGGAACCACTGCGCGAAGTTGATGCAGATGTTGCTCAGGAACAGGAACCGGAAGTTGCGCACTCTCAGGACGGCGTAGGAGTACCCCATGCGACCGAGGAAGGAGCGGCTCACCGGGGCCAGCGGCGCCTCCTGCCCGGCGTGCTCCTGCACCTCGTCCAGTCCCTGCCTCACCTCCCGCGGTACGTCTGGCATGGCTCTTCTTCACCCGCGGCGGGAGGCTGTCCGGCTGGATCGTGCGAGGGTGCCGCGTCTCGGCGCCGGAAACCGCACGGAGGATAGCAGCGCCACGCAATCCGATCGTGGTGCTGATGTCCCGGAATGCCGATCCCTCGCGCCTCTCCGCGCGAGGGCGTGCGCCAAGGATCGCCGCGTCAGGTGCGTGGCGGCTCCGGGGCCGGGCGCGCCGGCGGTGTCGCCGCCATCCAGCAGAACGCGGTGACCGTGGTGAGCAGAGCGAAGCCCCACAGGATGGCCGTGTAGCTGCCGGTGGCATCGAAGGCCATCGCGGTGACCAGCGGCCCGGAGGCGTTCGTGATCTGCTGGATCGGCGAGACCGCGCCCCGGATCGCCCCCAGGTGTGCGGCGCCGAAGTAGTCGGCGTAGATCACCAGCGTCACCGTGAACATGACGCCGCTGAACACCCCCAGCGACACCCCGTAGGCGTACGCCATGAAGGGCGTGGAGGTGAACAGCAGCATGATCACCGACGCCCCGAACCCCAGCGACGTCACGATGAGGATGTGCTGGACGCGCACGCGCTCCGCCAGGTAGCCGACCGCGAGCGACGAGGGAATCCCCGCGAGCGCGGACACGGCGATCGATCCGACCGCCACCTCGCCGGAGAGCCCGCGGCTGGACATGTAGGCGAACCAGTGGAAATGCAGCCCCGAGACGACCAGCGCCAGCGTGGTCTGGCCGATCGTCATCAGGTAGAACGAACGCGTGCGCAGCGCCTGCCGCAGCGTGAACGAAACCTCGACGCTGCGCGCGCGGGCACCGCCGCTCCCCGCAACCCCCGGAGCGGCGTCCCGCTCATCGCGCGCTCCATCCGGGAGCAGCCCCATCTCCTGGGGCGATCCGCGCAGGAACAGCATGGGCGGAACGGCGATGCACCACACCATCAGTCCGAGGCCCACCCACGCGCTTCGCCACCCCATCGACAGGACGACGGCGCCAACGATGATCGGGGTGAAGAACTGCCCGGCCCGCCCGCCCAGGCCCGACACGGCCGCGGCACGGCCGCGCTGCGCGACGAACCACTTGGGCAGAACGATGCCCACGACCATGAAGAACGTGGAGACGGTCACGGAGCGCGTCACCATCTGCAGGATGAAGTACTGCCAGTACTCGTGGACGAGGCCCGTGAGGATGAACGAGCCGCCGACCACGATCCCGGCCACGGTCATGATCCAGCGCGCGCCGTACCGGTCGATGGCCGGGCCGGTGATCGCGCCCGCGAAGCCACCGAGGATCGTGCCGAGGGTCAGCGGGAGCGCGTAGCCGGAGCGCGTCCACCCGAGCTCATCGACCATCGGCTCGAGGAAGAGGCCGAGGACGGGAAACGTGGGGGTACCCCCCGCGAACTGCAGGCACGCGGTGATCCCCACGATCACCCAGCCGTAGTAGAGCCCCGCGAGCGGCCCTCGACGCCATGCCCGGGACAGTCCGTGCCGCATGGCACCCCTCTCGCGCCGCCGCGCGCCCCCGCACGAATCGACAGAGTCTAGTCCAGCGCGGCGCGACGGGAGACCACTGTGCCTGTCCCCCATCGAGGCCCCTCGGTCGGCCTCTCCCCCTGCTGCGCGGCGTCCTCGCTTCTTATGTCACCGTCGCGGCGGCGCGCGGCGGCACGAGTAAGATCGCGGCAGCGGGCGTCCGCCGCGAGGGACATCTCCGTGAGACTGCTGAGCGCTGTGATCTACGAGGACATCGAGTACGAGGCCTTCGGCACGCGCCTCGTCGGGCGCCGCCGCAGGGTGTCCCCGCTCGCATCTCTCGCCCCCATCCACGGGGACGTCGGCATCCTGATCGAGTTCCAGATTCTCCCGACCGAATACGATCGCGAGGTCATGACCGAGTTGCGGCTCGTGACGCCGGATGCACGGGGTGGGCTGGTGCTGCAGACGGTGCGGCAGGCAATCCCCCGCGACCCTCGATGGCAGAAGGGCTATCGCCTCCCGGACTTCGAGTTCGAGGCGCCGGGACCGCACGAGTTCCAGTTCTGTGTGGATGGAACGACCGCCGCCACGATCCCGCTCGAGGTCGAGCTCCTGGCATGAGCCTCCGGACCGCCACGAACGTCCCGCCCGCGCTCCGCAACGGCCGCACGCCCGGCGGCCCGCGCCAGCAGGCCTCGAGGGCGGTGTGACCCCCGGGGACGACGCGCGCGGTCGCCTGCTGACCCTCGCCTCGACGCCGGCTGCGGAGGTGGCGCGGAGGATGGAGTGCACCCTCGGTGGCCTGTCCGGGCCCGAGGCTGCCCATCGACTCACTCGCTTCGGCGCGAACGTGCTCCCGTCCGGGGGGCATCCGGCGCTGCGCATTCTCGGCCGGCAGCTCAAGAACCCGATGCTCGCGCTGCTGGTGGCAGCGACGCTCGTCTCCAGCGCCGTCGGCCACCACACGGACGCGGTGATCATCGTCGCGATCGTGGCCCTGTCGATTGGTCTCGGGTTCTTCGATGAATACCGGGCCGACCTCGCCGTGCGCTCGCTGGAGGGGAGCCTGACGCGCACGGCGCTGGTGAGGCGTGACGGGACCACCATGCGCGTGCCCGCGGCGAACGTCGTCCCCGGGGACCTCCTGGTCGTCGACGTGGGGGACATCCTCGTCGCGGACGCGCGCCTCGTGGAGTCCACTGACCTCGGCGCCGACGAGGCTGTGCTCACCGGCGAGTCTCTCCCCGTCGAGAAGTCCGCCGCGCCCCCGGAGCGCGGGTCGCTGGCGTCGATGCTGCTCGCGGGCAGCGTGCTCCGGAGCGGCCGCGGCACCGCCCTGGCCGTCGCGACGGGCAGCGGGACGCTCCTGGGGCGGATCGCCGGGCAGGTGCGGGACGAGGCCCCGGTCACGGCGTTCCAGCGCGGGCTGCGAGGCTTCTCACTGCTCCTCGTCGGGATCACCGCCACGCTCACGGTCTTCACCTTCGCGGCCAACGCGGTCCTGGGGCGGGGCGTGGTGGAGGCGCTGCTCTTCTCGCTCGCCATCGCCGTGGGCCTGACGCCGCAACTGCTGCCGGCGATCGTCACCGTCAGCCTCGCGCTGGGAGCGCGGCGGCTCGCGCGGGCGAAGGTGATCGTCCGTCACCTCGTCGCGATCGAGGACCTCGGCAACATCGAGACGCTCTTCTCCGACAAGACCGGCACGCTGACGGAGGGGAGCATCGTGCTCGCGGATGCCGTGGGGCCGTCGCCGGGCGACGATCGGGCGGTGCTCGAGTGGAGCGCGTGCTGGCTCGCCGCGGGGATCCACTCCCTGTCATCGAACGCCCTCGACGCGGCGCTCGCGGCCGACGAGCGAGTGCGCGCGGCGCTGGCCTCGCGCGGCGGATGGCAGGTGCTGGACGAGCGGCCATTCTCGTACCAACGGCGCTCCGCCGTGCTGCTGGCCGGTGGTCCCGGCGGGGAGCGCTGGGTGGTGGTGAAGGGCGCGGCCGAGGAGGTCCTCGGTCGCTGTCGCGCCGGCTCAGTGTGGGGTGCGGACTGGAAGACCTCGGCAGCCGGCGCGCTGGACGCACTGCTGGCGAACGGGTCGCGCGTCCTCGCCGTCGCCGTCCGGCCGGACTCAGGCACACCGCTCGAGGCGCAGGCGGAGGGTGATCTCGACCTCGTTGGCTTCCTCGCGTTCAGCGATCCGCCGAAGGTCGCCGCGAAGGCCGCGCTCGCCGCCCTGCATGCCCTGAACGTGGAGGTGAAGATAGTGACAGGCGACCACCCGGCCGTCGCTCGTCACGTCTGCGAACAGCTTGCCATCGAGTTTCGGGGGGCCGTGACCGGCGCCGAGCTGGAGGGTCTCTCGCCGGAGCAGATCGCGGAGATCGTGGAACGCAACACCGTCTTCGCCCGGGTCAGCCCGGAGCAGAAGGCGGCGCTGGTCGCCGCCATGCAGCGCCGGGGACGCGACGTGGGGTTCCTGGGGGACGGCGTGAACGACGCCCCCGCGCTCCGCCAGGCGGACGTCGGAATCTCCGTCGATGATGCGACGGATGTTGCGAAGGCGGCGGCGGACGTTGTTCTGCTGGAAAAGGACCTCGGCGTGCTCGCCATCGGCATCCGGGAGGGGCGCCGCACATTCGCGAATACGGTCAAGTACGTGCTGATGGCCACGAGCTCCAACTTCGGGAACATGTTCAGCGCCGCCGGCGCCTCGCTCTTCCTGAAGTTCTTCCCGATGCTCCCGACCCAGATCCTGCTCAACAACTTCCTGTACGACGTATCCGAGCTCACGCTCCCCACCGACGAGGTCGACGAGGAGCTGACGAGGCGCCCCGCGCACTGGGACATCGGACTGATCTTCCGCTTCATGCTGGTCTTCGGCCCCGCGAGCTCACTCTACGACTTCCTGACGTTCGCGCTCATGCTCCGGGTCTTCCACGCCCACGAGTCTCTGTTCCAGTCGGGATGGTTCGTGGAATCGTTGTGCACCCAAACCCTGGTGATCTTCCTGTTGCGCACGCAGCGGGTGCCGTTCTGGCGCAGCCAGCCGTCGCGTCCGCTGCTGATCACGACGGTTGCGTGCGTCGCGGTCGCGATCGCCGTGCCGTACTCCCCGCTGGCCCCACTCCTCGGGTTCGAGGCGCTGCCGGTGACCTTCTTCCTCGGCCTGACGGGGATGGTGGTGACGTACCTCATGATCGTGGAGCTGGCGAAGCGGTCCTTCTTCCGCCGCTGGCCGAGCCTCGCGGTGCAGGACCGGCGGCTCGAGTCGATCGCGGCGCCGTCGCGCTGACGGCTGCCTCACCGCGCTCGATCACGCTCGTGCAGGCTGAACCGCCGTCGCCGAGTCGAACGCGCTGACGAGGATACGCGTGAACAACCGCAGCAACCGCCAGCCGTCCCGGACCAGCACCCCCGTGTCGGCCGGGCGCGGGTCGACGTGCTGGAGCAGGTCAAGGCGCTCGTACACGGCGGGGTGCCCCTCGGCAGCCAGCGCCTCGGACTCTGTCCACGGGATGAACGCGTCATGCCGGTCGTGCACGAGGTACAGCGGCGCGCGCAGGCGGTCGAGGCGCCCGCGCGGGCTCACCGCATCGAGCCTCGATTGCGTCTCCTCGCTGAGCCCGGCGACGAGGCGCTCGGCGTTCGCCAGGTCGGTGCCGCGCAGCAGGTCGCGCAGGATGCGCCCATCCGGCGTCGCGGGCTCGGTGCCTCGCGCGATGGCCGCTCGATCGGCCTCGGGCAGGGCGTCCAGGAGGGTCCGCGCGATGATGGCGGTGGCGACATCGTCCGGACTCCAGGGAACGACCGTCTCCCGGTCGCGGTAGGCGTGACCCGCGACGCTGGCCACGAGCGTGCGGCCGTCGTAGTGCGGTCCGATCGCAAGCACGCACCAGACCTGGTCCGCGATCGCCGGATCCGTCGAGGCGACGATCGCGATCGAGCCCCCCACCGAGAGACCCAGGAAGCCGGCGCGGCCGCCACGAATGCGGGGATGGTCCCGCAGGGCCCGAAACGCGTCGGCAAGCAGTTGCGGCTCGTCGGCCGTCACCATGCCGTCGATGAGCCGGGGCGATCGTACGAGGAGCGTGGCGAGCCCGCTGCGAGCCATGCCATCGGTCAGTCGCTGGACGCGTGGATCATCGGGCGCCGCGGGCTCCGCCCCGAGCATCACCACGAACCCCGCGTGCCGGCCGTGCCCGCCGGGCAGGGTGAGCACGCCGGTGCCGCCGTTGCTCCACACCAGGGTCTCGACCGTGGGCCGAGGCGTGAGGTACGCGAGGGGACGCGCGGACGCGCGGAGCACCACGTCGCTGAGCAGTGCCGCGGCGCGCGCCGTGCCCGTGATCACGGGCGCCGCCGCGACCACCGCCAGCGCGACGACGAGCATCACGACCGCGGCGAGGCGGCGAGCGATGCTCCATCCCGCGGGCGCCATCGGGCCGGTCAGTCCGTCGAGGCGCGGGGCAGGAACCACCGGATCAGCAGCGGCGGGTACACCAGCGCGCCGATCAGGCCCACACCCAGGTCATTCACCGTGTCGGCGACCCCACCCACGTTCACCGTGCCCGCCAGCACGTCCGTGTAGTACTCCTGTGCCTCCAGCGCCACGTGCACCATCGTCGCGACGCCGGCGGCAAGCAGCGTCGCTTCCGCCAGGCCCGCGCCTCGCCGCGCGGCGCCGGGGTGCCTCGCCGCCCACCACGTCGCGACGAGGACGCTGAACGCGCCCGTGCCGTGGAGATGCGGCAGCAGATCGAAGTAGCGGTAGCGGTTGTAGAAGTTGAGCGAGTTCCCCGCCATGTCGAGCGCGAAGATCGACAGGTACATCAGGTCGAGGCCCGCCGGATAGTCCCTCCAGCGTCTCCGCCGCAGAACCCACGTTGCGGGGATGAGCAGGGAGAGCGAGCCCACGATCGCCGCGTTGCGCTCCGGAATCGCCTTTCCGGCGAACCGGGGATCGTCGCGGAACACCCACGCCTCGGCGAGCCACCAGATGATCGCGCCGCGCAGCACGAGGTTGGCGGCCAGGAGCAGCCGCCGTTGCGTCTCGCCCCCGCGCGGCTGTGATCCGTGCACAACATCCCCCGCCCGTGCTGGCGCAGCATAGCGCTCGCGTGCGTCCGATGCGGACGCCCCTGCTACGCCCGGATCAGCGGTGGGCGGACCAGCAGCACCGGCAGCGTGGCATGTCGAGACACGTAGTCGGCGATCGCGCTCAGCTCGGTGCCCGCGCCCTGGCGGCCGTGAGTTGACATGACCACGATGTCCGCGCCGCACTCCGCGGCCGCCTGGAGGATTCCCTCACCCGCGGGCCGCTCCAGCAGCATCGTGCTCACCCGCGGCACGCCCCCGAGCGCCTCGATCTCCGCCTCGATCCCATCGAGCTCATGGGCCGCGACGAGGTCCCGCTGCACCGTGCGCGCAAGCGCCTCGCGCGCCAGCTCCGCCGTCTCCGGCACCCATCCACCGATGGCGTCCACGCCGAACTCCGCCAGCGTCTCGTCGGCGGACGGCACGAGGCGCAGGAGCACGATCTCGGCATGCATCGCGCAGGCGATCTCAACGGCGTGCACCACCGCAGCCGACGCCAGCGCCGAGCCGTCGTGGGGCACGAGGATCTTCGTGTACACCGTGTCTCCTCCCTCGCCGCCCGGTGAGCCTCGACCGGACCGCTGTGCCCGCGACCGCTATGCGCGCGCGACGAGCACGGGGCACTGCGCGACGGTGAGCACCTTCAGCGCGACGCTGCCGAGTGGGTAGCGCCGATCGCCGGTCATCCCGTGCGAGCTGATGGCGATCAGGTCGGCTCCCGCGGACCCCGCGAGCCGCGTGATGACCTCGGCGGGCTCGCCGAACTGGGCCTCGGTGTGCACCTCCGTTACGCCGGACTTGCGGACGCGGTCGGCGCACTTCCGGAGGTAGAGCTCCGCGCGCTGCTGGGCGAGCTCGTCGATCTTCCGCAACTCAGGCGACTCGGCGACGCCCAGCCTCGTCAGGGCCGTCACCAGCGTGATGCGAGCGCCGGTGAGCCGGGCGATCTCTTCCGCCAGCAGGAGCGCACCTTCGGCGGCGGTGGACTGATCCAGCGGCACCAGGACGTGGCTGAACATGGACACGCTCCCCTCGTCACCACGCGGACCGGCGCTCGACCGCGGCCACCCCCGCAGCACCCACCCAACAGCACGCGGTCGCCTACGTCTGCGTGCAGCCTACGAGGCGGGGATCCGCGGAACCCCCGCCGAACGGACAGTCCCCGGCGAGGGGCGTGCGCGTCGAGGGCCGGCGCTCAGGTGGAGCGCCT
>JBAYVN010000069.1:0-12780 GCA_041674525.1 Dehalococcoidia bacterium | reverse complement strand
CTGGAACATCCCGCCGAGGTTGCCGGCGGCGGTCCCCTTCTTCGCGGTGAGGTCGAGGGTCTTGCCGTCGCGGCTCACGGTGACGGTGTAGTCGGTGTTCTGGGGCACCGCAGCGACGCGGGCGCGCGCCTCGTCGACGGTGCTCACGGCGTTCCCGTTGATCGAGACCAGCTGGTCGCCGACCTTGATCCCCGCCGCGTCACCCGCGCCGTTGGGAACCACTCCGGTGACCTTCATGCCGGCATCGAGCGTCACGCCGAGGGTGGCACTGCCGTTGCGCATGGCGCCCTCGATGCGGCGGCCGAGCTCACGTTCGAACTGCGCGTCGGAGATGCGATCGCCGCGCATGCGCATCACCACGGATCCGGTGCCGATGATGATCGCCACCACGGCGAACAGGCCGACGATCAGGGGCAGGAGATTGCGCTGGACGTAGCTCATGCGGGTTCCTCGGTGGGTGGGAGCGCGGTGATGGCGGGGACGGGCGGTGCGCCGGACGTGGGAGGGGGAGCGGTGTGAGCCGTCATGGTGCCCGCGTGGCGCACGTCCACGCGAGCGTCCTCGGCGGGCAGCGGGGTCCGGTGCGGGGCCTCGGTGCCCGGGCCGCTTGTGGGGAGGAAGACCGAGGCGGTGGTTCCCGCTTCGGCGGTCGACTCGATGGTGACGGTGCCTCCGTGCGCCTGCACCAGCTCCTGCACGATCGACAGGCCGAGGCCACGGTGGCGCCCGCCGCTGCGCGCGGCGTCCACCTGGTAGAAGCGATCGAAGACGCGCGCCACCTCCTCAGGGGGGATCGGGTCGCCACCGTTGTGCACCTCGATCAGCACGCCGCCGGCGACGCGCCGGGAGGAGAGCAGGACGTCGCTGCCCCCGGGCGCGAAGCGGATCGCGTTGTCGACCAGGTTGGCGATGACCTGCTCCAAGCGGCGGCCGTCCGCACGGACGGCGTCGCCATCGAGCTGCGTGCGCAGCGAGATGCGCGCTTCCTCCGCCTGGAAGCGGAATCGCCGCACCGAGCCCTCGATCAGCGCGTCCACGTCAACGCGATCGAGATCGAGGCGCAGCGCGCCGGATTCGATCTCGGAGAGGTAGAGGAGGTCATCGACCAGCAGGCGGATACGATCGGCCTCTTCGTTGATCACGCCGCCGATGTCCTTTGGGTCCCCGGGGAGCCCGTCCATGAGCGCCTGCGAGAAGCCCTGGATGGAGGTGAGCGGGGTGCGCAGCTCGTGCGAGACGTTGGCCAGCAGGTCGCGCATCGCGCGGTTGCTGCGGCTGACCTGATCCGACATGTCGTTGAACGCCTGCGCCAGCCGGCCCACCTCGTCATCGCCGTCGACATCGATACGCTGGCTGAGGTCGCCGCGAGCCATGGCCTGCGAGGCGCGCGTGACCTGCGCGATCGGGTTGGTGATCCTGGACGCGAACAGCGAGGCGAAGATCACGGCGACCGCCCCGGCGCCGGCCCCCGCGAGCGCGAGCGGGCGCAGCAGGCGCCACCAGGCAGCGGTGACG
This sequence comes from Dehalococcoidia bacterium, assembly GCA_041674525.1. Classification (GTDB taxonomy): domain Bacteria; phylum Chloroflexota; class Dehalococcoidia; order UBA2979; family UBA2979; genus SHYQ01. The sequence continues at coordinate 11,265 of JBAYVN010000069.1, read as the reverse complement.
TCGGCCGCGGGAACGGCGATCACCAGGCGATGCGGAGTCGCGGTGGGGGCGTCCATCACGCCCCGGCGCTGCTCGCCGGCCGAGAAGAAGTACAGGTCGTCGCCGTGCGTCATCAGCCGCTGGCTCCGGAACGCCTGGATGCGAGGCGCGCCCGGGAGGCGGGCACCGTCCTGCAGCGACAGCTGGTCATTCAGCAGCGTCTCGCGCGGGTCGGTGTCCATGACGACCTTCGAGGCATTGTCCGTGAGCAGGATGCGAATGTTGTAGTCGCGCGCGATCTCGGTCAGCACGCCCCGCATGGCCTGTGTGCTCCAGCCGCGCAGCTCCATGTTGCGGGCGCCCTCCGTCAGCGGGCCGACGAGGACGCCGATGCGCTGCTGCGCGGCCTCCTCCTGCTGCTGGCGCAACAGCAGCACGAAGGCGGATGCGGACAGGAAGAGGCTCAGCGCGATCACGATCGCGAGGCCGGCGAGGAGGCGGGACTTGAAGCTACGCAGCATCCGCGCCCGGGACCAGCTTGTACCCCACGCCCCAGACCGTTTCGATCTTCGGGCGCGCCTTCTTCAGCTTGTCACGGAGCCAGGCCACATGGACATCGATCGTGCGTGCGTCGCCGTAGAAGTCCTCGCCCCACACCATGGCCAGGAGCCGCTCGCGGTCCATGGCCACGTTCGGGTGACGCATGAAGGCCTCCAGCAGGTCGAACTCCCGCTGGCGAAGCCGGACGCGCTGCCCCGCGACCATGACGTCGCGGCTGGACGGGTCCAGCGTGAGGTCGGCGATGGTGATGGCGGTGCGCGCGGGCTCCGCGTCGCCGCCGCTGCGATCCCAGTCGCGCCGGCGGAGGTTCGCCTTCACGCGGGCCACGACCTCGCGCGGGTTGAACGGCTTCGTGATGTAGTCGTCGGCGCCCATCTCGAGGCCGACGATCTTGTCCACGTCGTCCGTGCGCGCGGTCAGCATGATCACCGGCACGTCCGACTCCCGGCGGATCTCCGTGCAGACCTCGAACCCGCCCAGCTCAGGCATCATCAGGTCGAGGAGCACGAGGTCCGGCGTCTCCGCACGGAAGCGCTCCAGCGCCTCGCGGCCGTTGCGGGCGGCGACGATCTCGTAGCCCTCCTCGCGGAGGTAGAGGCGCAGCAGCTTGACGATGTTGGGTTCGTCGTCGGCGACCAGAATTTTCGCGGGCATGTGTGTGACGCCGCCGGTCGGTAGGAGGGGAGCAGTTCAGGTCGGGGCCGGCCCGCTGTCAGTCCGAGGACTCACGCGGCCGAGGTTCGCAACCGCTCCCACCACTTGCTTGATTCACGAACCTCGTCGTGCGGGCGCGGCCCCTTCCTGAGAAGCAGGATGCCGCCCGCCGATTCACGATCCGCGATCCAAGTGTAAACAAAGTGTGTGAGTTGGCGGCGGGGCGACCGTCGGGCCGTGCATCCGGGCCCCGGCTAGGTGGAATTGCGATCCAGCATCCGCAGGCGGGCCGAGAGCACCGAGCGGTCCCCGGACCGGGCGGCCGCGGCCTGGTTCGCGTCCGCGACCTCGGTCAGGAGCTCCTCGCGCAGGACGGTGATGGAGCGGGGGGCCTCCACGCCGATCTTCACGCGCTCACCATCCACGGCGAGCACGCGCAGCACCACGTTGCCATCGATGACGATTCCCTGCTCCGCCTTGCGAGTCAGAATGAGCACGGCGACCTCCCTGCCAGCGCGCGCACGACACGACGGAGCCCGCCGTCTTCCCGATCATCGGGACGGACGAGGGTGCTCCGCAGGGTCAGGCGGAGGCGGCCAGGCCGGTGGACTCGCGTACGGCGCCCACCGGGGCGAAGACGGGCGCCCGCAGCTCCAGCTCCGGGTCCTGCAGGATGACCTGCCGGGCGAGATGGGTGCGGCGGCAGAACACCAGCGGGGCCAGCAGGTTCGCTGTGATCTTCTCGGCGTCCTCGTTCAGGGTGAGGATGCAGCGCACCAGCGCGTCCGCGGGCTCCTGCATGCCCAGCGCCTCGGCATCCCGATCGGGGAGCTCGAAGACGTAGTCCGGGCGGAAGAGGAACGGCTCCAGCAGCGCGAACGAGACGTCCGGGTCCTCCAGCGACTGCAGCCACTCGACGGGGGAGTCGGCCTCCCCGATGAGCGCGTAGCGTCGGAGCGGCTCGAAGCCGCCGAGGCCGGGCTCGAAGGCGAAGAGCTGCTGCTCGCTGATCTCGAGCACCTCGTCCACACCCATGAAGTTGGTCCTGACCTGCATGGCGGTCCTCCGATTACGCCTGCGCCCTAGCGCAGGAAGTCCAGCAAACTGGTGGTGAGCGAGCGGCCGGTCGCGGCCAGCGCGGCCTGCAGCGCCGTCTCGCGCGTCTGGAGGTCCACGACCTCCTGCGACATGTCAGCGTCCTCGATGCTCGAGATGCTCGTCTGCAGCTGCAGCGTCACGTCGCCCAGCCGCGTGTCCGCGAGGTCGAGGCGGCGCGTCCGCGCGCCGATCTCGCCGCGCGCCTGCAGCACGGTGTCCAGGTTCGTGCCCATGTTCCCGCTGGCGGCACTGACGCCGTTCATGTCGTTGGTATTCAGCGCGTCGCGGAAGGCGATCAGATCCTGGAAGACGGGCGTGAAGATCTCATCGCCGTCCAGGTTGACCGCCACCTGGTCGCCTTCGCCGATCTCGCGCTGGACCTGGCCCACGTCGCCCTGGTAGGTCACGGTGGCGGGCTGCCCGGGAACGTCCTCCACGAAGGGGGCGGTCTGCGTCTGCTGCCCGGCGAAGATGTGACGACCCGCATACGAGGTGTTCCCGAGCTTGATCGCCTCGGAGAGCAGCTGGTTCACCTCGGCGGCAATCTGGCGGCGGCCCGCGCCGTCGATGGAGCTGCTGTCCGCCTGCACCGCGAGCTCGCGCGCGCGCTGGATGACGTCGCCGAGGCTGGTGAGCACCGACTCCGTCGACCCCAGCTCGGATCGGGCGAGGGTGATCGTCCGCTGGTATTGCGCGATGAGGTCGATCGAGGCATGCGCTGCGATCGAGCGGCTCGTGCCGAACGGGTCGTCGGACGGGCGGTTGATGCGGCGGCCGCTGGCCACGCGGTCCTGCGTGTCGGACAGCCGGCTCTGCGCCGTCTGGATCGACGACAGCAGCCGGGTGGACATGCTCTGGTTCGTGACGCGCATGCTTATGTCCTGTTGATCAGCGTGTCGAGCATCTCGTCGACCGCCCGGATGATGCGCGCGGCGGCCTCGTACCCGCGCTGGTACTGCACCAGGTTCACCATCTCCTCGTCCACGTTCACGCCCGCGACGCTCTGGCGGAGCTCCTCCAGGTGGCTGACGGTGAGCGCCTGCGCATCCGCCAGCGACTGCGCGTCCTTCGCCGCCACGCCGATGCGGGAGACGAGGCCGCCGTAGAACGAGTCGTACGTCTCGCTGCCGCTGCTCAGCGTGTTGGCCGTCTGGAGCGCGGCCACGGCGAGGGCGTTGCTGCCGTCGCCCACCGCGCTGGCATTCGTGGCTGCGGCCAGCAGCCCGGGGTTCGCGGCGACCGCCGCGTCCACGTCGATGTCGGCGGCGTCCGTGCCCGAGAAGAAGTCGGTGCCGGTCGTCGTCCCGTCCAGCGCGTACCCGGCGGCGTGCGCCGCGTTGACGTCGGTGATGATCTGCGCGACGAGCGTGTTGAGGTCCACGAGCCGCGAGGTGAGATCGGTGTCGCGCTGCGTGAGCAGGCCGCCGATCTCACCACTCGCGACGGTCACCGTCGCACCATCGCCCGCCCAGGTGAGATCGGAGTAGTTGTTGTTCGCGGCGTTGGGGACCAGGGCGATCGCGTACGCGCTGACGCCGTGGACCAACGACCGTCCGTTCAGCACCACGTCCACGCTGCCGTTGGTCTGCTCGTTGTACGTCACGTTCGCGAGCTCAGACAGGCGGTCCAGCGCGAGGTCGCGCTGGTCGCTGAGGTCGCCGCCGGGATCGCCGCTCGCGCGGATCGAGGTGATCTTCTGGTTGAGCACGGCGATCTGCGAGGCGAGGTTGTTCATCTCGGCGACCGAGTCCTGCAGGCGCGAGTCCGCGCTGTCCCGGAGGTCGGTCAGGCCCTGCTGCAGGCGCTGCGCGGTGATGGCGAACGTCTGCCCGGCCTGGACCACGGCGCTGCGGGCCGATCCGTCCTCCGGGGTGTTCGAGAGATCGCGCCATGAGTTGAAGAACTGGCTCATCACGCTGCGCAGACCGGAGTCGCTGGGCTCCGAGAAGGCGAGCTCCGCCAGGTGCAGCGAATCCGCCCGCGTCTGCGCCTCGCCCGCCGTCTGCTTCTGCTGCCGCATCTGGAAGTCGACGAACATGTCACGCACGCGCTGCACGCCATCGAACGATACGCCGCCGCCGACGCCGCTGCCCGCGGGCGCAGCCACCGGCGAGAGCAGCACGCGCTGCCGGGAGTACCCGGGCGTGTTCACGTTCGAAACGTTGTGCGAGACAGCGTCCATCGCCTGCTGCTGCGCGAGCAGCGCGCGCATGGCGGTGTTGAGGGCGACAGAGAGTCCCATGGCGGCCTACACGGACCGATCCAGCGATCGCGCGCCCGGCATGCTGCCGGACTCGCCCGACGCCGTGTACAGCGATCCGCTGAGGACGGTCTTGAGGTAGTGCAGCCACCGGTCGACCAGCGTACGGCTGCGTTCGATGAGCTGGTCGTTCACGTCCTGCAACTGCTGCAGCGTGATCGCCTCGTCGCGCAGCTCCTGGCCCTGGCGGGTCAGCGCGGACGCGCGATCGAGCGGCAGCGTGGCCGCGATCGCGGCCAGCGACGCGGTGTCCGCATCCAGCCCCGTCGCCGCGGCGATCGCCACCAGCGCGGTCATGCGCTCGGTCTCCAGCGCGTCCAGGTGCTCGACGAGCTCGCGCTGCTGCTCCACCACGTCCGTCAGTGCATGCACGTCCCCGGACACGATCGCCTGCTGCTGCTCCTCGGCGAGGGCGCGCATGGCGCGGAGGATCTCGTGCTGCGACGACATCACGGCCCCGAGCGCGTCCGCCCCGGCGACGATCTCCATGCGGTAGTTCATGCGCCGAAGCCCTGCTCCGCGAGACGCTCGGCGATGCCGGCGGCGTCCACCTGGTACGTGCCGTTCTCAATGGCGGCGCGCAGCGCCTCCACGCGGTCCTCGCGCACGTCCGGAGCGTCCGAGGCCGCCTGCAGCGCACGGCTGAGGTCCAGGGCGGCGGCGGAGAACTGCACGCGGTCCGCGCGGCGTCCGCCGCCCGCCTGGCCGCCCGAGCGGTCCACGCGCTGCGGCGCCACCGGGGCGGCCTCCGCCGGAGCGACCTGGCGCTGGTAGATCTGACCGGCGTCCTGGGGGCGAATGGGCTGCAGCATGGGTGGTCTCTCTTCCGCCAGCGGCCGGCGCGGGCTACTGGACCTGGTTCACCTGCTTCAGCATCTCTTCGATCGTCTTGTAGGCGACGAGGTTCAGCTGGAAGCCACGCTTTGCGAACACGAGGCCGGTCATCTCCGTCGCGATGTCGACGTTGGAGGCCTCCACCCAGCCGCTGTGGACGGTGCCGAGGCCCTCTTTGCCGGGGATGCCCTCGATTGGCGGCTGGGACTCGGGCGTCTCGCGGTACAGGCTGTTGCCCGTCGCCTCCAGCCCGCTGGGGTTGAGGAAGCGCACGGTCTTGATCTGGCCCACGACCTCGCGCTTGCCGTCGCGCGGCTCGAACTCGCCGAGGTCGGCGAGCTCGGCGTCGGTGTAGGGCCGCATCACGGTGACGGAGCCGTCCTCCTCGAAGGCGAGGTGCTGGAACTTCTCCGGGAGCTGCAGCGGCGGGTCCAGCAGCTCGCCGCTCTGCGTCGTCACCTTGCCTGCTCCATCGATGAGGAAGACACCGTTGCGCGTGTACGCCATCTGGCCGTCGTCCAGCTTGATGCGGAAGAAGCCGTCGCCGTTAATGGCGAAGTCCAGCTGGCGGCCGGTGGGCTGCAGCGTCCCCTGTGAGAAGTCGCGCGTCATGCCGCTGACGTTCACGCCGGCCGAGGTGGCCGTGGGCTCGCTTCCGCCGCCGCCGCTCATCGCCGCGGCGATGCCAGCCGCGTTCAGCGAGTCCTGGAAGTGGATCTTCGCGCGCTTGTAGCCCGTGGTGTTGACGTTCGCGAGGTTGTTCGCGATGAGGTCGATGTTCTGCTGCTGGGTCACCATGCCGCTGATGGCGGCGTCCAGGGAGAGAGGCATCAGTCCGCTCCTTACACGCGCCCGACGTCTTTGACGGCGGCCAGCAACGACTCGCTGATGGTGGCGAAGACCTTCTGGCTCGCCTCGAACGTGCGCGCGAGGGAGAACATGTCCGTCGCCGTCTCGTTGACGGCCACGTTCGCTTCCTCCAGCGCCCCCTGCAGCACGGTGGTGCCGCCCTGCGTGAAGTCGATCGGCGCGATCGCCGCGCCCGGCCGGGTGGCAAACTGCGTGTCGCCGGCGCGCACGAGGTCCTGCGCGGCGATGTCCACGATCTGGAGCTGCGCGATGAACTCCTCGCGATCCTCGCGCCCCTGCGAGCCGTCGGCGTTGGTCACGGCGGTGGGCACCAGCCGGTACAGGCCGCCATCGGACTTGATGCGCACGCGATCGGTGTCCACGGTGATCGGGTTGCCGCCGGCGTCCAGGATGGAGTGGCCCTTCGCGTTCACCAGCACGTTCGCGTCGTTGCGCGCGAAGTGGCCGTCGCGCGTGTAGCGGACGCCGTCCGCCATCTGCACGGCGAAGAAGCCGTTGCCGCGCACCATCGCGTCCAGCGGGGAGCCGGTGAGGCGATCCGACCCCTGCGCGAGGAACGTGCGGGTCTTGTCCACGTACGCGCCTGTGCCGAAGTTGCCGATGATCCGATCGGATGAGAGCGACAGTGGCCCCCGGCCCGCGCTCACAGAACGCGCGAGCACGTTCCCGAAGGCCGCCTGCGACGACTGCTCGGCCTTGTAGCCGACCGTCGAGGAGTTCGCCATGTTCTCGGCGACCACGTCCTGCTGTCGCAGGCCGAGCAGCATCCCGGACGCCGCCGTGTAGAGTCCGCGGATCATGCACGCCTCCGGCTCAGTCGCATGCCGATGAAGATGGACAGCGCCATGACCCCGGCGAGCGCGCCGGCGCGGATCATGTCGAAGCGCCACTCCGCGTCGCCCGTGTTCGGAAGCTGGCCGGGAGCGCCCGCGCCGCTGATCCCACTCGCGGCGCTGACGCCGCTCTGGCTGCCGTCCACCGCGCGCTGACCGACGAGCGAGAAGCGCCCGCCGATCGATCGGCTGGCAGACGGCTGGGGGGCGTCGTCCGGCTCCGGCTCGACGGTGATGATGAACAGGTCGAACCCGAAGTTCGAGATCGGCGGCAGCGTGCCCTGGAAGGCGACCCTGCCATCAGCGTCGGCGTTGAAGCGCCCGGCCGAGATGGCATCGCCCTGCTCCGAGTTCACCAGCCAGCCCTGGTAGCGCTGGTTGGTGAGCGCGGGCAGCCCGGTGGCATTCACGCGCACGATGCCCTCGGCGAAGAGCAGTTCCGCGGCGCCCGTCGCCTCCTTCGGTCCGTAGTTCGAGAGCTCCATGTACTTCAGGGCGACGGTCATCGGCACGCCGTTCGCGCGGGCGATGGCAGACGGCGCGAGCGCGCAGAGCAGCGCCAGCAGGACCGCGAGGCGGCGCGCGTGGCGGGACACTAGCGGCCTACCCGCATCCGGGCCATGCGGACTTCCTCGAGCCCGATGTGGAGTTGGCGCGCGATGGCGCGGTCTGACAGGCCCTCGGCCACCAGGTCGGCCACGGCGCTGGTGAGCGAGCCGCTGCTGCGAGGGGCCTCGGGCGCCATGCGCGGGTTGTGCACGAACGAGCCCGCCGCCATCCGAGGCTCGTCGACACCGTCCCCGTCGATCTGGGGGAGCGCACGCGCGGGCATGGATGCCATCACCGGCGACATCGCCGGTCCACCGGCGGGCGCCGCGGCGAGCGGCGTACGAGGCGCGCGGGCCTGCTCGCTGAGCAGTCCGGAGAGCGACTCGCGCTGACGCGCCAGCTGGCCCTGCATGTGCTCCACGGCATCGCGGAGGTCGATGAGCAGGGCGTCCGTGGACTCGGTGGCGAGCGCCTCGACGTGCGCGCCGAGGTCATCGAGCTCGGCGGGCTGCTGCCGGCCGAGCACGTAGGCGTGGTAGAGCACACCGAGCGCGAGCAGCAGCAGGGGGACGCCGATGGAGACGCTGAGGAGAAGGACGGCGGGACTGACGTTCATGCGGCCCTGCCCTGCGTGTGGCGCCCGGTGATCTGCGTGCGGAGCCGGCTCAGCGCGCGAGCGTGAAGCTGGCACACGCGCGATTCGGAAATGCCCAGGACCTTGCTCACTTCGCGCATGGTCAACTCCTCCTTGTAGTAAAGGGAAAGGATGAGCTGCTCCCGATCGGGCAAATCCCTAATCGCGCCCGCGAGATCACCAATCAGCTCCTGCTGCTCCATCCCAACGGAGAAATCCTCGGTATCGGGGTCGGCGACACCGATGTCCCCGCCGCCGCCGTCCTCGTCGTCGTCGCTGGCGCCCATCGCGTCCAGCGACACCGTGACCCAGGAGGCGTCCACCAGGTGGCGCCGGTACACCTCCACGGTCAGGCCGAGCGACTCGGCGACCTCCTGGTCCGAGGGCTCGCGGCCCAGGCTGGTCGTCAGGTGCAGGATCGCCTCGGTCGACTCCTTCGACTTCTGGCGGACGGAGCGCGGGAGCCGGTCGAGCGACCGCAGGGCGTCGATGATGGCGCCGCGGATGCGGGAGATGGCGTAGGTCTCGAACTTCACGCCCTTCTCGTTGTCGAAGCGCTCCACAGCCTCGATGAGGCCGATGGTGCCGAACGAGAGGATGTCCTCGTAGTCCACGATCGCTGGCAGCGAGATGGCGAGCCGCCCCATGACGTACTTCACCAGCGGCGAGTACTGCAGGATCAGCTCGCTGCGCAGATCGGCGTCGCGGGACGTGACGTAGCGATCCCACAGATCGGCATTCGCCTGCTGTTGCAGGATCGCGTCGTCCGCGCTGAGGCGGGATCGCCTGGACCGGCCAGCATTCGGGTCAGTCACGGTTCACCTTCATGTCACGCCGCCTGCCGTTGGCCGGCGTCATCCTCGTTCACGTCTGCTGTTCGCTGTGGCGGCGTTAGCCGGGGGAGAGACGGCGACGCCTGCGGATCGTTCGTTGCCTCGACGGGCGGCACGGCCCTCGGGCGCGCGCGCTCGCGCCGGGGCGCCGTCACGATGACCAGCTCGCCGAGGTACCCGGCGAACGCGACGGCCATGAACGCGACGGCGCCGCGCACGATCGCGACCTCCACCGGGAAGCCGGCGTCGAGCGCGCCCCCGGCCACGAAGGCCCCCGCGACGGCGGCGATGATCAAACCCATCTGCAGGAATGCCATCAGATCGCTCCCTTCCGCCGCATCGCCACCTGCTGCCGGAAGACGTGGCGCACCACGCGCTCGACATCGGCCGTGGCGACCTCCAGGAAGCCGCAGTGCACGCGATAGGACTGCATGCGATCGGGGCGTTGCACGGAGAGCGCGACCATGAGCAGGTCGAACTCCAGCGCGTCGTCGTCCAGCGAGAAGATCAGGCGGAGGCGGGACCCGGTGGGGATCCACTCGCGCGTCTGCAACTGGAGACCGCCGCCGCTGATGTCCATGACCACCGCGCCCGTGAGACGCTGCAGCTCCGCCATCTTGTGATCCACGCGCGCCGCGTACCGCGGCTCCACGCGCGTGAAGAGGCGGTAGAAGCCGCGCCGCTCGATGTTGACGGCCTCGTCGGGCGGCGCGAGCACGATCGTGTCCAGCGGCACCTGCTCCACGAGCTTGACGAGCGAGTGAAAGCGGAAGAGCTGGCCGTTGAATGCGGCCATCACCACCACGCGGTCGCCGGGCTCGACCTCCAGCCGCTCGTCCTGGCGCCGGGGGCCCGTCAGGTGGATCGCCGTCTTCGAGACGCTGCGCACGGCAGCCTCATACGGCTCTTCCGCGAGGTTGCCCTCGCGGAACACCTGGAGCGGTAGCCCCGGGACAAGGTCGATGTACCCAGGCATCCCCGGTGTTCCTACCCCACTCGTGCGAGCACGTTGCTTGATCCGGCCAGGCGTGCGCGTTCGGTGGGCATGCCCGGCCAGCGCCCGGACACCACCGCCCGCGCCAGCCCCAGGTTGTCCCCGGCGCGCGCGGCGTCGCTCACCTGGTCGCTGTGCGCGGTGTACGCGACGCCGATCGATGCCTCGATCGCGACGCTGGCAAGCGCGCCGAACGAGGCCGTCTCGTCGGTCCTGGTGATCACCAGTCCGTCGAGGCCGATCCCGCTGTACGCGGCGACCACGTCGTTCAGGTCGGCGCCCTTCATCGTCGCGGGCAGCACGAGCAGCACGGAGCGGCGGCGCGTGACCTGGGCGAAGGCGTTGAGCTCCGCCATGCGGTCGCGCCGCGATCCGTTGTGGCCCGGCGTATCCACGATCACGACGTCCGTGCGGCCGTCCTCGAGGATCGTCTTCAGCTCGCCCGGCGCATAGCACAGGCGCACGTCCATGCCGGACGCGGCGCCGTACGCCACGAGCTGCTGCGGCGCGCCCGCGCGGCTGACGTCCGTCCCCGCAACGGCCACGCGCAGCCCGTGCGCGCGTTCGATCTCCAGGCCGAGGCGCACGGCCATCGTGGTCTTCCCGGCACCGGCGGGGCCGACCAGGAAGATCGCGGTGGGACGGCGGCCGAGGTCCATCTTGACTGCCTGCGGCATGCGCGCGGCCAGCTTGCGCTCCACGGTGCGCAGCGCCGACTCGCGGTCGGTGTCCCGCACGAGCGCGTCGCCGACCTGCGCCAGCAGCGGGGCGATCACCGCCTGCGAGAGGCCCTGACGCACCAGCAGGTCGTGCACGTCCTTCAGCGCCGGCGGCCCGGCCTCGACGCGCTGCGTCACGCGGTCCGCGACCAGCTGGTCGAGCATCGTCCGCACCTCGGTGAGCTGGCGGGCGAGCGTGGACATCAGCGCGCGATCGGCGATCGACCCGGCGGCGGGCATCTCCGGCGACGGTGCGCCCGCGTCCTGCGGCCGCCGCGGCGCGGCGATCTCGGAGGCGGCTTCGTTGAGGGCGCTGAACGGTCCGGTTGCGAGTGGCGGCTCCGGGGCGGGATCGAATGCCGCGTCAGCGGGTGCGACGTGCATCGGCGGCCCGGCCTCGACGCGCTGCGTCACGCGGTCCGCGACCAGCTGGTCGAGCATCGTCCG
>JBAYVN010000068.1:0-13087 GCA_041674525.1 Dehalococcoidia bacterium | reverse complement strand
GTGAAGAGCTCGTCGGCGGTCTCGGCGTCGTGGACCTCGGCGCGCAGGAGCACGCGGTTCGCGGGGTTCATCGTCGTTTCCCAGAGCTGCTCGGCGTTCATCTCGCCGAGGCCCTTGTAGCGCTGCAGGTGATAGCCGCTGGTGCCGTGGTCGGCCTGGTAGTCGGCCAGCGCCTTCTCGTTGAAGAGCCACGTCACGTTGCGGCCGCGCGTCACGGAGAACAGCGGCGGCTGCGCGATGTACAGGTAGCCGCCCTCGATGAGATCGGGCATGAAGCGGTAGAAGAACGTGAGCAGCAGCGTGCGGATGTGCGCGCCGTCCACATCGGCGTCCGTCATGATCACGACCTTGTGGTAGCGCAGCTTCTCGCCGTTGTAGTCCTGGCCGAAGCCGGTGCCCAGCGCGGTGATGATGTTCCGCACCTGCTCGTTCTCGAGCATCTTGTCCAGGCGCGCCTTCTCCACGTTGAGGATCTTGCCGCGCAGGCCCAGCACCGCCTGCACGCGCCGGTCGCGCGCGCCCTTCGCGGAACCGCCGGCGGACTCGCCCTCGACGATGTAGAGCTCGCACTGGCCGGGGTCGTTCTCCTGGCAGTCCGCGAGCTTGCCGGGGAGGTTGGAGCCCTCCAGCACGCCCTTGCGCTGCACCAGGTCGCGCGCCTTGCGGGCGGCCTCGCGGGCGCGCGCGGCGGTGAGCGCCTTGTCCATGATCTTGCGTCCGACGGACGGGTTCTCTTCGAGGTACTGGCCGAGCGAGGTGCGCACGGCGGATTCCACCATGCCCTTGATCTCGGGGTTGCCCAGGCGCGTCTTGGTCTGGCCCTCGAACTGGGGCTCGGAGAGCTTCACGGAGATGACGGCGGCCAGGCCCTCGCGGACGTCGTCGCCGGTCAGGTTCGCGTCGCCGTCCTTCAGGATCTTCGCCTTGCGGGCGTAGTCGTTCAGGACGCTGGTGAGCGCGGTGCGGAAGCCGGTGACGTGCGACCCGCCGTCGATCGTCTTGATCGCGTTGGCGAAGGAGTGCACCACCTCGCCGAAGGAGGAGTTGTACTGGATGGCGACCTCGACCGAGGCGTCCTCGGTCTCCATCGTCACGCAGATCGGGTCCGCGTGCAGGGGGCCGCGGGTGCGGCCGATCTGCCGCACGAAGGCCTCGATGCCGGAGTCGAAGTAGTAGGACTGCTCCTGGCCGTCGCCACGCAGGTCGACGAAGCGGATGAACACGCCCTTGGTCAGGTAGGCCATCTCGCGGAAGCGCTGCGACAGGAGGTCGAAGTCGTAGTCCAGCGTCTCGAACATCGTGTGGTCGGGGAGGAAGCGGACGATGGTGCCGGTGTCGGCCACCGCCTTCTTCGTCCTGGTCAGCGCACCGGCGGGCGCGCCGCGGTGGTAGGTCTGCGTGTAGACCGCGCCGCCCTGGTGCACCTCGACCTCGAGGTCCTCGGAGAGCGCGTTGACCACGGATGCGCCGACGCCGTGGAGGCCGCCGGACACCTTGTACGCGCCGCCGCCGAACTTGCCGCCCGCGTGCAGGACGGTGAATACCGTCTCGACGCCGGAGAGCCCGGTCTTCGCGTGCTTGCCGACGGGGATGCCTCGGCCGTTGTCCGTGACGAGGACGTGGCCGTCGGGCTCGATGGTGATCTCGATGCGGTTGCAGAAGCCAGCCATCGCCTCGTCGACGGCGTTGTCGACGATCTCGTAGATGAGGTGATGGAGGCCGCGCTGATCCGTGGAGCCGATGTACATGCCGGGGCGGCGGCGAACCGCCTCAAGCCCCTCGAGGATCTGGATGCTGTCCGCGGTGTACGCCGCTGCACCCTTCGGCGCCGTCGTCGTCATACAGCCTCAATCACTCGGCGCGCCGTCACGGGTCGCGCGCGGTTCCGGAGCGTGCCTTGCGAGCGTCAGTCGCGCTGAGGACCGGGTGGTCGACCGGGGGGCCGGTACGCCTCGAGCGCACCTGCATCTTACCATATATTTCGGCTGCTGCTGCGCCCTGAACGCGTGCGCTGGTGCAGGATTCGCCTTCTCGACGTTGTCGCGCCGATGGTCGCGCGCGGTCACGCTCCACGTCGTGCGTGCTCGCGTATGCGTCGCCGGTAGGCCGGATGCGCGCGGTGGCGGGTGGCGCGGGGGCGGGCTCCGGCGGACCGTGCGGGCCGCATAGAATGGCATGCGCAGGAGGCCGCACATCGACGCGATCACCATGGTGCCCATCGGCCGCGTGGCGTGCGAGGAGCACGATCCCGATCGCGTGGACTGGGCGCACGTCCGGTCCGAGGTGCGCCTCGACGCGGGCCTCGGCGAGGCGCTGCTGGGGCTCGCGGACTATTCGCACGTCATCGTCGTGGGGTGGCTCGACCGCATCCCGGAGGAGCTGCGCGCACGGCGGCGGGCGTACCCGAACGGCGACCCGGCGTACCCCCTCCAGGGTGCGCTGGCGCTGCGCGGGGGGGCGAGGCCGAACCCGATCAGCGTGACCGTCTGCCGCCTGCGCGGCATCGAGGGCGACACGATCCGCCTCGAGGGCCTCGATCTCGTGGACGGAACGCCGGTGCTGGACGTCAAGCCGTACATCGCGCACTACGACTCCGAGCCGAGAGCGAGCCTGCCGCGATGGGCTCGCTAGCGGATCGAGTTCAGCAGCACCACGAGGCCGGCTGCGACGGCAATCGCGATGCCGGCGGCCAACGGGCCGCGCACGCGCTGCTGCGGCATGAACAGCAGCCCCGCGACGAGCAGCACCGCCGCCACCACGACCACGGCCCAGTTGTCGAGCATCAGCGAGCCGAACAGCAGCAGCAGCACGGCGGCGGGCGTCAGCCACGGGGTCTTCAGCGACCTCAGTCGGTCGATCACGGCGCACCTCCGCATCCCCCGAGGACGGCCGTGGCCGCCTCGCTGCGAACACGGTACGACGGTCGCCTCGCACACGGATCGGCGATCCGCGCAGGGCGGACGCGCTGATGGGCCGTGCCTCCGGCCGCGGCGCGGCGCGGCGCACGGGCGGACGCGCGCAGACGGGCGCGGGCGTCGATGCGCCCGGCGCACGAGGGCAGCGTGCCGCACTGCCGAAGCCGTTGGACGCGCGCGAGCTGCGCGCTGTCTACGACACGCTGATGACCGCCTACGGGCCGCAGGACTGGTGGCCCGCTGCCGCCATCGACGGCCCGGAGCGCAGCCTGGAGATCTGCGTGGGCGCCATCCTGGTGCAGAACACGTGGTGGAGCGGCGCCGAGGAGGCCATCGCGAACCTCCGCGCCGCGCGGCTGCTGTCCTGCGAGGCGATGCTCGGCCTGCCCGAGGACGCACTCGCCGAGCTGCTGCGTCCCGCCGGGTACTTCCGCACGAAGGCGCGCAAGCTGCGCACCTTCTGTGGCGTGGTGATGGACGAGCACGGCGGCGACATCGATCCGCTGCTCGCGGGCAGCATGGAGGAGGTGCGCGCGCGCCTGCTGGCGATCTGGGGCGTGGGGCCGGAGACCGCGGACGCCATGACGCTGTACGCGGGGGGCCTCCCCACCTTCGTCGTGGATGCCTACACCTACCGCCTCTTCGAACGCCTCGGCCGCACGCCCGGCCCCCGCAAGTACGACGTCTACCGCGACCACCTGATGCGCCACGTCGACCTCGACGAGCGCACGCTGAACGAATGGCATGCGCTCATCGTGCGCCACGGCCAGCAGACGTGCCGGAAGTCGCAGCCGCACTGCGGCGAGTGCCCGCTCCTTGACCGCTGCGCGTTCGGGAAGACGGTGGTGGGGAGCTAGTTGATACCTCGGGATCACCCGTCATTCGTCGAAGGCATTGCGCTCCGCGAGCAGCACCAGTGGAAGTTGGCCGCGGCAGCGTTCGAACGCGTTCTTGTCGACGAGCCAGCGAACGCACTGGCGTGCTTCTGGCTCGCGGTCTCCCTCGATAACCGCGGCGAGGAGGCCGCCGCGATCCCCAACTACCGGCGTGCGTTGACCAGTGGGCTCGAGGGAGAGCATCGAGCGCGCGCATGGCTGTGGCTCGCGAGTTCGCTGTCCAAGACTGGCGCGACGGTCGCCGAGGTTCGCGAAGCACTCGACGCCGCCGAGACGGAAGGCGGATACGCCCCCCGCGACCAGCACGAGCGGATTCGTGTCTCGATCGAACGACGGCTCGCGCGTCTTCGATAGCCACACCCTTGCCTCCCCGCCCGCGCCCCGCGAGACTGGCGGCATGGAACTTGGCATCATCGGCAAGGCTCGGAGCGGGAAGACCTCGCTGTTCAACGCGGTGACGCGGGGGACGGCGCAGGTCGGGGCGTACTCGGCGGGCAACCAGCCGAACGTCGGCGTGGTGCACGTGCCGGACCCGCGCGTCGATGCCCTCGCGGGGGTGTTCCGCCCGAAGAAGACCACGTACGCCGAGATCCGCTGGGTGGACTTCCCCGTGGCCGGGTTCGGCACGGAGGGGCCGGGCGCGCAGTTCGTCGCCGAGATCGCGAAGATGGACGCGATCGTCCACGTGGTGCGCGCCTTCCAGGACGAGACGGTGCCGCACCCCGACGTCACCGTCGACCCGCATCGCGACGTCGAGGCGCTGAACCTCGAGCTCACGTTCGTCGACCTCGGCCTGATCGAGCGGCGGCTGTCGCGCCTCGACCAGGAGATGCGGTCGATCAAGGCGAGCGAGCGCGGCGAGATGGAGCGCCACCGTGACCTGCTGCAGCGCATGCAGGCGCACCTGGAGGGCGGACGCGGCCTGCGGTCGATGACGTTCACCGAGTCGGAGGACAGGGAGCTGCGGAACTACCAGTTCATCACGCGGCTGCCCGTGCTGCTGGTCGTGAACATCGGCGAGGACGACCTCGCGCGCGCCGCCGGGATCGAGGCGGAGTTCGCCGCGCGCTACGCGGAGCCCGGCGTAGCGGTGGCCGCGCTGTGCGCCAAGATCGAGGCGGAACTCGCGCAGATGGAGCCGGAGGATGCGGCGGCGTTCCGCGCGGACCTCGGCCTGCCGCCGGAGTCGCCGCTGGACCGCGCGATCGTCGCGGCCTACGAGCTGCTCGGTCTGCAATCGTTCCTGACCGCGGGCGAGGACGAGTGCCGCGCGTGGACGGTGCGCAGGGGCGCGAGTGCGCCGGAGGCGGCGGGGCGCATCCACAGCGATCTCGAGAAGGGCTTCATCCGCGCCGAGGTGGCCACGTGGCAGGACATGGTGGCCGCGAAGGGCTCCAGCGCCGAGCTGAAGAAGGCGGGCAAGCTGCGCACCGAGGGCAAGGGCTACCTCGTCCAGGACGGCGACGTGATCAACATCCTGTTCAACCTCTAGCGGGGCGCCCTGCCCTTCCCTCGGTGGAGCGGACCTTCACCTCTGATGGACCGGGCCATGATCAGGGAGCAACGTCCTCGACTGACGGCGAAAGCCCGGAGGCGATCTTGCCCGGTGGAGCGTCCGATTGGCCCGCGTGGCTCGTGTGGGTGCTCGGGATCGGGGCGGTGCTCGTCGTGCTGGGCGCCGCGGGGGCGCTGGCGGCACGCGATCGGCGCGTGCGCGACCTCATCGAGGACATCGAGGACCTCGGATGGCGGGGCGTGGCACGCGGGGTGTGGGGCCTGATGCGTGACCGGCGCGTCCCGCTCCTCGTGCGGCTGCTGCCGGTGCCGCTGCTGGTCTACCTCGCCACGCCGATCGACATCATCCCGGACTTCATCCCGGTGCTCGGACAGCTGGACGACGTCCTGGTGGTCGCCGTGGCGCTGTGGATGGTGCTGCGCTTCACGCCCGCGGAGGTGGTGACGGAGCACTTTCGCGGGCCGCGCGCCCGCGGGTAGGGCACCGCCGCCGCTGGCGTATGATCTCCGGCGGCAACACGCGTTCGCTCCCGACCTCGGCGACGGTGCGCTGGCCCGGTACGCTGCGACGCACGCCGAGGCAGGCCCCGGGCGTCACGGGGGGCGGCGGTCGATCTGACGACGATCTGAACGATGTGAAGACGACCTGAAACGGACGAAGATGGACGCGGAGACGCGCGCACGAATCACGCAGGACATCGAGCGAGCCCTGGCCGGCGGGCCGCTGGTGGTGACGGCCACCGTGACGTCGGGCGGTGATCCGCCGATCGCCACGCCCGGAGACAAGATGCTCGTACGCCGCGACGGCGGCCGCATCGGCACGCTGGGCGACGCCGCGCTGGACGACGCCGTCCACGAGGTGGCGCTGACGGTGTTCACGGACTTCCCGCGCGTGATCATGCAGACGCTGTACTTCGGACGGGACGGGCGCGCGGTGACGCGGCGCTCCCAGGCCCACGCGGGCGACGCCGAGCTGATGATCCAACTCTTCGAGGCGCCGGCGCGCCTGGTCGTGATCGGAGCGGGGCACGTCGGGCTGGCCGTTGCTACGCTGGGCGACTTCGTGGGCTTCGACATCACGGTGCTGGACGACCGGGAGGAGTTCGCGAATCGCGAACGCTTCCCGATGGCAGAGGCGATCTACGACGGGGACACCACGGCGGCGCTGGACGCGATGACCTTCGATGAGCGCACGTACGTGGTGCTGGTGTCCCGCGGGCACAAGCAGGACGAGGACGCGCTGCGCCACGTGGTAGGGCGGGGGGCGGTGTATGTGGGGATGATCGGCAGCCGCCGCCGCACCGCGACGGTGATCCAGCACCTCGCCGAGGAGGGTCTCGACATGGAGGCGCTGGATGCCGTCAGCACCCCTGTGGGCCTCGACCTGGGGGCGGAGACTCCCGAGGAGATCGCGCTCTCGATCCTCTCGGAGATTGTGATGCTGCGTCGAGGCGGGAGTGGCGGTCGCATGCGCGAGCAGCGCGCCCCGATCCGCTGGCCGGTGCGGTAGCCCTCGGACCGGCGGCGCGCTGAATTCTAGTATCCGGGCGTGATATGATAGGAGCGCCGGACCGAGCGCGGGCGCGCGAAAGCGCCGCTCGCGGTCGCCGCCACGCGAGTGCGTTGCGAGCGACGGTCGGCGGCGCCAACGCTGCCAGTTCCCTCTGGGGCACGGGGGCCGAGCAATCGGCCCTCGTGCTTGTCTGGCGTGGCCAGTCTGGCGTGGGCGCACCGGCGTCCCGGACACCGACCGCCGCTCACCGGAGATACGCGCGAGCGGGGCCATCGGATTCCTCGCCGCCGCGCGGTTTTCGCCCGATTGCCGCCGTTGGGTCCTGATTACCCCCGTTGGGGAATGCGTCAATTCGCCGGGCACCGTCATGTAAGATGAAATCGCACCGGGCGTTCGGCTGGAGGGCGCCCTCGGACGGAGCTGTACCCATGTCCCTGGAGCTGTACCAGGAGATCCTTCAGGCCCAGGCGAGCGGTGAACCGCGCGTTCTTGCGACCGTCTCGTCAGCGCTGGGTTCCACGCCCCGCAAGCCGGGCGCCTCCATGCTCCTGCGCCCGGATGGGTCGTTCATCGGCACCATCGGCGGCGGCTGCGGCGAGGCCGAGGTCTGGCAGGAGGCGATGGAGACGATGGCGGACGGGGCGCCCCGCACCGTGATCGTCGATCTCACGGAGCCGACCGACGGCGACGACAAGATCTGCGGCGGGGTGATGCGTGTCTTCGTGGAGCGCATCGCCGGGTAGCGGCGGCGGGGGATTGCATTCGGGCCGGTGGGTGTACGATCGGGAGACGGCCGCAACTACTGCGCCTGCCCCGGAGGTAGTGATCCATGTTTGGCACTCTTGGTCCGACCGAGCTCCTGATCATCCTGGCGATCGTCGTCGTCCTCTTCGGGGCGTCGCGTCTGGCGGGCCTGGGCGGCGCGCTGGGACGCGGCATCCGCGAGTTCCGCGAGGAATCCCAGACCAAGGCCGCCGAGGAGCAAAAGAAGAAGGACGCTGCCACCGTCGCCTCCTCGGACGAGGCCCGCAAGGACGCGTAGTCCCCGAGCCCGGTGTCCCCTTCGGTGATGAACAGGCGCCTCTCCGGCGCCTGTTTCGTGTCCGGCGGGCGCATCGCGGCCGGCCTCGACGCGCGGACCGCCGAAGTGCGCGAGAATCAAGCCGTGAGCACGCTGACCGGCCGCACGGCCATCGTCCCGGCCCCGCCGAACCCGCGCGAGCGCCTCGCGCTGGTGCTGGGGCGCGCGGCCGGGAACGTGGTCCGCCGTCTCTGGCACAGTGGCGGGACGGCGCTGCCCGGGCTCGTTGCGGGCGCGCTCGCACCCTCCCTGGTCGAGCGGCTGGCGCGCCAGCCGGGGCACGGCGTGGTGACGGTCACGGGCACCAACGGCAAGACGACCACCACGCACCTGCTGGCGGCCATCCTCCGCCATGCGGGCGTCGAGCCGCTGACCAACCCGTCGGGGTCCAACCTCGAGCGCGGGCTCGTGACCGCGTACACGGCGAGCGTGGACGGGCGGGGGGCGCTCCCGGGCGCCGCGCAGCGCGCCGGACTGTTCGAGGTGGACGAGGCGGCGCTCGCGCGGCTCATGCCCCGCCTGCGGCCCCGCATCGCCGTGTTCCTCAACCTGTTCCGCGACCAGCTCGATCGCTACGGGGAGGTCGACTCCGTCGCCGAGGGCTGGGCTCGCGCGCTGGACGTCGTCGAGCCACCGGCGGTGCTCGTGCTCAACGCGGATGACCCGTCGATCGCGCAGCTCGCGGAGCACGCGCGCGGGGGCCGGGTGGTCACGTTCGGCGTGGACGACGATGCGGCGGCGCTGGCCCACGCGGAGCACGCCTCCGACGCGCGCTTCTGCACCTGCGGGTCCCGCTTCGTCTACGCCGCGATCTATATGGGCCACGTCGGCCGCTGGCGGTGCCCCTCGTGCGGGCGCGCGCGGCCGGCGCCCGAGGTGTCCGCGCGCCGCGTGACGCTGCGCGAGGACGGCAGCACCGTGGAGGTGGCGATCGGCGGCGAGTCGTTCACCGTCGACCTGCCGCTGGCGGGGCTGTACTCCGTGTACAACGCGCTGGCGGCGACGGCGGCCGCGCACGCCCTGGGCGTCCCGGCGGCCAAGATCGCGGAGGCGCTCGCGCAGGCGGGGCCCGCCTTCGGGCGGCAGGAGCGATTCGAGATCGCGGGCGAACGCGTGCGGCTGCTGCTGGCGAAGAACCCCGCCGGGCTGAACGAGGTGCTCCGCCTGCTGACGGTGGCCGCGCCCCCGCTGACCGTGCTCGCCATGCTCAACGACGGCGTGCAGGACGGGCAGGACGTGTCGTGGATCTACGATGCGGACGTGGAGATGATCGCGGGCACGGGGGCGACGGTGGTGTGCTCCGGCGACCGCGCGGACGACCTCGCGCTGAGGTTCGCGCTGGCGGGGGTGGCGCCGATCTCGGTGATCGCGCAGACCGAGCGCGCGCTGGACGCGGCGCTGGCGCGGACCCCGCCGGGTGGGCGGCTGGACGTGATCGCCACGTACACCGCGATGATGGACGTGCGCGCCGCCCTCGCTCGCCGCGCGGGCGTGGGCGCGTACTGGGAGGCGAAGCGATGACCGGCGCGAGCGGCCCGGCCCGCGTGTCCCGCGTGATCCGCGTGGTGACGCTGTACGACGACGTGATGAACGTGTACGCCGATCGCGGCAACCTGATCGCGCTGCGCTCGCGCGCGGCGGAGCACGGCGTGCAGGCGGAGGTGGCCACGGTCAGCCTCGGCGACGCGATGCCGTCCGAGGCCGACCTGCTGCTGATCGGCGGTGGACAGGACCGCGAGCAGCGGCGAATCGCCGGCGACCTGGCGGCGCGCGGGCCTCGCCTGCGCGCGTGGGCCGACGAGGGCGTGGCGATGCTCGCCGTCTGCGGCGGGTTTCAGCTGTTCGGCCACTTCTACCGCGACGCCACCGGCGCCGAGCTGGCGGGCGCTGGCGTCTTCGACGTGACGACGGTCGCGCCCGGCGCCGGCTGGCCGCGGTGCATCGGCGACGTGGTGGCGACGTCGGTCGTGCCGGGCGTCGGCGAGGTCGCGGGGTTCGAGAACCACGGCGGCCGGACGTACCTCGGCCCCTCGGCGCGCCCGTTCGCGATGGTGGACTACGGCTTCGGCAACAACGGGGAGGACGGCACCGAGGGCGCCGTCCGCGGCGAGGCGATCGGCACGTACCTGCACGGATCGCTGCTGCCGAAGAACCCCGCGCTCCTGGATCACCTGATCGCCGCCGCCCTGCGGCATCGCGAGGGCGCAGGCAGCGAACCCCTGCCGCCGATCGCCGCGCCGTACGCGGAGCGTGCCCACGTCGCCGCGGTGCAGGTGGCCCGGCGCAAGTCGAGGCACGTGGCGCGGTCCGCATAGCGCGCGGTCGTCTCGGAGGCGCGCGGGGCCTCGCCTCGCGGAGGCGGGGATGCCCGAGTATCGTGAAGCGGTGGCGGCTCCTCGCAGGGGGGCACACGCTGGCAGGAGGTCCCGGTGCTGCCGTTCCTGGTGATCACGATCCCGTGGAGCCCCAACATCGTGAAGCTGGGGCCGTTCCTGATCACGTGGCACGGGCTCTTCACTGCCGTGGGCATCCTGGTGGGCGTGCAACTCTCGCTCTGGGCGGGTCGCAAGATCGGGTACGACGAGGACGACGCCTACTCGCTGGCGCTGGTCGGCGTGCCGAGCGGGATCATCGGTGCGCGCGGGATGTTCGTGTGGGAGCACTGGGCCTACTACGGCCAGAACCCGCTGGACATCCTGGCCATCCAGGAGGGCGGCATCTCGATCTGGGGCGCCGTGCTCGGTGGCGTGCTGGGATCGCTGCTCTTCGCGATCTGGCGCGGGTACGAGATCCGCAAGGGCCTGGACATCGCAAGCTTCGGCCTGATCACGGGCATGGCGATCGGGCGCATCGGCGACCTGATCAACGGCGAGCACCTGGCGCGCGCGACGAACCTGCCGTGGGCCGTGCTCTACACGCACCCGAACTCACCCGCATTCCAGTACTCCCTGACGGCGGGCCCGCACCACCCCGCGACCACCTACGAGATGATCGGTGACCTGGTCATCCTCGCCGCGCTCTTCTACTTCATGTTCGGGCCGCTGCGACGGCGGCCGGGGCTGACCTTCTTCGTCTTCCTGGTCGGGTATTCCGTCATGCGGTACGCGGTCACGTTCCTGCGCGTGGACTCCGCGCAGACGCTGCTGCCCGGGATGACGGTGCCCCAGCTGGTGTCGTTCCTCACGGTGATCGGCTCCCTGGTCCCGATCGTCTACCTGTGGCGGCAGCCGCCGCTGGAGGAGGCGCCCCCCGCGCCGGAGCCTCCGGGCCGCGTCCCGGTACGTCGAGGCTGAACAGCAGATGACGCCCCGATGATGCGCGGTGTGCCCTCGATGCCCCCGGATGCGCCGCACCTGACGCTGTACGGGCGCAAGGGCTGCCACCTCTGCGACGTGGCGCGCCTGCAGCTCCGCGCGCTCCAGCAGACCTTCCCGTTCCACCTGGACGACGTGAGCATCGACGGCGACCCGGAGCTGGAGCGTCGCTACCTGCTCGAGATCCCGGTGGTCGAGGTCGGCGGGACGGTCGTCGCGCAGGGGGCCGTGGACATCGGGGTGGTGCGCGCGGCGCTGATCAACGCGCGGCTGGGGACCCTGGGGCAGTACCCGCCCGCGGACGAGGGTCCCGCCGGCCGGGCCCGCGCCGATTGACAGGATGCGAGCCGGGAATCTAGCCTCTGCGTACGCATCAGGCGGCGGCCCCTCGTGGGCCAGAGCCTCGATGTTCATCCAGAGCGGGGGAGGGCCCGGCCCTGCGAACCCGCGGCAACCGGTCGCCACAGCCTTGGGCGAACACGGTGCTAACTCCGGCTCGACGTTGCGGGTGTAACGTCGAGGAAGATGAACGGAAGGCGCCGCTCATGACCCCGCTTCAGCATCCCCATTCGCTCCACGCGCCGCGCCCGGCGGGCACCTCTCCGCGCGGCGTGCGCGACGCCATGTCGCCGATGGCGATGCGCTAGCCCGAACGCGACGCCGCACGGCTCGCGCCTCGGGCGCTCCTCATCGCACGTCGATCTTTCGGATCGACACCGGCTCAGTTCGACGCATCGGCGCGCTGCGTGCAGCGCCACACATTCGAGGACTCACACCATGTCATTCTGTCGTGCCCTGCGCTGCCGCGAGTGCGGCCGCGAGTATCCGCTGACCCCGATCTTCTCCTGCGAGTTCTGTTTCGGGCCGCTGGAGGTGGCCTACGACTACGACGGCATCCACGCGGCGATGACCCGCGACTCCGTGGAGAGCGGACCGACCACGCTGTGGCGTTACGCCCCGCTGCTGCCGTGCGACGAGAAGTACAAGGTGGACCTGGGCACCGGCTACACGCCGCTGCTGCGGGCGGATCGCCTGGCGAAGGCGGTGGGCCTGGACACGCTGTGGATCAAGAACGACACCGTGAACCCCACGTGGTCGTTCAAGGACCGCGTGGTCTCCGTCGCCATCGCCCGCGCCCGCGAGTTCGGGTTCGAGGCGATCGCGTGCGCGTCCACGGGGAACCTCGCGAACTCCGTCGCGGCGCACGCCGCGGGGGCCGGGATGGACTGCTACGTCTTCATCCCGGACGACCTGGAGCAGGGGAAAGTGGTCGGCTCCGCCATCTACGACCCGACGCTGGTGATGGTGCGCGGGTCGTATGACGACGTGAACCGCCTCTGCACCGAGCTGTCGATGTCGCGACCGTGGGCCTTCGTGAACATCAATGTGCGTCCGTACTACGCGGAGGGGTCGCGCACCCTCGGCTTCGAGATCGCGGAGCAGCTCGGCTGGCGGGCGCCCGACCACATCGTCGCGCCGATGGCGTCCGGCTCGATGTACACGAAGATCTGGAAGGGCCTGCAGGAGTTCCACAAGGTGGGACTCATCGACACGCCGCACACCCGCATGTCCGGCGCGCAGGCGGAGGGCTGCTCTCCGATCACCACCGCGTACTCCAAGCACACGCTGAACTTCGTGCCGCAGAAGCCGAACACCATCGCCCGCTCGCTGGCGATCGGCAACCCGGCGGACGGCTACTACGCGCTCAAGCAGATGGAGGAGACCGGCGGCGGCGCCGAGATGGTGAACGACGACGAGGTGGTGGAGGGGATCAAGCTGCTCGCCGAGACGGAGGGCATCTTCGCGGAGACCGCGGGCGGCGTGACCATCGGCTGCCTGAAGAAGCTCGTCGC
>JBAYVN010000067.1:0-13290 GCA_041674525.1 Dehalococcoidia bacterium | reverse complement strand
CGCGCGTTGCGCGTTCGCTCGCCTGCGCGTTTGTTGCGCGCATCGCGTCGCCTCCGCAATATTGTTGCGCGTATGCTCTCGCGCGCGCGTTCTTCTATGCGCTGCCTCTCGGCCCCCGGGATTCCCCTGGTTGGCCCCCGGGTATTCCCCGGTAGACGGGCACCCGCGTTTCGTCGTACCGTCCCCCCACGTCGCAGCTGCTTGCGGCGCGGTTACACGGGCACCTAACCCCGTTGGAGTTTCCCGCCATGCTCGACCGCCTCATCCTCGCACTCGTCATCACTCCCCCGCTCGCCATCGCGTCTATCTGCCTCGTCCTGGCGTTTGCCGGGCTCCGCGGCTGACACACCCCCGGGGCAATCCCGCCCCCCGCAACGCGCGGCGCGAGCCGCTGAGGAATCACGACCATGCGAAAGACCCAGACCACGACCGATTGCGTTATCAGGGATGCCCGCCGCGTCATGGGCGGGCAGATGGAATCGTCCGCGCGGCTTTGCCTCAGTGACGCCATCGAGGCTGCAAACAACGGGGACTACCCCGGAGCCCGAGCCCGCGCCTTGCGGTCTATCGCCTACTCCGTGGGCATCCTGTCCTCGGTCTACCGTAGGCACACGGAGGGCGGGCTCTAGTCCCCGCCGCGGACGCGCGACCGCTCACCCGGTCGCGTGCCGCCGCGACCCCCGAAACCCGCCACGCGCGGTGCGTTCGGGGGCGGCGGCGGCAACGGAGCCGCGCATAACTGACAGGAGGATTCACCATGAGCCCACCACCCCTCGCCACCCTCAACGCCCTGTACGGCCGCGATGCCCTCGCGTCCGCCCTCGAGCACCTGACGGGGTGGGATACCGTGACGCTCCGCCTCGCGGGCCATGTCGCGGACGTGATCGAGCACCCCGGCGACTCCCCGCGCCGCTTGAAGCGTCCCGAGGCGCGTACGTGGCTCCCGTGCGTGCCGGCGCACGTCGCGGGGTGCGAGGCGTGCCGCGCCCTGGCGGTGGAGTGGGCGGAGCTGCGAGCGTACTCGGAACGCCTACGCAACGAGCGACTGGCGCGGGAGGCGCAACGCGCGGAGCACGACGCCTTGAGCCCGTGGCTGGAGCCCGGGAACGCGATTGACTGAAGCCAGCCCCGGGGAGACCCGGGCGAACGACGGAGGAACCACCATGCAGGCGATTCAGACCAAGTACCACGGCCCGACCAATTCCACCGGCTCCCGCATCACGGCTCGCTGTGACGCCGGACGCCTGACCGTCCCCTACGACTACGCGCTGAACATCGACGGCAACCACCGGGCAGCCGCGGAAGCCCTGCTCGTCAAGGTGGGGTGGGATAACCTGCACTCCCTCGCGTCGGGCACCCTCCACGACGGAAGCGGGGCGCACGTCCTGATCGACCGCGCCTGAACCAGCCCGCCAGCCCCGCCCGGGAACGCAACCGGGCGGGCACGCAACCCGGGGCGCGACGGATACGCGCGGGAGGAATGAACATGGGAACCAAACACACACCGACGCCGTGGCACGTCTTTATCTGCGACGATGGCAAAGAGTGGTCCGGATGGCCTTTGGCCATCTACGGCCCCGAGCCCGACGACGGTGAGGACGCCGTCTGCGTGGTCCGACCCGGAGGCTTCTACCCATACGCTTGGGACGAGGGCGTCAGCCGACTCGAAGCCGTCGCCACCGCGGAGTTCATCGTCCGCGCCTGCAACGCGCATGACGACCTCGTGGCGGCGCTCGAAGCGGCTACCGCCGCGATGGCCATGCAGAAGGCGCTGGAATGCGGGCGCGGCGTCCCCGACGCCGACGCGTGGGATGGGCTGATCGCGCCCGCCCGCGCCGCCCTCGCCAAGGCGCGCGGCGAGTAGCGCCCGCCGCCAGACCGCGCCGTAGCGCCCAGGAAACGCCCCGCCAAGGCGCTCCGGGGCGCGGGGCTACCCCGACGTAGCTTGACGCCCTACGCGCGCTCCGAATGGGCATCTAGCCCACGGTCAGCTTCTTCCTTCGCCTCCGCGCACTCCTGAGCCCGGCGCGCGTACTCAAGCCCCGCGTCCCCGTGCCCGACAAGCCGCGCCGCTTCCCGGAACAGCCCCTCGGCTCGCTCCGAGTGATACGCGCGAACCGCCAGCGCGTTGAGCCGTAGCCGCTCCCGGTTCGAGGCGGCTGCAGCGCGCTCGCGGATCAGCTCGCGGGCGATGCGGCGCGTCAGGGCAACGTCGGGGGAAGTCTGGTCGGGGGCGAGGCCCAGGTGGGATGCCATCTCGCGGATGGCCGCGCCCTTCTCAATCCCGGCGAGTTGAGCCCACAGGTTGATTGAATCCCCGTGCTCGTTGCATCCGAAACAGTGGAACGTGCCGCGGGCGTCGGTAGCGATGAAGCTGGGGGTGCGCTCGTCGTGGAAGGGGCAGAGCCCAGAGGCGATCTTGCCGCGGACGGTGTAGGCGTGGCCGAAGTGGTCGAGGACCGCCGTGGGCGGGATCAATTCCTTGAGTTGCGCGAGATCGTAGGCCACGGAACCTCCCGCTGCGCGTCTCGCTGGTTTAAGCCCAAGCACGTTCCCCCCTACCCCCCAGAGGGAGGAAGAACGCGCCAGAACCGGCGAGGTGGCCGCAGCTATTTGCTTAAGCCCCACCGGCACGGCATCGCCCGGTGATCCGCTGGTGTTCCAGGCTCCCTGAGCCTCCGCGAGAATGCCCCGCGCCCCCGTCGTGCCCCAGCGTCAAACACTGCACGTCCCGCTTACGGATATGGACACCCGGAAGAACCGGGCGGCGGGATTATCGGTGCGTGACGAGGAAACCAGACACTATCGGGACTAGCCTTGACGGCTTAGTGAGGATGGGGTATCTACAATTCAATCCTGCACGCAACAGGAAGATTGCATGGAAGGTCGGGGCCGTCAAGTCCCCGGCCTTTCGTGCTCTTAGTCCCCGTCGTCTAGTGGCTTAGGATTCCGGGTTCTCATCCCGGGGACATCGGTTCGAATCCGTTCGGGGACACCAAGTCGCGTTCGTCTAGCGGTAAGGATACAGCCCTTTCAAGGCTTGTGACGTTGGGTTCGAATCCCACACGCGACACCAAACCCGCCCGCCGGTGGTGTCTCACTTCGAAATCCAGAATGTGGCCCGGGCATGGCGTCTGTCAGGATCCTGCCTTACTATCCGGCCATGCCGAAGGGACCACAGGGACAGAAGCGCCCGGGGGACGTGATCGGGGCGGCCATCAGGGTCGCCAAGATCGCAACGGGGGAGATCCCCGACGACGCGGACCCGACCAAGGAGCATCACCGCAAAGGCGGCCAGAGGGGCGGCCCGGCGCGAGCGGCGAGCCTCACGCCGGAGCAGCGGAGCGAGATTGCAAAGAAGGCGGCGGCCGGGAGGCCCTTCACGTCCCTGTCGAGACCTTCAACCTCTGGCAGTGCGAAAGAAACGAATCTCTCGAGGACTAACTCCACGTCGATAAAGGGTTTTAGGTAAGAAACAGCCAGGTATTTCTCGAGGCTTCCCCCCGCCCTAATGCCGGTCAGGGCGGCAGTAAATGCCGTTCGGCCGATAACCCGCGGCCCGGAACGCCCCCGGACCTCGCGGCCCCTACAAGCCGCGCGGAAAGGCGGATTCAAAGTGAGACACTACCCGCCCGCCGCGCACGCCCCCCGCGCTTGACGCAAGCCGCGCCCCGGCGCATACGTGGCGGGCCGGGTTCTCTGGTGGTTCGGATACCCGGTTCCTCCCGCGCCCCGCGACGCCCCAAACGTCCGGGGCGCTTTTCTTTTCAGAATCCCCCACAATGCGCTTGACCATCGCGCGCCACGTCTATAGAACCGTGGCTATGCAGAAACACACCGAACCTCACTTCCTGTCCGTGGCTGAGGTGGGCGCTCGTCTGAGCTTCCACCCCACCACGGTGCGGAAGATGATCCATACCGGCGAGCTACCAGCTACCATGCTGCGCGGCACCCTGCGCGTCCGGGTGGCGGATCTCGAAGCGTACATCAACGCGGCGGCGGTAACGCCGTCCAAGACGGAGGAGTAGAGAACCATGAAAGTCACCGTGATTCACCCATCGGGCGAGCCGGACCAGTTCAACTCGAACATGGGTGGCCCGATGCTCGGGCACAAGCTCGTCTGCCAAGACGCCAACGGGAACACCGTCTACGTCGAGGTCAACACCAAGGGGCAGGACCAGAAGTCCGCCAACGCCTACCCCCCGGGCCGCACCTTCGAGTTCCTGCCCAACGGTCGGACCTTCGACGGTCAGGCGTTCTGGTACGACGAGGCCAACGGCTGGACCCCGTACTGCGACGCGCAGGGCGTTCCGCTCCACGTGCAGTGGCAGAAGGGCAAGCGCGAGGATCAGGCGCAGGGCGGCGGGCGGAACATGAGCCCGCAGGGGAACCCCTACAACGGTGGCGCTCCGCATCAGGCCCCCCAAGGCACCCCCCAGCGCCCCGGAGCCCCCCACGGGGCTGCAAACGCGCCACAGGCCCATTCGCGCACGGTGCCCACGATGTCGCAGGCGGTGGCGGTCCTGAAAGAGTGCATCGTTGCCGTCGACGGTATCGGAGGGAGCGACGGACACGCGACCACGCTGTTCCTGGCCCGCCTGCGCGGCGACGTGAAGCGCGACGCCACGCCCGCCGAGAAGGAAGCGGCGGTCGCTGCCAAGGCGGCGGCGGAAGCGGCTGCGAAGGCGGCGGAGGAGAAGCGCCTCGCGGACGAGGCGGCGCGGGCGCAGCAGCAGGCGGCGCTCGGGGCGATGCCGCCGATGAGCCCCGAGGTGCAGGGCTTCGGCAGCGACGACGTGCCGTTCAGCTTCGCGCTGCTCGCGGGGCTCGGGACGCTGCTCGCGGCGCTGTCCGGTAGCGGGCTCCCCGGCGTCGCCTGACAAACTGACCACCAACAAGAGGACAGGAGAACCACCATGAACCACTGGACCGACGAACTCGTGAAACTCAACGCCTGCTCCGAGGCGACCGAATGGGCGCGCACGCAGCCCGACCTCGCGACCGCTTGGAGCGAGTGCCAGCGCGGCGATTGGATGCTCTGGCTGGCGGGTAAGCTCGCTGGCCCCGTTGGCGACCCGCGCCGACGCCTGTTAGTGGGCGCTGCCGCGGAGTGCGCGCGGTTGGCGCTGCCGCTGTTCGAGGCGAAGCGCCCCGGCGACGGGCGGGTGCGTGCGTGCCTCGACACGTGCGACAGGTTTGCAGCAGGCGACGAGGCGGTGACGATTGCGGACCTTCGGGCCGCCGCCTACGCCGCCTACGCCGCCGCCGCCGCCGCCGCCGACGCCTACGCCGCCTACGCCGCCGCCGCCGCCGCCGCCGACGCCGCCGCCGACGCCGACGCCGCCTACGCCGCCGACGCCGCCGACGCCGCCGACGCCGCCTACGCCGCCGACGCCGCCGACGCCGCCGACGCCGCACGGGTGGCCACGTTGGCGCAGTGTGCGGACATCGTGCGGCGCTGGTACCCCGCAGCGCCCGCGCTGGAGGTGCAGCCGTGACCCCCATCGCATTCGCTACCATCCACCTGCTCAACCCCGAGCAGCCCACCGCTCACGACCACGTAGACCGCCCGACCATCGCGTGCGAGGCGGGCAACAGCCGCGTGGCGCTCACGTTCGCTGACCGCGCGACCGCGCTTGCGTGGCTGTCCGCCGCGATGGAGTGCATCCACGCGCTGACGCCCGCCGCGGACGACCTGCCGGTGATGCCGTGAGCGCCGCCGAGAACGCCGAGTACCTCACGCTCAAGTGGGGCACGCTCAAGGCGTGGAACTTCACCAGCGCCGAGGGTATCGCCCTGCTCCAGCGGTACTTCGACATCGGGTCTTCCATGTCCGCGATGATGCAGCACGACACCCCCGAGCAGAAGGACATCGTCTGCGCCCTCATCGACGTGTGCCGCGCGCCCACCATCTACCTCGATTGGGACGACAAGGAAGTGTCCAAAGAAGAGGCGAAGGAGTACGTGAGGAGTTACGGCGCGAAGGTGCCCGCGTGAGCCGCCTCACGCGCGAGGAATGCGCGCACGCCGCGGGCACGCTCGCCGTGTGCGCGACGCTGGCGCTGTGCGTCGTGCTGTTCGGCGTCGTGTAGGAGTGCAGGCTGTGAAGACGTGCCTCGGCTGCTCCTACGCTAACTGGAACCGTACCGCGAACGGGTCACTCCATCCCAACGGCGAAGGACGGTGCGACGCGCCGCACACGCCCAAGCCGCTGCCCGCTGCGTACTACCGCGTAGGCGGTGACAACGTCTACGGCGGCAGCATCTCGCGCCGATGCGAACTCAAGACCGACTGCGCCTACTACCAGCGCAAGGTGACGCCATGATCCGCGCCTCGATCACCTTCCACGACGATGTCGCGCCCGCCGTCCAGACGTGGCGCGGCACGCCCTACGAGGCGCTGACCGCGCAGGCGTGGGCCGACGCGGTGACGGCGCTGTATCCCGGCAGCGTGCTGCTGGAGCGCAAGTGCCCGACGCACGACGCATGGGAGCGCCTGCGTCTGTGCGACGGGTGCGGGTGCTTCCTTTGCACCCTGGAGACGTGCGACTGCAAGGAGGATGCATGAAACTCTTCGAGATCCGCAAGAACGGCACCACCGTCGCCTGCGGCACGCGCCGCGCGATGGACGCGGTAGGGCGGCTCTACGAGCAGCCGCATACTTACGGTCGAGACCCACACGTGAAGCCGATATTGGACGAGATTGGCGACACGACGCGCGTGCGCCACTGGAGCGTCTGCACCGACGAGGTCTGGTTCGTGTCCAGCGGCGGTCGGACCTTCTACGTGGAGGACCGCTTCGAGTTGCACGCCGTCCCCGAGCCCATGCCGCGCTGGGTGCCCGACGCGGCGTGGTACGCCGCCGAGGCGCGGCGCGAGCGTGCGCGTTTCCTCGGGCAGGACCACGTCAAGCCCGGGGAAGATCCGTACTACGGCGAACGATTCCGCGCGCCCCTGCGCGGTGGGAGTGAATTGCGATGAGCGACAAGACACGATGGGCGGGTCTTGACGTGCGGGCATCACTCGTATAGAAAAGCCATGCCGCTACTGCCTCAAGACTTCCACCACCCGCCGCGAACGCTCTGCCTTGGCGTAGCGGCAACTTCACCACGCGGACGCGCGGCGGGTGTGTGGAAACAAGGGTTGCCGCCCATGAAGAAGACACTCGAAGAACTGTTCTGGTCAAAGGTTGATAAATCGGCCGGGCCTGATGCTTGTTGGCCGTGGACCGGAGGGCTACACGGCGGGTACGGACGCATCATGTTCAATAAAGAGCGGATGCTCGCGCACCGCGTTTCGTGGGTGCTCACCAACGGTGCTATTCCTCCCGGCCTTTGCTCTTGTCACCGCTGCGATAACCCGTGCTGCGTAAACCCAAGCCATCTTTTTCTGGGGACAGTTACCGACAACAACGCGGACTGTACCGCCAAGGGCCGCCGCTCTAGCGGTGATGCCCATAGGGCTATTATGCGCCGTCTTGCCGCCCGAGGGGAAGCAAACGGCTCACGGAAACATCCAGAACGCCGTCCCCGCGGCAGCAACAACGGGAGTGCTCGGCTGACCGAGTCTCTCGTTGTCGAAATCCGCACCCGTTGCGCTAACGGGGAGTCGCAACGGGCGGTCGCCAGATCGCTTCACGTTGCCAGCAATACGGTCAGAGACATCATCATTGGTAAGAGATGGAGGCACGTATGAGTTCTTTCAGATACTGCGACAACCTGACGGACGAGCAGCGGGCGGCGCTGGACGCCGCGCTTGTTGTCTGCGCGCCGGACGGCACGATTGGCGCGAACCTCCGCGCCGCCTTCGCCGCGAAGCCGCGGGAGCGCGTGGGCTGGATGAACAGCCGCGCGCTTGACGGTGCCGACGCGCATGGCTTTTTCACGGACCGCGATATGCCCAAAAACCCCGTCCGCGTCCGCGTCACCGAGATCCTGGGCGACGAGGAGCCGCAGCCGTGAGCGCGCCGCTTGATGAAATCAGCGCCGCGGTGCTAGGAGTGGCCCTCGGCATCGTCCTGTGTAGCGAGGTAGTGCGACCCAACCAACATCGCCTCGCGGATACCTTCATCGGCCTGAACATCTTCGGTCTGGCGTGCGTTGTCGTTGCGGTACTCGTGAGGTTTGCGTCGTGAGCGCGCCCCGGACGCTGGACGACGTAATCTCTGACTGCGACGATGCGCTTTACGGCAACGAACACAACGCCGCTGCGCGTGAAGACGCCATCCGCGCCGCCTGCGAGGAGCACGCCGCGAACGAGACGGCGCGGCTGCGAATGGAACTCGCGTGCGCCAAGCCGCTCTACTCGCGCCGCCAGTTGGAAGATCGCCACGCGCAGATGCGCGCGGCCGGGGAGGCGCTGGCGACGTTCTTCTCTGGCGAGTGTGAGTGCCCCTGCTGTGGAGAGGCAGAGGAGTGCCTCCCCGACTGCACGTTCGCGGAGGACTGCCCGCTGGACGCCGAAGGCATGGACGCGACTCGCGCCGCCCTCGCCGCGTGGCGGGAGGCGCTGCGATGAGCCCCTTCGAGCGCGCGGCCATCGACTGCGCGAAGGCGACGCTCGCCGCGCACGACGCGCTGCTTGGCGACGACCTCATCCCCAGCAACGTCCTACTGCCGCCTGCCGTGTACGACGCCCGCGACAAGGCCCGCGCGCTCTTGGACGAGGCGCTGCGGAGCGGGGTCGCGAGCGTGGCGGAGTGCAACTCGTGACCGCCCGCATCTTCCTCTCACCCGCGGAATCCCGCGGCCTGCTCGCCGGGCGCGTGGCGCTGCTGCTGCGGCCGGTGCGACCGGAGCCGGACGAATCGTTTGCGATCGATTACAACCCGGACGGCAGCGTCAAGGCGAGACGTAGTTACGGGTGGTCGTGGGTGAACCCGCACAGGACTGGCGACGGCTGCGTTCCCGTAGGCAGCGCCGCGATGCTTGCGCGCTGCCCCTTCGGCGTCCCCGGCGACGCGCTCTGGGGCGCGGAGGCGTTCGCGCTATCCATCGCTGACCCCGACCGCATGGAGCCTGACCGTCAGAACCCCGACGACTGGGACGCGCCCGTCTACAGGGCCGACACGCCGCACGGAGAATGGACAGGTGACGGCGGCAAGCGCATCCCGCCGCCGTGGGAGCCGTCGTCGCGTATGCCCCGCTGGGCCTCCCGCCACGCGCTGACGCTCGCGAGCGTGCGCGTCGTGCGCGTGCGGGACGTGAGCGAGGAGGATGCGCGGGCGTGCGGGGCGTTATTCACCGACTACGGGAAGACGTGCTTCCACGACCACGGCGACGGACGCGGCAACGGGATTAGGGACGCGCGTGAATGCTCGGCAACGGTCGGGCACCAGCAGCGCAACGGCTGGTCGTGCGTGCCGACGACAAGCGCCGACGACTGCCTCGGCTCGGCGCGTCTTGCCGTCGGCAACGCGTGGACCGCCCGCTACGGACGGCGCTACCCATGGGAGACGGCGTTCGCGTGGGCGCTCGGCGTTGCGGCGGCGCGCGGGGTGACGCCGTGAGCGTGCTGTTTGCCTGCACCGTCCCCGGCAAGCCCGTGCCGCAAGGGCGGGCGCGCGTCGGGCGCTGGAGCACCTACTACCCTGAGACGAGCGTTGCCTACCGCAAGGTGCTCGCGGATGCGTTCGCCGCTGCGAGCCCGCGGCGCGGCATCGTGGAGCCGGTGCGCGTCGAGGTCGGCGTCTGCGGCGGGCGTGCGAACAGCGACCTCGACAACTACGCGAAGATGACGCTGGACGCGCTGCAAGACGCGGGCGTGCTCGCGAGCGACGACGTGCGGACGGTGCAGGCGCTCGTGCTTGCGGTGCGCGGCGGCGCTCCGTGTCTGTCCGTGACCATCGAAGCCGTCGAGCCGGTGCCCGCGACAACGAAAGCCAGGACGCCGCGCAAGCTGGCGGCGAAGAAGGAGGCGAAATGAGCAACAGGACATGGTTTCTGCTCGGTTGGACGCTTGGAATCTGGACCACGGTCGTGATGATGGACTGTTCGCTGGTGCAGCCGTGAGCGCCCCCGCGACCGAGGCCGCGCTGCTGGCGCTGGAGGCGCTGCGGGAAACGCTCACCGCCCGGTATCAGTGTGAATGGCGCGGAACCGCGAGTGCGTGCAATTGCCTCGACTGCCGCTGCGACCGCGCCATCGCCCGCCTGCGCGCCACGCCGCCCACCGCGGAGCCCGCTGCGCCGTTCATGGTGTCCGCTGCGGAAGCGGCAAGCGGCACGCTCGCGAAGGCTACCGCTGACCGCCTGTTCGCGGAGACCGCCCCCGCCGCGACGGACGTGGAGCCGGTGGCGAAAGTAGCCCGCGTTTCTACCGGCGAAGTGATCTGGCACCCCGCTGGCGTCCCCCTGACTGTCGGGATGCACCTGTATTCCGCCGCGCAACTCGCCGCCGCCGAGCAGCGTGGGCGCGCGAGCGCGGAGGCGCGCTGCGAGCGGCTGCGAGAGGCGCTTGCTCGCGTGGCGACGGTACGCGAGGGTTCGCAGCGCATCGCCTGCGATGCCCTCACTGCCGACGACGCGGCGAAGGAGGCGGGCAGGTGAGCGCGTTTACGCATCTAGTGGCGCAGCTTGCGGAGACCGAGCGCGACAACGAGCGGCTGCGCGCCGAGAACGCGCGGCTACAAGACGCACTGCAACACGAGCGCATCGACTATGACGGCTTCAACCTCGAAGCGCAGCGGGCAAACCTCGCCGCATGGGACGCGGAGTGGCGGGCGCAGTGGGCGCGCGCCGAGATCGCGACGCTAACCGCTACCTTGACGGGCCTCGTCGCAACCGGCGACGAAACTAAGCGCGCGTACTGCGCCTCGCTGGAGGCGCAGGAGACGGAGAACGAGACGCTGCGCGCGGCGCTGGACGAGGCGTGCGGGAAGATGGAGGGCTTCGCGGAAACGGCGGAGCGCGGAAAGTGAGGCCGCGCACGCGGGCGATGCTCTGCGCGGTGCGGGGGCGGATGCGCGTGAAGCGGCGCGCACGTTCGGCGCGTAGGTGGGCTGCGCGTAACGGATGGCTGAAGTGGTTTCTGAACAAATTCCATTGGGAAACCCCGCGCATGGCAGCGCGGCGAGACGCGGCGGCGAGCCGCAAGGAGAACGACCGATGAGCACCGACGAAGACGCTCCTCGCATCAGCAACGAAGTGATCGACCGGCGCATCGCGCGGGCGCTGCAATCGCTCGGCAAGAACGCGGAGACACCGCACGACATCATCGACGCCGCCGACTGCTTCCGCGTGGCGCATGAACTCGAATCCCCGCGCGAAGCCGCGCAGCCCGCGCGGCAAGACGACACGAGCGGCTGGGTGGACGACAACCAGAAGCCCGCGACAACGCGCAACACCGACGCGGAGATCAGGGCCGCGGTGCGCGGGCGCACGACGCCGGACGGGCGAGCGGTGCGGTGGGTGGCGTGGGACCATGTCGGCTGCTACGCATTCTCGACCGACGCTGCGCCGCGCCGCAACGGCGGGGCAGGCGAGTACCGGCATGGGCTGCACGGCAGCCACGGTGAGTATTGCTACCGCGGCGACCTCAACGACCCCGCCCGCGCCGGAACGACCTTGTTCGTAGGCGCTGGCGCGGACCCGCGCGAGCAGGCTGCGCCGACCGTGGACCCCAAGGAGAATCTCGCGCTTCGGTCGGAATTAAGCGTCGTACGGGCAACGCTCGCCAACGCCGTCGCAACGAGTCGTACCCGTAAGCACATCATCAAGGGACTTCGCCGCAGGCTTGCGCTCGCGAAGCAGGGGCAGCGCGAGGCTGCGCCGACGACCGCGCCGGACGCGCTGCCGCCGCTGGACGACTGGGGAGTGTGCTCGCTGTGTCGAGAAAAGTCGTGTGTGTGCGGCAATCCGCCCAGCCTGCCGCCGCTGCGTGAACCTCGCTACTGCGTTACCGGGATGGATGCCCAATGGCGCGACCCCGACATGGTGCCCTACGGGGACGCCAACGAGGCGTGCGCCGATGCCTGTCGCATCGCCCGCGATGAGCGCGCGGCGAGGGAGCGGGAGCGGGCGGAACTCGCGGAGTTGCGCGTCGAGGAGGCGAAGTACCGGCTCGGCTACAATATCGCGCAGATGAGCGGCCACGAAGCCGCGCGCCAGCGGGACGTAGTCATCGAGCGGGAGGCAGGGGCAAAACGCGAGATAGCGATGCTCAAGGACGCGCTCGTCAAGTCGCAGCAATGCACCAACTCGTCGGTATGGCGGCGAGAGCGCGACGCCGCGCAGGAGACGGCGGCGCGGGCGCTCGTGGAGCGCAACACGCTGCGGGCGAAGCTGGAGGCGGCGCGTGCCGCGCTGGAGCAGTAGCGTGTGGCACGCCGCAAGTACCGACCCGTCCCCTACGCGCCGCCGTGCCCCGCGTGCGGGACGCCCATGCTGTCAGTCGGCTGCAAGTTCGGCAGCGGCGGGTGGTGGTGCCCCGAGGAACGTCGCGCCGTGAGCGACGCGACGCCCGTAGCCGCCCAGCGCAAGTGCTCGCTCGGCATCGCGTGGGTCGTCCCCTTCCTCGGGGTGCTGGACTTGCGCCCGGACATCCTGCTATCCGGGTTGCCGTTCTGGGTAGAAGATGAATGGCAGGCGCTCGCCGCGATGCCGCCCGCGGAGCGCCATGTCGCGTGGAACCGCCGCGCGACGGCGACGATCAAGGAGCGCGGCGATAGGGCCGCGGACCCGAAGCGCACAATCGAACGCGGTACGAAGCCGCCCAAACAGGAGGAAGCATGAACGACCAAATCAAAGCAGCACTCGCCGTGAGTGTGGGAACCACCGACGCAGGCCCGAAGGTCAAGACGGTACGCGACTACCTTCGGAAGTTGCTCGAAACAGTCTGGGAGGAAGGCGAATGCTTCAGCGGCAAGCGCCCGTTCGGCAACAGCGGGTGGGACGCTGATGTCATATGGCCGTTGGCGCGGGCGGGATTCGTGAACCTCGGCAAGCCTGACGAAGACGGCGACTTCAACTACACCGACGCCCAAGAGGCGAAGGCGCGCAAGTTCGTCAGCGAGTGCATTCGCGCCATGTGCGCCGAGCCGCAGCCGTGAGCGCCGCCCTCGACATCCCCAACCGCCACTTCCGCAAACCCCGCGCCCGCAACCCGCTCCCGACGCTGTGTATCGGCAGCACCGCCGACCCGGGGCGCACGCTCGGCGGCAAGCGCGACCGCAAGCCCTTCGGGCCGGAGTGGATGCCGCTCGCCCCGCGCCGCGCCATCACGACGCCCGAGACGGCGCTCGCTGCCGCCGCGATCGAGGGCGCGGTCGTGGAGTACCTCGGCGTGCTCGCTGT
>JBAYVN010000066.1:0-13491 GCA_041674525.1 Dehalococcoidia bacterium | reverse complement strand
TGCCGCATCGCCGTCGCTGGACGCCGACGACCAGCTCTTCGCATACGCGCGCCTCGTCGCCGTCGATCCGCGCGGCCCGTCCGTGCACCAGGACATCGCGCGGGCGGTGGAGCTCCCCGATCCGCAGACCGTGCGCTTCACGCTGCGCGACAGCCAGCGCTTTCACGCGGACGGCGCGCGGACCCAGCAGCCGCTGAGCGCGGACGCCGTGCGCACGGACTTCCAGCGCCGCGCCGCCGAGGGCCACCGGCTCTTCTCGCAGGTGGTGGACCGCATCGACCGGCCGGACAGCCGAACGGTGGTGCTCCACCTCAAGGCGCCGTTCGGACTGCTGTTCGAGCTCCTCGCCGCGCCCTCGGCCTCCGTGCGGGGCGACGGCACGTACGCGGGCACGCCTGATCACGTGGGCAGCGGGACGTGGGTGCCGTCCCGGCGCGAGGGGGGCGCCTTGCGCTTCGCCGCCAGCCCGGCGGCGACCGGCGAGCTGCGGCCGTTCCTCGCCTCGATCGACGTTGCGGCAGCGGACATCGCGAGTGAACTCGATGCCGCGTTCGAGCGCGGAGAGATCGACGTGCGCGTGCACCCGGCGGGGACACAGCCGCCCGACCCGGCGAAGGCGCAGAAGCGCCCCGCGCGCCGGATGCGCGGCCTCGGCATGTCGCTGCTGCCGTCCAAGAACGGCGCGACCGTGCGCCACGTTGCAGCGTTCCAGGACGCCCGCGTCAGGCGCGCCGTCGGGCTGTCGCTGGACCGCGACGCGCTGCTGGCGGTGGACGGCTCGTACCCGTCCGGGCCGGTCGGTCCGGCGTACGCCGGCGACGCGATCCCGGAGGGCGACCTGCTCGCGCACCCGCTCTACCACCGCGACCCCGCCGAGGCGCGTCGGCTGCTGGCGGCCGCCGGCTTCGAGGGCCTCGCGTTCCGGCTCTCGCTCCCCGACCTTCCGCTGATGCTGACGCTGGCGCAGGTCGTGGCCGACGGCCTGCAGGAGGGTGGCTTCCAGCCGCGCTTGCAGAGCGGAGCCACGGATGTGTGGCAGAAGACCTTCATGGCCGGGGACTTCGAGGCAACCCTCTTCGACATCGGCACGCTGGACACGCCCGACATCGGGCTGCGCCTGCACACCACGGAGGGGATCGCCGGGAAGTTCTCGCTGTGGGGGTACTCGAACCCGGTGTATGACGTCGCGGTGCGCGCGGCGCTCGCCTCACCGGATCCGCGGGTGCGCGCCGAGAAGTCGAGGGCGGCGCAGCGCCTGCTGCTGGACGACGGACCGGCGATGCTGCCGATCAGCGCCGCCGCGGAGTTCGCCTCGCTGGCGCCGGGGATCGGCGGCTACGACTTCGGCGCGTACGACCTCAACCCCGGCTACCTGTCGTCGACCTGGAGCGCACCTCAGCGCGCCTAGCCCGGCGCGCCCGCCCGGTCAGCGCGATGCGCCCGCCCGCACTGCCTCGTCCAGCACCTCGATCACGTGGCGCACTTCGAGCGCGGCGCCGGTGCGCACGGCTCCCGCCTGCAGCTGCAGCGTGCACCCCGGGTTGGCGGTGCAGACCAGGTCCGCGCCGGTAGAGCCGATGTCGTCCATCTTCGCCGCCAGCACCTGTGCCGAGAGCTCCGGCTGGACGAACGAGTAGATGCCCGCCGAGCCGCAGCAACGGTCCGGCGTCCGCAACTCGTGCAGGCGCAGCCCGGGAATCGCGGCGAGGATGCGGCGAGGCGCCTCGCGGACCCGCTGCGCGTGCGCGAGGTGGCATGCGTCCTGGAGCGTGACCACGCGGTCCACCCGGCCCAGGCCGTGCGCGAAGTCGCGCTCCGCGACGTACTCCAGCACGTCGCGCACGGAGGCCGCGAAGCGCTCGGCTCGCCCCGACCAGTGCGGGTCGTGGCGAAGCAGGCGCCCGTACTCCTTCATCGCCGCGCCGCACCCCGCCGCGTTCACGATCACGGCGTCCACCCCGGCCGACTCGAACGCGGCGATGTTGCGCCGCGCGAGGGCGCGCGCCGTCTCCGCATCCCCGGCGTGGACGTGGAGCGCGCCGCAACAGACCTGCTCGGGCGGTGCTATCACCTCGCACCCGGCGTGCGCCAGCACGCGCACGGTGGCCTCATGCGTCGCGGGCGTGAGTTCGCCGTGAATGCAGCCGAGGAGCAGCGCGACGCGCGCCGACGCGCCCTCGGGCGACGCGAGCGTGCCCGTCGCGCGGAACGGCACGGCCGCGAGCACCGGGATCGAGGCCTCCAGGTGCGCGATGCGCCCCGGGAGGAGCCGCCGCAGCGGGCCGCGTGCGAGGCGCTGGAGGCCGGAGCGGGTGTACAGCCGCCCGAGGTTGAGCACCGCGCGCATCGCCTTCGGGCGGGCGAGCACGTGCCGCAGCAGGAACGCGCGCCACCTCCACGCCGCGGGCCGGGCGGCGGGCGCGTTCGCCATGATCGAGGCACGCGCGTCTTCCATGATCCGGCCGTACGGCACCGCAGACGGACAGGCGGTCTCGCAGGCGCGGCACTGGAGGCAGCGATCGAAGTGCGCCAGCGTGCGCCCGGTGACATCGATCCGTCCGTCGCGCACCGCGGCGATCAGGTGCAGGCGGCCGCGCGGCGACTCCAGCTCCTGGCCGGTCGCGATGTACGTGGGGCACGCGGGGAGGCAGAACCCGCAGTGGATGCAGTTCTGCAGATCCGCGACCGACGGGACATCCGGTCCGACGAAGCGCGGCGTCACACGCCCTCCATCCACCGGCCCCGGTTCAGCGTGCCGCGGGGGTCGAAGCGCGCCTTCAGCGATCGGACCAGGTCAGCCTCGCCCGGCCCGAAGGGGTCCACTGCCGTGCGCAGCGCCCGGGAACCCGCCTCCACCTGGAGGAACCCGCCTTGCTCGGTGGCGAAGGCGCGCAGGCGCTCGATGGCGGCGCCGTCCAGGTCCGGTGCGTGGCCGATCACCGCGCCCGATGCAACGTTCCCCCACGCGAGGCACCCCGCGGCGCGCACAGCCTCGATCGCCGCGGCGACGGACGTGGCGGGCACGCCCAGGCGGATCACCGTCGCCACCGTGTCGCCGTGCAGGCGGCGCAGGCGGTCCCACGGTGCGCCCGGCGCCTCGTCCGCGCGGGGGGCAGCCTCGCGCACGAGCTCCGAGGAGCGGTCCACCGACACATCGAGCCCGGCGAGCTCGATGAGGACGGTGGGTCCGCTGCCGAGGCCGGCGCGCTCCGCGGTCTCCGGGCCGAGCACGCTCAATGCGCGCGCCGCCAGGCCGGCGTTCCATAGCCGCAGCGCCAGCGTGCCCGCCTCGACGAGGGTGGCGGTGGGCGCGGCGAGCGTCCGGGTCACGGCCGGCAGTGGTGCGACCTTGAACGAGGCTTCGACGATCACGCCGAACGCGCCCAGCGCTCCCGTGTGCATGCGGTGCAGGTCGTAGCCGGAGACGTTCTTCACCACGCGCCCGCCCGAGGCCGTCAGCTCGCCGGAGGGCAGCGCCACCACGGCGCCCAGCAGCAGGTCCCGCGTGGCAGGGAGGTGCCCGCGCCACGCGCCGGAGCGCGCGGTCGCCAGCAGGCCACCGATCGACACGTGGTCGTCCGGCGGCGGGTCGACCGGGAGGTACTGGCCGTGCTCCCGCAGCGTCTGCTGGAGCGCGTCGAGGTGGATCCCCGCCTCCACCGTGAGCGTCAGGTCGTCCGGGACGTACTCGACGACCCGCGCGAGCCCGCGCGTCTCGATCGCCACGTCGTAGCGCTGCAGCGGGCGGCCCAGGTGGAGGGCCGTGCGGCCGCCCTGCGGGACGGCCACGAGGCCCGCCTCGTCCGCGGCGTGCAGCAGCGCCGCCACCTCGGCGCGATCGTTCGGGCTGAACGCGATCGCCGGCTCCAGCGCGTCGATGGCGAAGCCGTGCGCCGCGCGCTCCGTGTCGGAGGGAACGGCGCGCCGCAGCGTATCCAGGCGGGCGGCCGTCATCAGATGTACACGCCTGGCCGCGAGGCGTGGCGCGCCACCTCCTCGGCGTGACCGGCGGCGCACCCGTGCCCGCCCGGCAGGATCTTGCACGGGTTGAAGCGCTCGACGCTCCCAAAGGCGAGCCGAGCGCGTTCCATGGCGGCCAGGTCCGCCGGGCTGAACACCCACTCCATGTACGCGCGCTTCTCCAGCCCGATGCCGTGCTCGCCGGTGATCGCGCCGCCCGCGTCCACGCACGCCCGCATGATCTCGCCGCCGAGGTCCAGCACGCGCTGCGTCGCTCCGGGCAGAGCCGGATCGAACATGATGATCGGGTGCAGGTTGCCGTCGCCGGCGTGGAAGATGTTGGCGCAGGCGAACCCGTACGCCTGCGAGAGGTCCAGCACGCGGCGCATCACCTCCGGCAGCCGCGTGCGTGGCACGACCCCGTCCAGAAGGTAGTAGGCCGGGGAGACGGCGCCCACCGCGCCGATGCCCGCCTTGCGGGCCTCCCACAGGCGATCGCGCTCGGGCTGCGTGTCCGCCGAGCGCACCTCTCGGGCCCCGGAGGCGCGGCAGGCGGCGATCACCGCCTCGGCCTCCACCGCGATCCCCTCTGCGAGGCCCTCGACCTCGATCAGGAGCACGGCGCCCGCGTCCAACGGGTACCCGGCGCGGATGCGCGGCTCCACGATGCGGATGA
This sequence comes from Dehalococcoidia bacterium, assembly GCA_041674525.1. Lineage (GTDB taxonomy): Bacteria > Chloroflexota > Dehalococcoidia > UBA2979 > UBA2979 > SHYQ01. The sequence continues at coordinate 8,855 of JBAYVN010000066.1, read as the reverse complement.
TCGCCTGGTCGAGCATCTCCAGCGCCACGGGGATGACCCCGCCGCGGATGATCGCGGAGACCGCCGCGGAGGCGGCGTCCACGCTGTCGAAGATCGCCAGCATCGTGCGCACGGCATGCGCGACCGGGACGAGGTGCAGCGTCGCCTGGGTCACGATCCCCAGCGTGCCCTCGGAGCCCACCAGCAGGCCGCGGAGATCGACGCCCGGCGTGTCCATCGCACGGCCGCCGAGGTGGACGATGCGGCCGTCGGCGAGCACTACCTCCAGGCCCAGGACGTGGTTCACCGTCGAGCCGTGGGCGAGCGTGTGCGGTCCGCCCGAGTTGTTCGCAATGTTGCCCCCCACCGTGCAGATGCGCTGCGAGGAGGGGTCGGGCGGCCACGCCAGTCCCAGCGGCGCGAGCGCGTCCTGGAGCGCCAGGTTGATGACCCCCGGCTCGACCACCGCGACGCGGTTCGCGGCGTCCACCTCGATGATCCGGTTCATGCGCGTGAGGGCGACGACGACGCCGCCCGTGACCGGCACCGCGCCCCCGGCGAGCCCGGTCCCGGAGCCGCGGGGAACGACCGGCACGTCGTGCTCGTTCGCCGCTCGCACCACGGCGGCGATTTCCTCGGCGGTGCGGGGGAGGACGACGGCGTCCGGCAGGGCGCGGTCGATGGTGGCGTCGTACTCGAAGGCGACGAGGTCCTCGGGGGCGGAGAGAACGTGCGGACGGCCCACGGCGCGCTCGAGCGCTTCGATGAAGGCCGGGTGAACGGTCGTCGGCATGTCGAGCCGAGTGTAGCATCGGAGCCCCTGGGTACCGCGCCCGATCGGAGCCGCCGTGACCGCTTCCCACCTCGATGCCATCGACCTCGACTCCGTGCGTGATGGCGTCGAGACGGCCGTGCGCGCCGCGAACGAGGCGATCCGGGGCGTGCTTGCCCAGGCGACGATGAAGGTGGGGAGCAAGGGCTCGGCCGGGCCCGTCACCGAGGCCGACTACGCGGCGGACGAGGTGCTCCACGAGCGCCTGATGCCGCTCATCCCGGGCGCGCGCTGGCTCTCCGAGGAGTCCGGGGAGGAAGCGCCTCTGCTCCGCGGCGAGGCGACGTGGGTGATCGACCCGCTGGACGGCACGCGGGAGTTCCTGCGCGGCCTTCCGGAGTACGGCGTGTCGGTGGGCCTGTACGTCGATGACCGGCTGGTCCTCGGCGCGGTGGGGTTCCCGTGGGACGGCACCGTGCTGTCCGGCGTGGTCGCCGGGGAGCGCCGCGAGAGCCGTCGCAACGGCCAGCCGATGGCGGAGCTGGTCAACGACGGCCGGGTGGAGCGCGTGGTGGTCTCGCGCAACGACTACGAGCGCCGCCGCATCCAGTACCGCATCCCGTACGAGGTCTACCCGTGCGGCTCGGCCGCCGTGAAGCTGGTGCACGCGGCCGGCGTGGACACGGACGTCTACTTCTCCACGGGGCCGCGCTCCGTGTGGGACGTCTCCGGCGGCGTCGCCGTGCTCGAGGGCGTCGGCGGTGTCCTGATGTCGATCGCCGGGGAGCGGATCGCACTCTCACCGCAGCAGATCGAGGTCCCACCGTACGTCGCGGGCGCTCCGGCGGACTGCCTGGCACTGCTGCGCCGCGTCGGGCTGCTCACCTAGCGACCGGAAATGCCGCGGCGGGCGCTGACCTGGCGCTGCGGGCAGCTCGTGGCGCGTGTACACGCCCGCGGGCCGGATCACCGGGCCGGATCACCGGGGCGGAGCACCGGGCCGGACAGCGGCGAGCAGTGGCGGGCAGTGGCGGGCAGACAACAGGGCCACCGGCGTCCCGGTGGCCCTGTTGAGTGAATCGCCTTGCTGGCGAAGAAGGGTTACTTCTTCTTGGGCTTGGCAGCCGGCTTAGCGGCCGGCTTCGCGGCGGGCTTCTTCGTCGCAGCCAAAGTGGTTTCCTTTGACTAGCCGGTCCGCGGGTGAGCGGCCGGCACCCATGGGTGTGTGGCGACAACAGGGCCCTGCAGCCGTCACCTTCAACAGAACGCATCATCTCTCGCTTTGGTTGCACACATCTACAGGGATCGCGTCGAGATCGCGAAGAAATTTTCGCGTAGCGGCGATCGGGGTGGCGATCCGGCGCGCCGCTCATCGTTCGGCGCGGTTGCGCGATCAGCGATCCGCGCCGCCCACGATCAGCGCCGCGAGGTCACGAAGATCGCGGACGCGCTCGATCCGCGGGTCGTAGGGAAGGTCGCGGTTGCGCGGCCAGTCGCAGAGGAAGACGCGCGCCGTGGAGGACTGCGCCAGCAGCTGCACCGTCCGCGGGTCGTCGTCGACGTGCTCGTCGGCGCCGCGCGCGAGGATCACCTGCAGCTTGAAGTGCGGGCTCTTGAGCGCGGTGTTGTTTACGACCACTTCGTCCACCAGCCCGTCGAGGCCGTGCCAGCGCATCCACGACGTGGGCGGGGTGCGGCGGCCGGTGACGATCGCCAGGCGCCGCAGCGGGCGCAGCACCCGAAGGGCCTCGTGCACCCCCGGCATCGGCGCGCGGAGGTCAAAACGCAGGTGGTCCAGGGGGACGTTGAGCCACCGCGGGTAGACGTGCGCCACCGGCGGGGGCGCGGCGGGAGACAGGAACTCGCGGTGGATGCCGAGGTTCACGCCGAGCAACGGGCGGCAGATCACGCCATCGAAGTCCAGCGTGAGCAGGGGCAGCGTCCCCCGAGGGCGTGCCACGTCAGACGATGACCGGGGGCTCGGGCGGCGGGCTCGGCGGGATCCCCGGGGGTACCGGGTACTCGATGCGTGCGGCAGGCACGTGCTGCATCGGCGATCCCGCGGCGCTCGGGCGCTGCTCCAGCAGGTCGTAGAAGGCGGTCAGGCGGTCGTCCGCCATGCGGAAGATCGTGCCCTCAGGGAACCGGCCGTCCGGTCCCCGCTCATGCCCCGCGGGGACGCCGGTGAGCACCTCGATGCCTTCCTCGATGCTGTCGACGGCCCACAGGTGGAACTTCCCCTCGCGTATCGCCTGCGCGACGTCCGGGCGCAGGACGATGTTCGCCACGTTCGTGCGCGGGAGCATGACGCCGTGCTTGCCGTTCAGCCCGCGCGTGGAGCAGACGTCGAAGAAGCCCTCGATCTTGGCCGAGGCCCCGCCGATCGGCTGGACGCGGCCGAGCTGGTCCACGGACCCCGTCACCGCGATGCTCTGGTCGATCGGCACCCCGGAGAGCGCCGACAGCACCGCGTAGAGCTCCGTGGAGGAGGCGGAGTCACCGTCGATGTCCCCGTACAGCTGCTCGAAGGTCAGGCTGGCGTGGAGCGCGTTCGCCTTGTTCTGGCCGAAGCGGTAGGTCAGGTAGCCGCGCAGGATGAGGAAGCCCTTGTTGTGGATGCGTCCCGCCATCTCGCTCTCGCGCTCCACCATCACCATCGTGCCGCGGCCGGCGGAGATCACGCAGGTCACGCGCGAGGGGCGGCCGAAGGAGATGTCGCCCAGGTCGTATACGGACAGGGCGTTGATCTGCCCGGTGACCGCGCCCTCCGTCGCCACGTAGAGCGAGCCGTCGTTCATCGCCTCGATGATCCGCTCGCGCACCAGCGCGGAGCGGTAGATGCGCTCCTCCAGGGCCTTCTCCACGTGCCGGCCGTCCACCAGGTGCGAGCCGTCCTGGCGCGCCCAGTAGTCCGCCTGCCGGACGATATCCAGGAAGGAGGCCATGTTCGCGGAGAGGCGGCGCTGGTCCTCCACCATGCGCGAGGACTGCTCGATCAGGTGGGCCACCGCCACGCGGGTGAAGGGGGCGAGGCTGGAGCGCTCGCACTCCGCGCGGATCACGGTGGTCAGCCCCCGCACGTTCTCGAACGTCCGCGGGAGCTCGGTCTCGAAGTCCGCCCGGACCTTGAACAGCTCGCGGAAGTCCGGGTCGTAGCGATAGAGGAGGCCGTACAGCGCCCCATCGCCGATGATCACGACCTTCACGTTCAGGGGCATGGGCTCCGGCCGCAGGCCCGAGGTCGGCACCAGCCCGTATGCCTCCGCGATGTTCTCGATGGCGAGGCGCTGCGAGGAGAGGGCGCGCTTCAGACCATCCAGTGACTGCGGGTTCACCAGCAGATCCCGCAGGCGGATCACGAGGTACCCGCCGTTGGCCCGCCCGAGCGACCCCGGCTTCACCATCGTGTGATCGGTGACGGCGGTGCCGAACTGGCCCTGGTATTCGATCCGGCCGAGCAGGTTGTAGTAGGTCGGGTTCGCCTCGCGGACCACGGGGGCCCCGCGCTGCGGGTCGTTCGAGACCACCACGTTGACCGCGTAGCGGTTCAGGACGGGGGCCTGGGGAGGCATCATCAGCCCCATCAGCTGCTGCGGCTGGCCCGCCATGCGGAAGCGGTCGCGCTGCTCCTGCAGGTCCTCCGACACGGCTTCGAGGAACTCGCGGATCTCGATGTCGGCGCCGTAGCGCTCGATCAGCGGGTCGAACAGGTGGCCGGTGGCGTAGCTCGCCACCTCCTCGTCCAGCTTCGTCGCCCGGTCGCCCGCGTCCCGCTCGATGCCGCGCACCTTCAGCAGGGCCTCCTGCACGACCTTCTCCAGCTCGCGGCGGCGCTCCATGATCTGGTTCCGCTGCTCCTCGGGGAGCGCTGCGAAGACCTCCTCGCTCGCCGGGCGGCCGTTGATCATCGGCGCAGAGACGATGCCCGCCTGTCCGAACTGGAGCGCGAAGCCCATCCGCTCCGCCTCCTTCTGGAGCGTTTCCAGCAGCGTCCCGCGCAGGCGGTCGAGCTCGTCCGCGAGATCCTGGCGGCGGCGCGCGTAGGAATCGGACTCGAAGACGGACTTGAGCTCGCGCCCGGCCGCCTCGACGGCGCGTTCGATCGCGGCGGCGAAGGTGTGGGCGGTCCCGGGCGGCAGCGAGATCGCCACGGGGCGGTCAGGATCGGAGAAGTTGTGGACGTACACCCAGTCGAGGGGGGCGGGCATCTGGGCCGCCCGCCGGCGCAGGAACGACTCCACGATGGTCGTCTTGCCGAAGCCATCCGGGCCGGAGGCGAAGAGGTTGTAGCCCGGGGCGGACATGCCGAGCGCGAATTCGATCGCCCGGACCGCGCGTTCCTGCCCGAAGATCGCGTCCAGGGCAGGTAAGTCAGCTGTGGTGGCGAATGCGAGCCAGTTGAGGTCGCACGGTGCGGTGACTTGATCCGCGGTGAGGCGCAGCGTTTCGCGCAGGTTCGGCATGGTTTCGCCCTTCGCCGGTTCGCCCCCCGGGGAGCGCGCGTCCCGATCGTAGCACCGGGGTCGTGGGCGTTCCCCCGGTGGTTCCCCGCGGTGCGAACACACCGTGGAGCGCGCACGTTGGCGCCGGTGTGCCCTTGAGCGCTAGCATCCGCGAACATCGCAGCGCCGGCGCGGCCCCGGTGCCGCAACGAGCCTATGAGAAGAGGACGAGATGCGCGCAGCCGTGATCACCGAGCCGGGCGGGCCGGAGGTTCTGCAGCTGCAGGAGATGCCGGATCCCACCTTCGGGCCGGATGAGGTGCTGGTCGCGGTGCGGGCGAGCGCGCTCAACCGCCTCGATCTGCTGCAGCGACGAGGGCGGTACCCGATTCCACCGGGTGTGCGTGCGGATATCCCCGGCGTGGAGATCTCCGGAGTGGTGGAGGAGGTCGGCGCGCGCGTGCAGGGCTGGAAGCGCGGCGACCGCGTGATGGCGCTGGTCAGCGGCGAGGGGCACGCGACGAGGCTGGCCGTCCACGAGCGGATGCTCATGCCGATTCCACCGAACCTCGATTTCGCCGAGGCCGCCTCGATCCCTGAGGTCTTCCTGACGGCGTATGACGCGCTGATGCTGCAGTGCGAGCTGGGCCTGGGCGAGTCCGTGCTGATCCACGCCATCGGCTCCGGGGTCGGCACCGCCGCCGTGCAGCTCGCCCACGCGCAGTCCAACCGCACCTTCGGCACGGCGGGCTCCGCCGAGAAGCTGGAGAAGGCGCGGGCGCTCGGGATGGACGTGGGCATCAACTACCACGAGCAGGACTTCGCCGAGGTGATCGCGCGGGAGACCGGCGGCAAGGGCGTGAACGTCATCCTCGACCTGGTCGGGGCGCCGTACTGGGACCAGAACTCGCGCTCGATCGCCACCAAGGGGCGGATGATCGTCGTCGGCTCGATGGGCGGGACGACGCTGGAGAAGGCGAGCATCAGCTTTGGCCCCGGCCGCCGGGCCAGCGTCCGCGGCACCACCCTGCGCGCCCGCCCCTTCGAGGAGAAGGCGTCGCTCGTGCAGCTGTTCATCGAGCGCATCGTGCCGCTGTTCGAGCGCGGCGTGGTGAAGCCGGTGGTCGACCGCGTCTTCCCGTTCGAGCAGATCGGCGCCGCCCACGAGCTAATGGAGGCGAACGCCAACTTCGGCAAGATCGTGCTGGACATCGGCGGGTAGCGTGCCCCGCGGCCTGGCGGAGGCGGGGCGGGCGCGCATCGAGGAGGTCGCCCGCGTCCACTTCGAGCGCGGATGGCACCCCGGGGCCCAGCTCGGCGTCTACCGCGACGGCGTGCTCGCGCTCGACCTGCGCTGGGGCGATGCCGCGGCCCCCGGGACGTGCCTGGAGTGGTTCTCGGCCACAAAGCCGGTGACCGCGGTGGCGATCCACATGCTGGTGGAGCGCGGCGCGCTCGACCTCGACCTGCGCATCGCCGAGGTGTGGCCGGAGTTCGGCGCCGGAGGCAAGGGCGCGTGCTCGGTGCGCCACGTGCTCACCCACCAGGGCGGCTTCCCGGTGTTCCCTCGCGACTTCCCCACGCCGAGGATGGGCGACTGGGACGCGGTGGTCGCGGCCACCGCCGCGCTCCCCGCCGCGTGGGCGCCCGGCACAGCCGTCGGCTACCACCCCGTGACGTACGGCTACGCCCTCGGCGAAGTGATCCGCCGCGTCGACGGCCGCATGCCGCGCGAGTTCTTCGCGCAGGAGATCTTCGGGCCACTGGGCATGGAGGCGTCGCTCGGCGTGCCCGGCGCCGACGATCTGGGTATGGTCGCGGTGCCCCGCGCGATGTCCGATGTGACGTTCGACGACCCCGAGGGGAGCGAGCGCCGCACCTCGCGTATCGCGGCGCTGTTCTCGGAGCCGGCGGTGCTGCGCGCGCAGATCCCCGCGGCCAACGGCATCGGCACCGCGGAGGCGCTGGCGCGCTTCTACGCGATGCTGGAGCAGGGCGGCTCGCTGTCCGTCGGTGGGCGCGGCGTGCGGCTGCTGCGCCCGGAGACGGTCGCCGAGGCGACGCGCGTGCACGTCTCCACGGAGCATGACCGCAGCACCGGGCTGCCATCCTCGTACGGGCTGGGGTTCCTGGTCGGGGACGCGGGGTTCGCGCCGTTCAGCAAGCCGGGCGTCTTCGGGCACAGCGGTCAGCAGTGCACCGTCTCGTACGCAGACCCCTCGCTGGGCGTCGCCGTGGCGTACGTCACCAACGGCCTGCACGACCCGCTGGTGGTCCAGCTGCGCACCGAGGAGATGGTGCAGGCGGTCGCGGAGGCGTGCGGGTAGGATACCCGTTGCGACGCGAGCAGCGCTTTGTTCACTGCGGACCAGTTCCGACGTTCTCGATCCGCGATCGCGCACGCCTCACAGTGGTTGGCGAAATCTCCGTTGCAGAGCCTAAGGCGCTGAGAGTGGAACAGAAGCGCGCGATTCTCTGGGACAACGACGGGGTCTTGGTCGATACGGAGAAGTGGTTCTTCGAGGCGAACCGTCTGGAGTTGGCAGCAGTCGGGGTGACGGCTACCTGGGCGCAGTTCGCGGAGATCAACATGAAACAGGGGGTGAGCCTGCTGTCACTCTCCGAGCTGGAGGGCGAGGACCTTCGGAATCTCTATGCGCGCCGCGACGCGCGCTACAGCGATCTGCTCCGGACAGAGGAACTCGCGATCCCCGGCATGCTTGACTTGCTTGAGCGCACGAAAGAACACCTCTTCACCACAGGGATCGTGACAGCGTCACACCGCGAGCATTTCGACCTCATCCACCGACGATCAGGCATGCTCGAGCACGTTGATTTCGCGGTCGTGCGCGAGGACTACCTCAAGGCAAAGCCTTTTCCCGACAGTTACCTCGCAGGTATCGCGCGGACTGGTCTTCCCGCAAGGGACTGCATCGCCGTCGAGGACTCACCACGTGGTATCGCTGCCGCCCGGACGGCAGGGTTGGAATGTGTGTTCTTCACGCCCGGCGGAGTTGGAGCCGATCGAGATGTCGGCGAAGTGTTCGCTCGGGCCGGGTCGGCGGAGGAACTCGAAGTCGTGTTGAGGCAATGGCTTCGCAAATGAAGCCCCCGCCCCGCTCTCCTCGCGGGCTACTGGCGGCGGCGGCGCTCGGCGCGCGCGCGGTCGGCGCGCTGGCGGCGGCGCTGGTTGTGGTCGGCGCGCTCGCTGCTCGGCGGGACCACCGCGGGGCCGCGGCTGGCCGCTGCCTTCGCGGCCTCCCTCGTCGCGATGCGGTTCGCGAGCCACGAGGTGAGGCGGTTGGACGCCAGCATGGTGAAGAAGATCATCGCGAAGAAGAGAGGCGCCCGGATCGCCGCGTCCGTCCACGTGCCGCCATCGGTGTAGACGAGCACCACCGACCAGATCGCGGTGGCGACCAGCGAGAAGAGCAACGTGGTGCGGAGCGATTGCCTGCGTCCCATGGAAGGGCCAGTGTAGCGCACCGGACGCGCTTACCGGGGGTTACCGGCCCCCGCCAGCCACGAGGTGAGCGCATCCACGAAGCGCGCGCGGCGCTCCCACGCGCCGGGGGCATCACCCACGTGGTCGCGCAGGATGAGCGCCACGGTTTCGGCGGTCGTCGGCGTCTCGTCCTCGTCGTCGTCTTCGTCCTCGCCGG
>JBAYVN010000065.1:0-13798 GCA_041674525.1 Dehalococcoidia bacterium | reverse complement strand
GCTCCGAGTATGGCGGGACCGTGACCTCGGTCGGGATCTGATCGTGGTGCGGCTCGGTGCCCGTCCGATGTCGTTCATGAACCGCAGCCGTACCCACGATCCACTCGTGCTCGATCGGGTCCGTGTTCCGCAACGTGATCGTAAGTGGCCGTCCAGCGCGCGCAGAGATGAGCCCGGGCTCGAAGCGCGAGTAGTGGATTCCAATGCTCGCGCGGTCTGCGCTGTCTGCGGGGCGGTCGCCGCAGCCACTGATCGTAAGAGCGACCAAGGCTGCGACGACAAGCTGCCGCTTCACTGCCTCGCCGTCGCCGTGGTGGAGAGCCGCCTGAGCCAGTGCACCACGCCCGAGAGCGCGAGCACCATGGCGCCTACCACAACCGAGCTGAACGGCACTCCGTCACGCGCGGCGGCATCGGCCGTATCGCGCTCAGCCGGGAGTGGCGACGGTACCGCTCGATCCTCGATGGCTGTCGCTGGGTCGAACTGCACCGGTGCAGCGGTCTCTGGCAAGATGTCGCGCTCGGGGGGCTCTGCCGGAAGGACCACCGTAAAGCCGGGTGGCGGGGCGCTTGCGCGGTCCGGAGCCACAGACAGGTCGTAGCGCACTTCGGCAGCCCTCGAGTTCAGTTCGAGTTTCGTGAGCCACGCCCCCTGCGGCACCCACCCCATCCCGCTGTCCGAGCGCAGGTCGTTGAGCAGGGAGGCGGTCGCGGGCCGGCTGTGCGTCAGCGCGAACCCCGGACGCGGGCCGGGGCTCAGCTCCGGCTCTGCATCGGTGAGCAGGAAGACGTCGGCCTGCACCAGGTCAGTGGCCTGCTTGCCCAGGGACAGGATGCGCAGCGGTACCCAGGGCTGTGCCGTCGGGATCGTCAGGTGCACGGGTGTGCCGTCGCCGGTCTGCTGACCTCGTTTGGCCGCGGCCGCGCCATCGAACACGGCAGTGAGGAAGATCGGGCTCCGGGCCGCGTAGAAGTCCAGCATCTCCGGGGCATCCGGCGAAAGCCGGAAGCCGTGCTGCTGCGCCCATGTCGCCACTGCAGGTCCTCCGCCCTCGAGCACGGTGATGTCGAGAGCGTCGATGCGCGTCTCGAGCACTACTCGAGCCTCGCCTGCCGGGGCAGCAGACAGGGCGGCGCCCGCAGCCAGGCGCCTGAGCTGTGTCTCCAACTGCAGTCGCTGCAGGGTCCACGCCCCGCCTCGCTCGACCTTCGCGGGGATGCCGGGCAGCGGGATGAGCGTGCCGAACTGCCCGCCCCCGCCCTGGAATTCGAACGAGGTCACGTAGTGCTCGACCCCCTCGCTGTACGCAGCGAGCGTTGTTGTCCGTCCGAGGTTCACCGCCCCGTTGGAGCCAATCAATCCGGCGCATGCGCTCGCTTCGCTGGGAGTGGCGAGCAACATGGCGAGGACCAGAGAAGTGAGGGCACTGAGTGCCCGAAGCATGCGTTGCATCTGTCTTCCTCCATCAGGAGCAACGTCGTTAGCTACAAGACGGTCGCCGGCCCGCGCTGGTTCCACCCCGGATGAAGCGGAAGCCACGGCCCTTCGAGGCGGAGGAGCGACAGCAGGGCCTGCGCGCTGGGTCCCATGGCTGGCCCACGGGCAGTCGAGCATGTGAGTGTGAGCACGTTCACCAACCGTTTCGTCCAGCAAGCTGCTGCACTCGCAGGCGAGCCCTTCGCATGCACGATGAGTTGATCCACGATGAGTTGATCATCGTGGGATCTCCGAATCTCAGCCTTCCTAGCGGGCATTACGGAGTGTTCGTGGCGTGCGTGCGCTGTTCCCGTGGTCCCGCGGCGTGCGACTGCTACGCCGCGCGCACTGCAGCCGGCCAACGATCTGCCTGCCCTTCACTCTCACGCCGCTGACCGGACGCCAGGCTCCGGGCTGCCCGGTATCCGTGGCCACGGACGTGTTGCGTGCCCGTGTACCATGCGCGCAACCGCCGGGGCGGCGCGCGCGCAGAACCCCAGGCGCCGAGGGTCCCATGGCCAGCATCGTCAGCCTGATCGCCCGGCCTCGCGCGGCCGTGCGCGGCATGTATCGCGGGTGGGGGATCGTCGCCCTCGCCTTCTACACGCAGTTCTTCACCGTCGGTTCGAGCGGCTACGTCTTCGGCGTCCTGCTGTCCTCGATGCAGCGAGATCTCCTGCTGACCCAGTCGAACCTGCAGCTGCCGCTCTACTTCAACCGCTTCATCAGCGGTGCCCTGTCCCTGGTGCTGGGGCCGCTCATCGACCGCCACGGCGCGCGCGCGACGATGACGGTCAGTGCCATCCTCGCGGGGTGCGCCCTGCTGCTGGTGTCGCGCTCACACAGCTGGGGCACCTACTGGGTGGCGTGGGCGATGTTCGGCGTCGCGCAGCCGGGCCTCGGCCTGCTGGGGCCACGCGTGGTGATCGCCAACTGGTTCATCAAGAAGCGCGCGAAGGCGTTCGTGATCTTCACGCTTGGCACGTCGGCGGCAGGCGTCATCGCCGTCCCAATCGCGACGCGCATCGACGTCAGCTTCGGCTGGCGGAATGTCTGGGTGATCCTCGGTTGCGCGTTGATCGCCGCCGCGCCGCTTACGTGGTGGGCGATCCGTCGGCGCCCGGAGGACCTCGGCCTGCGACCCGATGGCGACCCGCCTGCGGAGGCAGCGGATGCAGCGGCGCCGACTGCTGACGGCGCCTCCACGGCGGACGACGCGGACGTCCAGTCGAGGTGGACGGTGCGGCAGGCGTTGCGGACGCGCACGTTCTGGTGCATGACCGGGGGCTTCCTGCTGATCTCGCTCCCGAGCTCCAGCATCTTCATCTTCATGTCGAGCTTCGTGCAGTCGCACGGGTGGAGTCGCGGACAGGGGGCGCTGGCGGTCTCGCTGTACGCGCTCGGATCGCTGTCGGCGCGTGCGATCTGGGGCTACTTCCTCTCCCGCGTCGGGATGCACCGGACCATGGTCGTGTTCGCCCTCGCTTACGCCACGGCGATTGTGGTCTTCACGCTGCAGACCGGCCTGTATCAGCTCTGGGTGACGGCGGCGATCCTCGGCGTCGGGATCTCCGGGTCCCAGCTCCTGAACGCGCAGGCGCTGCCGGACTATTTCGGGCGGCGCATCGTCGGCTCGATGACCGGCTTCTCGACGCTTGCCAACGTCATGCTCGGCGGTTTCGGGCCGCAGATCGCGGCGATCACGTTCGATCGCGTGCACAGCTACGTACCGGCGTTCCTCTTCTTCGCGAGCGCCTGTGCCCTCGCGGCACTCGTGTTCGTCTTCGCCTCGCCGCCGGTGCACCCCGATGACCGCGCTGGTCGCCGGCCCGCGCTCGCCGGCGCGTAGCCACGAGGGCCACCGGTTCCCCTTCTCCCACGGCGGGGCGCGCCGAATCGCACCGCGTCTGCGCGCACGAACCGCAGACGCCCTCGACGAAACCGCGTACGATGCGCCGCGCGGCATCGCCGGGGAGACCGGTGACGCGCCTGTCATGAGGAGGCTCCGAGATGGCACAGCGGCCACCGACGCTCTACGTCGGCGATGGCTCCGAGATCAGCTGGTACAGCATGGACGTGGAAGCCGCCGAAGTGGCGAAGCAGGGCTCGTTGCGCCTGCCCGGGAACGTCGGCTACGCCTGGCCGCACCCCTCGCGGCAGTTCCTGTACGTCGCGACGAACCGCCGGGGCGAGGGCGATGGCGAGGGCCTCGCCCACATCAACGCGCTGCGCATCGACCCGGCCACCGGCGCGCTCTCGATCCATGGCGCGCCGGCGCCGTTGCCCATCGGGGCGACGCACATCTGCGTCGACCACGAGGGCACGCACGTCTACGCGGCGTACACGCGCCTGAGCCGCGGCGTCACGGCACATCGCATCCAGGCCGACGGCACGATAGGCGACGAGGTGCCGCAACCGCCCGACCTGGACGTCGGTGTCTTCGTCCACCAGGTGCGCGTCATGCCCTCGGGACGCTCCGTGCTGCTCGTCGCACGTGGCTACGACCCGAAGGGCGACCGTCCGGAGGTGCCGGGCGCGCTCAAGCTCTTCGCGACGAACGACGGCGTCCTCACCAATCGCGGGTCGATCGCGCCGAACGGAGGCTTCGGCTTCGGCGCCCGGCACCTCGACTTCCACCCGACGGAGCCGTGGTTCTACGTGTCCGTCGAGCGTCACAACCAGATCGTGATGTTCGACGTGCAGCCTGACGATGTGATCCCGCCGGCACCGAAGTACACGAAGAACACGTTGAGTCGCGTGCGTCCTGAGGGCGTCCTGCAGGGCAGCGGCCCGATCCACGTGCACCCCAACGGACGGACCGTCTACCTCACGAACCGCAGTGATGGCGACGGTGAGGACAACGTCGCGGTGTTCTCCATCGATCAGACCACCGGCGAGCCGACGCTGATCCAGCACGCGGAACAGCACAGCCGCCACGCCGCCACATTCGCGATCGACCCGAGTGGCCGCATGCTCGTGGCCGTCAGCGCCCGTGCGTACGGGGATCAGCTGGGCGGCATCACGACCTTCCGCATCCAGGACGACGGTCGCCTTGAGTTCGTGCGGAAATACGACATGGCCACCGGCGGCTCGCTATCGTGCAGCGGGATCATCGCGCCGGCGTAGCGCAGGTCCGAGGCCAATCGACGCGGGCGGGCGCAAGCCCGCCTCGCCTCGGTGCGGTCCGCGTCGCGTCGACGCCGAGGCGCCGGCCCGAATCAACCAACCCTGGTCGTTGATCGTCCCCGGTGTGCGCACTGAGCGGTACGTGCTTCCCGTGGACGCCCCCTTCGACGTCTCAGTCGTTACCACGCGTCCCGATCAGTCGTTGGTGCCTCAGCGCGCGGTGACGATCCGTGTCTACGAGCGGACATGGGTCACAACGAAGGAACTCTCGGCGGACGGCGGGCGGCACCACAAGAGCACGCCCGTGGACAAACTGGTTGAGACCCTTCCGGCGACCACCGACGATCGAGGCACAGCGAAGGTGCGGTACACGCCTCGTTCCTCCGGGTCGCTGAGGATCGTGGTGGAGGCGCAGGACCATCGCGGGCGCTCCGCGACTTCGAGCACGCCCGCGTGGTCTACGGTTCGACGAACGCGACGTGGCGGTACTCCAACGACGAACGCTTCGCCCTGGTAGCTGACAAGACGTCCTACGTCGTCGGTGACACCGCGCAGGTGCTGGTCCCGGCGCCGTACCCGGGCGCGATCGGTCTCGTGACGATCGAGCGCGGCAAGAACATCCGCCAGACGGTCATGCGCTTCGACACCAACACCGCGGTCATCTCCGTGCGCATGTCACCGGGCTCGGGCAGGTCAGACTTCAACGCACTCCCGCGAGCGCGGTGGTCACCAACGCGAGTGCACCGCTCGACGCGGTTTGCGGTACTCTCCCACCGTTCATGGCGCTGCTGCCGCAGGAGGTGCCCGTGACCGCGACCGCCGCCCTGCCCCGCCCCGGCGCGTCCGAGGTGGAGTGCCGGCGCTGCCGCGCCGCTCGCTCGATCGGGCGGATCGCGCTGTTCGTGGTGGGCGGCGTCGCCGCCTCCCTCGCGATCTCGTGGGTGATCACGCTCGTGCCGGCGCTTGGCGTCGTCCTCGCCGTCCTCGGCATCCTGCTGCTGGCGAGGTCGGTCGTGCGGCTGTTCAGCGCGACGACGCCGATCCGCGCAGCGACGCAGCTCGGTATCTCGATCGGCATCGGCTCGCTCGTCTCCGCGCTCGCCGCGCTGGTCGCGAGGTAGCGCGATGGCGACGTGCCCCGAGTGCGAACCGATCGCTCAGGCGCGCTACCAGGCAGGCTTGCGCCAGCAGGCGCTGCGCGACCAGACTGACCCGCTCCGCGCCGAGCTGCAGCGGGGCCTGGAGCCGTTCGGGGATGCGGTCAACGCCGCGGTCACCGCGCGACTGCAGGTGGAGGCGGAGCACGCCGCGCTTGTCCAGGCCGTCGCCGAGATGACGGCCGAGATCGCGACGATGACCGGCTCCGGCGCGTTCGCCGTCGCGGGGTTCAACCCCGCGGACGTCGCGCGGCAGGAGCAGCCCGGCTGGATTCGCGCCGAGATCGGGCCGGCCACGCTCTGGTTCCGCACCGCCGAGGCACAGGAGGCGTACATGCGCGCCTCCGGGCTCGCGGCCGCGCTCGACTCCCTCGCGCGGCTCACGGCGCAGCGCGACGATGCGCTCGCACGGGTGCGCCAGGCGAACGAGCGCGAGAGCGAGGCGCTCGACCGGCTGTCGGAGGCGGAGGGCCGCGCCAACGACCGGCTGCAGCAGCACTACGACGCGATCGAGCAGGCCGGCGCGGAGTGGCGTCGCCTGAACGCGGAGTACGAGGCATGCATCGCGCGCTGCCAGCGTGGCGAGGTGGAAGACCAGCGCGTCGGCCTCGCGGGGCTCGTGATGATGATGGTCGGGCTGACGCTGGTGATCCTCGGCAACCCGTTCGGCCGCGGCGACGGCGACGCCCTTGCCTCGGACGGCACTGGCGTCATCGCTACCTCCACGGCGACCGCGGCGCCGACGGTCGCCGCGCGCATCGGCCCGATCCGCGCGGCGTTCAGCCCGCCGGCGCAGACAACCACCTACAACCTGCCGGTGGAGATGGAAGGCGCCACGCCCGGCGTCGACTGGCGCGGCGCGGATTGCGGCACGTATCGCGCGGAGAGCGCGACGGTGTTCCGTTGGAGCCACCCGCACCCACCCTGCGATCCAACCAGCGACCACGCCGACCGCACGATCATCGCCACGATCCAGATCGGATCGGCACGGATCGAGTGCCGCTACCAGGGCTCCGCCAGCGGCACGGGGTCGCCGTGCACCGGCCCCGGCGGCACCAGCGTCCCCGGCGTGCCAGCCGCGCCGGGCGCGGGCCCCCTCGGCGCGGCGAGCGCGACGCCCACCGCCACGACGACCGCGCGGCCCGGCGGCGGGAGCACCCCCAGCAGCACGAGCAGCCCCAGCGCCACCCCGAGCGCATCCGCGTCGCCCCCGGGCGGCGGCGGCAGCCAGGCGCCCACGGCCACGGCGACCTCGACTCCCGCAGCGGGCGAGGGCAGCGACCCGGGCGGCGGCAGCACCGCGACGACCCTCGCCGGTACCGCGCTCACGGCGGCGGGCGGCGCGGCTGCCGGCTACGCCACGAGCCGCCGAGGCGGCACGCGCACCCGCGACGAGGAGGAAGACGAGGGCGAGGGCGAGGGCGAGGAAGACACGACCGTCTCATCCTCGCCGCCCGCGCCACCGCTCCCCGGTCCGCGCATCACCGTCTCCGGGGGCGCCACGACCGTGACGAACGACCGCCCGTTCACGATCACCGTCGAGACGCCGCGCCCCGCGAGCGGGGACCCGCCAGAGACGATCGATGTGAAGCTCCGCTCCGTCGCCAGCGGCGAGGATGAGACGGTGACGCTGCGCTGGAACGGCGGCACGCGCGGCCCGGTGAGGTACGAGAGCCAGCCGCTCACGCTCGAGCACGGCGGGACCGGCGGCGGCAAGACCACGGTCTTCGGCCTCGAGTTCTCGCGCGGCGACATGGGCAACGACCTCGACGGCACGCCGAACGGCACCGACATCGTGATCTCCACGGGCGAGACGGAGACGCGCGTCATCGCCTACACGACATGGGTGCAGGAGGGCATCGGCGAGCACATGAGCGCCATCCGCCAGTACGGCGAGTTCTGGCGCAACGTGGCGATCCAGCTGAACGCGCTCCCGGACGGCACGGAGGGCAAGGCGGAGCTGATGACGCAGGCGCGCACCGCCCTGCGCCTCGTCGGCGAGGCGAACCGCATCGAGAACGCGGACTGGCTGCACACGAAGAAGCTCGCCTACGTGCGCACGATCTTCGGGCTGCTGCAGGGCGGCGTCTCGCACGACCCCCGCGACGAGTACTCGTACTTCGCCAGCGCCGAGGAGGCCGGGCGGCGCATGTCGGAGGAGAGCCTCTGGCGCGGCATGGCCGGCGCAACGATTGGCCTCTACCGCACCGTGACCGAGGTCAGCGGGGCCGGCGCCGCCTACACGCTCTTCACCGGCCGCGACGTCATGGACAAGAAGGTGCACTGGAGCGAGCGCGTGTTCGCCGCGCTCGATCTCGCCGGACGGCTCACGCTGTACGGCGGCACGCGCGCCGCGCTGGGCAGCGCGCTCGACCGCGCGGCGATGGGCGAGGTGCGCGCCGTGGCGTCCGAGGCGCGCGCAATGACGAACGCGGCGGAGGCGGAGGCCCGTGCCGCGGAGGCTGCGAAGGACGCGGCCGCCTCGACGGCGTTCGCGGAACGACAGGCGGCCGCGCGACGCATCCGCACGCTCATCCCCGATCGGCCGAACCCCGGGGTGTCAGGCAGGGAGCTGCTCCGCTCCCCCGCGGGCACGGTGGTCGAGTTCACCGAGGACTTCGGCATGCTGCGTAACCGCGCGCGCCACTTCCAGTCCGTCGCGGAGCGGTACGGCGTGCGCATCCGCGTGCGCGGCGCCAACCTCGAATCGCTCGAGTCCATGGCGCGCGGCAACCCACCGAAGCACGTGAAGCTGAAGTCGAAGACCGTCAACGCGCTGGACGAGGTGATCGGTGCACCGCCCAACTCGCAGGGCATGGTCGGCTACTTCGACCCGAAGACGATCACGCGTGGCGGGCAGATGGAAGCCGACTACGCGCGCGTCCTCGGCCGCACGCCGGACGCGCAGGACTGGGCGAACCTGGAGAAGCGCGCCGGCCAGCGCGCCAGCGAGTTCCGCGACCAGGCGAAAGCGATGGAGCACCTGGAGCACGACGGCCTGGTGCGCGTCGACAACGGCGTGGTCGTGGACACCGGCCTCTCGAACACGCGCCTGCAGAACGGCGAGCTCGTGCACCTCGACGGGCCACCGGGCGGCACCGGGCGCCCGTTCACCGGCGATCACGATATGTGGGACATCACGCGGCCGGACGGATCGCCCGTGGACGCGGCGACGAAGGCGCGCATCGAGGCGAACCTGATGGACGGCAGCGCGCGCACACAACACGGCCCGCACAAGGACTGGGTGCCGACAACGGACGTCGACCGCGGCATCGACGCGAAGATCCGCGCCTCGCATCAGGGCGCGTTGAACCCGGACGGCTCCATCACCCCCGCACGCTCCGAGTTCACCCGGCCCGGCTCCTCGGCGGCTGAGGTGGTGAACGGCGAAGCACTCATCGAGTTCGCGCCCGGGGACCGGCCCCGCGTGTCCTACGAGACCGGAGACCGAGGATGACGAGCGACCGCGACGTGCTGGCCGAGATCGAGCGCCTCCTCGCCGGAGAGGGAGTGGCGCTCCCCGAGGCCGCGGAGGGCCCCGGCCTGCCGTTGCCCGACATCCACGAACGCATCGACTCGCCACGCGCGGCGCGCGACCGCGCCGCGCGCCTCCGCGCCGGCCTGCGGGACATGCTCGAGGAGCTCGTGGAGTCCGATGACGACGGCGACGAGATGGAGATCCTCGAGGCGCTGGACGACGCGACCGAGGCGTACCTCGCGGCGCTGCCGCGCGTCGACCTCGCGCGGTGCCCGTTCACCGGCGTCACGGCGACGCTCGCGATCGATACGTATGGCCTCGACGGCCCGTGGTGGAACGCGCTCGCCGTGCTCCGTCCGGTCGAGGCGCGCCCGGTGACGGTGATCGCCGTCACCGGTGCGCTGCACCTCAACCAGCCGGTGGAGCGGACGCGCCACCTGGCGAAGCCGGGTCCCGGTGCGCCGTACATCCTCCCGCGCCTGCTGGCGGTGGAGGGCGTGCGCGCGGTGATCCGCGCCGTCCGGATCGGGGCGCACCTCGGCTGGACGATCACCTACTTCGCGGAGCGCTATCCACCCGGCGCGCAGCGCGCGAACGACTGGGGCGCGGACCACTACCCTCTCGGCGACGGCTGGGACGCGGTGGTCGAGGACACCGACGCGCACGACTTCGATCTCGCGCCGTGGATCGATCGCGGACTGCTCTCGTGGATCGCGCCCGGGGACGCCACGCTCACCGCGCACGGCACCGTGGAGGGCTGCCCATTCGTCGGCCTGCCGGGCGTCCGCACTCTCCAGCGCGTGGAGGGCGCGGACGTGTGGACGGGTGACCCGCTGCCGGGCGCGTAGCCGCGGGGCCCGTTCGCCCGCGGGCACTAGTGCGCCATCAGGCCGGCGATCAGGCGGATGACTTCCCTCTTCGCGCCCCACACAGCGCGGTCGGCGTGACGACAGTCCAAGGAGCACTGCCGCGGAACTTCGAGTGTGGGCGGGCGATTACGGCCACGCCGGGCCCTGGAGCAGGACCTCCGGCGCCCCGTAGAAATCGCTCGTGGGAGGACGCAGGAGGCTCAGGGCGGGCTCGCCGCAGGTCCATTTCACGCCGGTGATGTGGCCCCCATCGATGAACAGCAGTGCTGCCACCTGTGGCTGCTCGGTGCCCACGATCAGGCCGTGGGACGGGCGCAGGCGATCCGGATCGATCGCGATCGGCTTCGTGAGTCGCACCACCGCGACGAGCCGATCGATTCGTGGAACCAGTGACGATGCGATCAGCGCCGGATCATTGAGCCACCCCGCATCGCACGAGGAGACGGGGAATGCCGGGACGATCGTCCCCGGCGGGGGCGGCGGCGGGCGCGACGGATCCTTTGTGCTGCCATATGCGCCGCACTGCGGCGGGCCGCCGGAGCCCTGAGCGTCCGTACACGGCACATCGGTCATCCGGATGTAGGACGCGATCGCTTCGACCGTGCCTCGTTGGAGTGCGGCGATCACGCCGTCGACCTCCGCGATCCCCGTCGGAGCGCCGAACCCCGCTCGCCCGCCCGCCGGCGTGAGGCTCGCCGTCGGCGACGAAGTCACCGCCGGGCGCGCCGGCGTGCTGGTCGACGGGACCGCAGTCGCTGTGCTCGTGGTCGACGTCGGCGGTGAGACCGCGGGTCGAGGGGGCTGGCCTGATCCAGGCGCGGCCGTGCATCCGGCACCCAGGAGCAGTGCGACGAGGAGGATGCCCGGCCGCCGCCCCGGGCGAATCCCGCTGTTCATGCGTGCCGGCCGCCGATGCGCGCGCGGAGCCATGTGTCCCCTCGTCCACTGCCAACGCCTGTGTACCTGCATGCCAACGTCCATGCCAGCATCGAAGCGTCGTTAGATCCCAGAATATCCTGAGGTCATGACCGCGCCGCAGCGAGAGCGCCGCACGCATGGCTGAGATGCACGAGACGCGATTGCAGGGAAGGGTGATCCTCGTCACCCACCGTCCGACTGAACGCGCGAACGATAGGTGCGAGGTCACGTGCCGCGCCCGCGCGCACGACCAATCTCTGTAGAAATCACGCACGCACCTCGCTCACCGTTCGTTGATCTCATTACGCAGGCATCGCAGAGTCAGAACGACTCATCGCAGAACCCGCGGTTGGCTCCGGGCCGGGCGACACGCTGCCGGTAAGGAATCACGGCAGGTGATCGTCAGATGGATCAGATGGAAGCGAGCGGGCACACCCACGCCCGCGCAACTGGCTCGCCGGCGAACGCCGGCTGCGCTTCGGTCCGAGGAGCAACCCCGCATGTTTGACCGCCGACGTTCCACGCCACCTCGACACCGTTTCCTCCGGCTGCTGGCCGCGATCACGCTGGGGGCGTTCGCGCTCATTGTCGTCGGGCACACCGGCGCCACAACGGAGGCGGCGCCCGGCGGGAAGTGCGCGAGTTGGAAGTGCGCTACTCCTACGCCCACACCCACGTCCACGCCGACGCAGTCGCGCCCGGTGTTCACCGCGGAGACCCCACCCACCAGCGCCACCGTGGGCACGGCCTACTCGTACCAGTTCCAGGCGAGCGGCAGCCCGGCGCCCACGTACGCGCTCGCGGGCGGGACGCTCCCGTATGGCCTGACGCTGAACGGGACCTCCGGCCTCCTCAGCGGCACGCCGACGACCGCCGGGGCGTTCACCTTCTGGATCAGCGCCAGCAACAGCGCCGGCATGGACACCACCCCGGCGATCACCGTGTCCGTGGGCTCCGGACAGACGGTGTCAGTCCCGTCCTTCACCGCGCAGACCCCACCGACGAGCGCGACCGTGGGCACGGCATACTCCTACCAGTTCCAGGCGAGCGGCAGCCCGACACCCACCTACGCCTACACCGGCACGCTCCCGCCGGGACTGGGGCTCAGCGCATCGACCGGTCTCCTCGCCGGGACACCGACGACGACGGGGACGTACTCGTTCTGGGTCTCCGCCAGCAACAGCGCGGGCACGGCGTGGACCGGGATGATCACGGTGAGCGTCACCTCGTCGCTGGTCGCGCCGTCCTTCACCGCGCAGACTCCACCCACCAGCGCCACCGTGGGCACGGTCTACTCCTACCAGTTCCGCGCGAGCGGCAGCCCGACACCCACGTACGGCTACACGGGCACGCTCCCGCCGGGACTGGGGCTCAGCGCATCGACCGGTCTCCTCGCCGGGACGCCGACGACGACGGGGACGTACTCGTTCTGGGTCTCCGCCAACAACAACGCGGGCACGGCGTGGACCGGAATGATCACGGTGAGCGTCACCTCGTCGCTGATCGCGCCGTCCTTCACCGCGCAGACCCCGCCCACCAGCGCCACCGTGGGCACGGCGTACGCGTACCAGTTCCAGGTCACGGGGAACCCCGCGCCGGCCTATTCCCTCGCAAGCGGCTCGCTTCCCGGCGGGCTGGCGCTGAACGGCACCACCGGCATGCTCTCCGGCACACCGAGCGTCAGCGGCTCGTTCACCTTCACCGTCCGGGCCAGCAATGGCGTCGGGAGCCCTGCGGTGACGGGATCGATCACCATCTCGGTCGCCGGGACGTCGTCGGCGCTGACGCTGGCGCCGTACCCGTACCCCTTCGTCATCGGCTACGGCCAGAGCGTGAACTACCAGTTCGCAGTAAGCGGCGGCACTGCGCCGTACTCGTTCATCTGGTCGGGGAATCTCCCCTACGGCCTGACGCTGTCGAGCTCGGGGTTGCTCTCGGGGACCCTCCTCGCGGCGCCCGGGCAGGATTTCTTCGTCAATCTCATGGTGCTTGATGCACGAGGAAGCTACGTGGCCGCGACCGTCTGGATCCGCGTCCCGTAGGCCGCCAAGTGCCGGATGCGAGGTCACCACGAGGGGAGCCGGCAAGCGGCTCCCCTCGACCTTCTCAATCGCTTCTCGATCGCCGCCCCCGCCGGCACGGGAAGGCCCCGGCTGTCACGCCGGGGCCTTCCGAGCCTCCCTCCGTGGATGGCGGAGTGCCGGCCTCAACTACCTCGTGAACGTCAGTTCAGCGGGCAGTCCTCGTTGACCTCCCACACCGCCAGATCCGAGAGCGAGATCGGGTAGCTCGTCCCATCGATCGCCGCCTGCACCGCGGCGATCACTTCCGCCGTGGTGTACGGGTAGTCGATGTCCGGGCTGGTGGACGCCAGCAAAGCGCTCACGGCAATCCGGGCGATCTGGTTGATGCCGCCGCCGTTGGCCTGTAGCGCTTCCAGCAGCGTCGGTCCCGCGATCGTGCTCTGACCACCGCTCCTCACCGTGATCGTCCTGGCGAAGACCGACAGGAACGTGGTGCTCGGGGTGTAGGTCGTCCACGAGTCGAAGTGCTGCGGCTGCTTCCAGTAGCCCGGCGAACAGGCCTGCAGCACAAGCGCGGTCACGGTGAGCGGCTCACACGGGCTCGTGCCCGCGATGTAGTTGCTGTCGCCCGCGTACGACGCCTGGAAGGCGTACGAGCCCGCGGTCGCCGGCGTCTGCGTGAACGCCGTCACATCCACAGTCCCCGCCACCAGCGCCGTCGGTGCCGATGTCGCCGTAGCGGTGCCCGTG
>JBAYVN010000064.1:0-13850 GCA_041674525.1 Dehalococcoidia bacterium | reverse complement strand
GGGGCGTTCTCCGGTATATTCCTTGCTCCGGCCGCGCTGCGGCCACAGGTGCTGCCCTCGGCGGGGCAAGCGCGGCGCGCACATGCGACCCGCTTCGGAGGCGTTGGCGAATGATCATGCAAGAAGAACTCACGGGTCGTGAGGGGGCGCCGCTGTCTACCGGCAGCGCGCTGCCTGATACGAACGCTCCCGCGCCGCTCAACACAGCGGCTGCGCCGGTGCGGTTCGATGCGACCGAGGAGGAGAGCCGCCGCATTCAGGCGCTCGCCGGCACGACCCGGGGGTGGCTGCGCCTCGCGCGGCTGCTCCTGCACCAGCCCAGCCTCGCGATCCACGCGGCGAAGACCGCGCTGCGAGGTGCGAGCGCGGGCCTGCGCGCCGATCACACGCTCTCGTGGCTGATCCACGTCGACACCGTGCGCCAGGTCATCCCCAACGGCGGCATGGGCGCCACCTGGGGCGGTCTCGACACCTTCATGAGCCTCGTCGCGAAGCACGTCGCCCGCACGGCGCACGCGCTGGAGCTCGGCTGTGGCGGCGGGCGCGTCACCCGCCACATCCGCCCGCTGGTCGGCACCCTCGTCGCGAACGACGTCTCCGAGCGCATCCTCGCCGAGGCGCGCGCGGCGACCGTGGACCTGGCTCCGATCGACTTCCGCGTCGCCTACGGCCTGGGCGATGACCTGCGGACGCAGGAGTTCGACGCGGTCATTGGTCATGAGCTGCTGATGCAGTTCGACTTCGACGAGCTGCTCCGCTTCTGTTCGAACATCGCCCGCTCGCTGAAGCCCGGCGGCGTGTTCATCGCCTCGGTCTACACCTTCGACGACGCGGCCGAGATCGCGCAGCACATGGGGATGATCCGCGACCACGGCGCGGGTGCACGGTCGCCCTTCCGCGTGCACCGCATGCCGCGCCAGACGTACCGCGACATCTTCGAGGCCTGCGGCTTCGAGATTGTCGAGGTGCAGCGCAGCCGCGCGGATGAGTACCAGGCGAAGAAGACGCCCCACACGAACTTCGTGCTGCGCCGCCGCGCGGACGCGTAGCCGGCGTCCCCGCACCGGGCACTCCGTCTGACCGATCTCACCGCATGGCGCGCGATTCGATCCGCGACTGGCTGACTGACTCGCCCGTCCGGCTCGCGCCGATGGCGAGCTACACCAACGTGCCGTTCCGGCGCATCGCCCTCCACTGCGGCAGCGGCTTCACGACCAACGAGGAGATCGACGCCGAGGCGCTCATCCGGGGCAATCCGTGGGCGACCCGGTCCGCGAGCGTGGAGCCCGGCCTGGGCGTGGTCGCCATGCAGCTCCTCGGCGGCACGGAGGAGGCCCTGGTCCCCGCCGCGCGCCACCTGGTGGAGAGCGGGGCGCACATCGTGGACATCAACATGGGGTGCCCCGTCCCGAAGATCGTGAAGCGGGGCAAGGGCGCCGCGCTGATGCGCGACGTGGCGAGCACCGCGCGGATCCTCGAGGCGATCCGGCGCGCGATCCCGGAGACGCCGCTGACGATCAAGATCCGCAGCGGGTGGAGCGAGACCGACCAGAACGCCGTGGAGGTGGCGCGCATGGCGCAGGACGCTGGCGTCGATGCGATCACGGTGCACCCGCGGACGCGCGCCCAGCAGTACACCGGCCGCGCCCCGTGGGACGTCATCGGCGACGTCGTGCGCGCGGTGGACATCCCGGTCACCGGCAACGGGGACGTCACGTCGATCGCGGAGGCGCGGCGCATGATGGCGGAGACCGGGTGCGTCTCCGTGATGATCGGGCGTGCCGCGCTCGGGCGGCCGTGGGTCTTCAACCCGGCGTACGAGGCGATGGACGAGCGGCAGCGCCTCGCCTACGAGGCCGAGGTGATCGCGCGGCACATTGACCTGATCGAGGCGTACTTCCCGCCGTTCGCGGCGGCGGTGCAGATGAAGAAGCACCTGATGCATTACTCCGTGGGCTGGCCCGGCGCGCGCCTGATGCGCGGCGAGCTCTTCTCGCAGTCCTCCACGGAGGCCGTGCGGCGCGTCTTCTGGTCGCGGCTGCGCCCCCTGCGCGAGCTGGCGTTCGCGTAGCCCGCAGGCGGGCCTCTGGCGGGCGTCCGGTGCGGGCTGCTGGCGCGCTGGGGCGCGCGGAGTACGCTCGGAGCAGCCATCGGGGCGCGCTCGACCCGTGATCCGCCCGCCTGCCGAGGAGTCGACGATCACCGCTGAGACATCGACCCACGCGGAGGCGGCGGCCGAGGCACGCGCCGCACGGGCCGTGCTCGCGATCGCGGCCGGCGCCGGCCTCGCCAGCCTGTCGATGAACTTCTGGATCCCCTTCGTCCCCCTGTACATGAAGCAGCTGGGCGCGGCGAGCGATGCCAGCGCGCTCTTCTGGACGGGGATTGCCGCCGGGGCACAGGGCGTCGCGCGGCTGGTCGCCGGGCCGGTGTGGGGCATCCTCTCGGACCGCTACGGCCGTCGGGCGATGTTCCTGCGGGCGCTGTACTCGGCCTCGGTCACCATGGCCGTCGCGGCGTTCGCCACGCAGCCGTGGCACATCGCCGCGGCGTTCACGCTGCAGGGGTTGTTCTCCGGGTTCATCCCCGCGGCCACCGCGCTCACCAGCGTCTCCGTCTCCGATCGCCGGCTGAACGGCGCGATGAGCATGGTCACCGGGGCACAGTACGTTGGGAACACGCTCGGCCCCGCAATCGGCGCGGGGCTCGCCGTCTTCGTCGGCTATCGAGGCGCGATCATCGGCGGGGCGGCACTGCCGCTGATCGCCGGGATCTTCGCGACCTTCGCGGTGCCGCGCGATCACGTTGGCGTCACGGCGACCGGAGAGGGGGGCAGGGAGGCGAGCGGCTCGATCATGTCGCTGCTGACGTGGCAGTTCACGGTCGCGCTCGCGGTGTGGTTCTTCTCGCTGGCGTTCGGCCAGCTCCTGCGGATCGCCGCCCCGATCGCGATCGAGCGCATTGCGGGCGCGGGCCAGGCGACCGGGCTCTCCGGCCTCGCGTTCACGCTGTCCGGTCTGGGCGGGGTCGCCGGGGTGTGGCTCGCGCGGCAGCTCGTGCGCCCCGGCCTGCTGCAGTACACGCTCATCGTCACCTGCGTGGGCACGGGAGTGGGCCACATGCTCCTGCCCCTGGCGGGGACCGCCACGTGGTTCATTGTCGCGTTCACGGCGATCGCCCTCCTCCAGGCGGCGATGGTGCCCGCGATCAACACCCTGATCGCGGCGAACGCCCCGCGTGAGCGCCGGGGCACGGCGTTCGGCCTGGCCAGCGGGGTGCAGGCGGTGGCGTTCATGGTGGGCCCGATGGCCGCCGCGGGCTTCGCGGCGATCTCGCTCAACCTCGGCTTTGCGGTGCTCGGCGCGCTGTTCATCGTCCTCGGCGTCGCGATCCGCTTCAGCGTGCGAGAGCCGGAGCTCCTGCCCCGCGCGGCGCCCGGTCGGTAGCCCGCTCCGCGGCGTGAGGGCGCGGGTGCCGCGTGCGCGCTGGAGCGCGAGCGCCTATCGTGCGCGGAACATCTCGGCGGCAGCGCCGCCCGGGGCGCTCTGGATCGCGGCGACATCGAGGGAGGGCACGTGATGACGTCTCGCCGACCGCCGATCACGCTGCCGGGCGGGGCGTTCTACGGGTGGGTGATCGTCGCGGTCTCGTTCATGGGGAACTGGATCACGGCGCCGCTCAACCCCGTGGTGTTCTCGATCTTCATCGTCTCCATCCGCAGCGAGCTCGGCGTGTCGCTGGGCACGCTCGCTTGGTGCATCTCGCTTCGGCAGATCAGCGCCGGCGTCGCCGCGCCGGTCCTCGGTCACCTCGTGGACCGGTATGGGCCGAGGTGGCTCGGCGTGGGCTGCGCCGCGTGGGCGGGGGTGTGCCTCTCCGCGCTGTCGCTCGCCAGCAACACCTGGTGGATGTACGCCCTGTTCTTCATCTCCGGCTTCTCGGGCTTCGGCGTCTTCGGCGGGGGCCAGATCCTCACCGGGGTGCCGCCCGCCAACTGGTTCGTCGCGAAGCGCGGTCGGGCGGTCTCATACGCGACGATGGGCGGCGGCCTGGGCACGGCATCCTGGTCGATCATCTCCGCGTACCTGGTCACCACGATCGGGTGGCGCGAGGCGTGGTTCATCTACGGCATCCTCATCGCCGCCGTGCTGATCCCCGCGTACGCCATCCTCATGCGGCGCCACCCCGAGGACGTGGGGCTGTTCCCCGACGGAGCATCCGCGCCGCCCGTCGAGGCATCCTCGACACCGCGGCCGGGATCCGTGACGGCGCGTCAGGTGACGGAGACGAACTTCACGCTGAAGCAGGCGATGCGTACCACGGCGCTGTGGCTGATGGTGCTCGCGTTCACGTTCCACACCTTCGCCACGAACACGATCCTCTTCCTCCGCGTGCCGTACTGGACGGACATGGGTGTCTCCGCGGGATGGATCGGCGTCGCCGTGGCGTCCGACCCGTTCGTCGTGATGCTGTTCACGCTGATCTTCGGCTACATGTCCGAGCGTTACCGGCTGGCGCTCATCGGCCTCACGGGCGGGATCTTCCGGGCGCTGTCGATGGCCGCGCTGATGGTCGTCTCGCCGCACGCGATCTGGCCCTTCGCGCACTCCATGACCTGGGGCGTCGGATCGGCGGGGATGGGCACCGGCCAGAACCTCGCCATCCCGGCGTACTTCGGGCGGCGCGCGCAGGGTGCGATTCGAGGATTCACGGCGCCGATCATGATCGGCGCGGGTTCGGTGAGCCCGCCGCTGATCGGCTACTTCATCGACCGCGGGGTGCTCACGGACCACATGGTGTTCGCGGGCGGAGCGGCGATGATGTTCGCGGCGGGCGCGATCTTCACGCTGATGCGCACCCCCGCGCTGCCGGCGCCCGCTGCGAGCACGTCCCCGGCACGCGCCGAGTCCGAGGCCGGGACCAGGAGCTAGACGCTGGCCGGGACCTCGGCCACCACGGTCACGCCGCCGGTGACGCGGTCGCCGGCCCCCACGAGGACGCGCGCGGTGATCGGCAGGCGCAACGTGACCTGCGATCCGAACTTGATCATGCCCATGCGGTCGCCCTGTGCCACGCGGTCGCCGGTCTGCGTCCACGACACGATGCGTCGCGCGACGAGGCCGCTGATCTGCGTGACCGTGCATGGCCCGATCGCGGTCTGGAGGTAGGTCGCGAGCTGGTTGTTGCCGTGCGTGGCGGCCTCGGTCATGGCGGGGCGGTAGCCGCCTGCCTTCCGGCGCTGCGCGACCACCTCGCCGTCGAGGGGAACGCGCTGGATGTGCACGTCCGACAGCGCCAGGAAGATCGCGATCTCCGTCATCTCCGCCTGCCAGTAGTCATCGAACTCGCGCCCCACGCGCAGGATGCGTCCGTCCGCGGGGGACAGCGCCGCGCCCGCGCGCCGCTCGATCGCGCGCTCCGGGTCGCGGAAGGCCAGGGCGACCGCGCCGGCGGCGAGCAGCGGAAGCGGGGTGATGACCGGCGCGAACCGCGCGGCCGCGAGGGTCGCGGCGGCCAGGGGAAGCAGGATCGCGCTGCCTTCGGTGAGTGGCCGCCAGCGTGCGGCGCTCAGTGGTCGCTCCGGCGGCCGCGACCGGTCAGCAGCAGCGCGGGCGGGACGTTCCACGGGTAGAACGTGCGGCGCACCGTCTCGAAGTGCCTGCGCATGATCGGCGCCAGGTACGTGGGATGGTACTGGAGCGCGACAAAGGTGCCTCCGGGGCGCAGCGCATCGGCGGCTGCGCTCAGCAGGTTGCTCGTGACCGCCGGCGGCAGGTTCGCGAACGGGATGGAGCAGACGATCGCGTCGAAGCCGTCCGGCACCTCCTGCGCCCGGAGCTCGCGGACCATCTCCGCGGACTCGCCGATGAGTGTGAGCCGCGGATCCGTGAATCGCCTGCGGAGGCGCTCCAGGAACGGCTCGTACACCTCGTACGCCCACAGGCGGCCGTCGGCAGGCAGCGCTTCCAGCAGCGCGCCGGTGATCGGACCGGTTCCCGCCCCGAACTCCACCACGTTGCGGGCCTCTTGCACGCCGGCGAGGTGGGCCATGCGGCGGCCGAGGAAGGAGCTGGTAGGCGTCACCGAGCCGATGGTCTTCCGGTCGCGCAGGAACGCGCGGAAGAAGGACCACATCGACGGGATCTCCTGCACGGGACTAGGTATGCGCAGGCGCATCCTCACGCACTTCCTCCGGAACGGCGTCGGCGACGTGATCAGAGAGCGCGTTCGCGACGCCCATCACCACGTATATGCCGAGCACGAGAATGGCGACCACGGCGAGCCACTCCACCGAGTTCGCGAGCGCGACCGGGATGATTGCGGCGCCCAGCGCCGGAAGCAGCAGCCCCCACCCGAACTTCAGCATGGGGAACGGCGCGCGGCTGACCATGAGGGCGGACAGCGCGATCGCCACTGCGACCGCCTCGACGTGCGTGAGGGCGACGGGGCCGGCCACGGCGGCGGCCAGCAGCAGGCCGGCGGCCGTAATTGGCATCCCGCAGAAGTTGTCGCCGCGGGAGGACTGCCCGTTGTAGCGCGCCAGCCGATACGCCCCGGCCGCGACGAAGAGCACCATGGCCCCGAAGATCACCTCGGTCGGCGCCGACGAGTAGCGGGAGGCGAGGAGGAACGCGGGGGCCGCGCCAAAGGTCACGAGGTCCGAGAGGGAGTCGAGCTCCTTGCCCATGTCGCTGCTCGCGTGGAGCAGCCGGGCGAGCGTCCCGTCCATGGCGTCCGCGATGGCCGCCGCCATGATGAAGCGGAATGCCATGTCCCACTGGCCCGCGTGTGCCGCCTCGATGGCGGCGAGCCCGCAGGACAGCGAGATGAGGGTGACGAGGGCGGGGGCCGCCATGCGGATGGTCATCGGGCGTCTTGTCTCCGAGATTGTGAGAGTGTCCCCGCACAGGCGGACGACATCTGTCTCCCCGGCCTTCCGCCGGGCCACGGGGGCCACGCAATCGCCGCGCCGCCGCCGTCGTCCGTTGCCGGGCTTAACAGTACCCGATTACTTTTCCGCGGACGATGGGTGCGCCGCCGTATTTCCCCGACTTTCTCGATCTTCGAGAAGCGTGAATGAAACATAACACGAACGCAGAACCCCGCGTACCCCGGCGGTGCGGCGCACCTGGCGTCGGCGGGCACCGCGTGGCCTCGCCAATCCTGGCCGGGACCGGCATTCCTGCGTCGAACCCGGTTCCCCGAGGGCCGGGGAGGGGAGATGCTGGCCACCGGCGAGCCAACGGAAGGACGAGCACATGGCCGCAGCCCCCACCGGCTCACCGCCTCGCCGCCCGGGGCGGGACCGCCTCGCGGACGTGCACGTGCCGTTCGTCTACGCGGCGCTGGGCTTCGGCGTGTTCGGCGGCTTTACCCTCGCCGTGTCGCTGTCCATCGAGGCGGCGATCGCCGGCGTCTCGGTGTCGTGGGCTACGCACGCGCAGGTGCACGGACAGCTGCAGGTGATCGGCTTCGCGGGACTGTTCGTCGCCGGTGTGGCGGCGAAGCTGATCCCGCGGTTCGGCAACGGGCAGGTGCCGAACATGCGCGCCATGACCGCGGCGTACTGGTGCCTGGTCGTGGGGCTCCTGGGGCGCGCGATCGGGCAGCCGCTGCTCGACTACCCCGGCTTCGCGGCGGTCATGCTGGCCGGCGCGCTGCTGCAGCTGATCGGCGCGCTCTGCTTCGCGGGCGCGACGATCGCGGTGATGGGATCGACGGCACGCGCCGGCGCCCCGCACGCGGTGCAGATCAGCGCGGGCGCGATCTGGCTGGTGGTGCAGGCGGCGCTCGGCCTCATCTGGCTCGGGGGACTGGCGGGCGAGGGCGGGACGATCCTGCGCAGCGACCACGATGGCCTCCTGGTCACCATGGCGCTCTTCGGCTTCCTGCTCAGCGTGTTCAGCGGCGTGGGCCTGCGGGCGTTCCCGACGCTCTTCGGCATGCCGGCGCCCTCGCGGCGGCTGGGGCTCGCGGGGGCGGCGCTGCTGCAGGTGGGTCTCGTGGTGTGGATCGGCGCCAGCCTCGGCGGCGCGGAGAGGCTGGCGGTCCTCGGTCAGTCGTCGGTCGGCGCCGGGGTGCTCGTGCTGGTGAGCTCCTTCGGGTGGTGGCGCCGCGAGACGCGCTTCGCCGCGGCGTCCGAGCCGCTCTCGTGGGCGCTCCGCGGTGCCCTGCTCTCCCTGACCCTCACGGGGGCGCTGCTGCTCGTGAGCGGTCTCGATGCGGCCGTTCGCGACCATGCCGTCTCGGCGCGCGCCGCCGATGCCGCGCGCCACGTCTTCGCGGTGGGCGTGATCACGCTGGGGATCGTCGGGATGGCGCAGATGATCCTCCCGGAGTTCGCCAGCGAACGGCTCGTGCGCCGTCCCAGCCGCCGTCGAGGTCCAGTATTCGCCGCGCTGCTGGTGCTGGCCGTGGTCTCGCGCGGCATCGTCCCGCTCATGCCGGTCACGGACGGCGTGCGGTTCACCTCGATGGCGATCGGCGGGACGCTCGCGCTCGTCGCGGTTGCGGCGTTCGGGGTGCTCTTCATCCGCGCGCGCCGCGCGCACCTGGAGTACCTGCGGCGGCTGGCCGGGTGGCGCGGGGAGTCCCTGCCGGTGGTCGAGGAGCCCTAGCCGCCGGCGCGCTTCACGCGATGACCGAGCGCCTCGAGCCTCGCCTGGATGCGATCGCGGTGATCGCCCTGGATCTCCAACGTGGCGCCCTCGCGCGTGCCGCCGGCGCCGCAGAGTTGCTTGAGGACCTTCAGCATCGCGTCCAGATCGGCATCGCCGCCGGGGAGGCCGGCGACGGTAGTGACGGTCTTGCCGCCACGCCCCTGCTTCTCGCGCCTGATGCGCACGAAGCCGTCGGCGGGAGTGAGAGCGGCGCGCTGCGGTTCCTGCTTCGCCGCGCGGCGCGGGGGCACGGGCGGCCGCACGCGTCCGCCGTCCGTGCCGTCGGTGGAGTAGACCAGCCGCGAGCGCTCGCCGGGCACGCTAGGACGCCTGTCCACGCGCGGGCGTCTCGCGCGGCGCATCCCGCAGCGCGTCGCGCAGGAAGCGCAGGGCGATCGTCGTGAAGCGCACCATGTTCTCCGCGCGGTCGATGGTGCCCGTCTCGATCACGGCGGTGCGGGTCAGCGGGCCGGCGACGGCGACCGTGGTGCGCCCGGCCGGTGTCCCCGAGCGCCCCGGCGTGGGGCCCGCGAGCCCCGATTCCGCGATGCACCAGGTGGCGTCCAGGCGCGCGCGCATGGCCTCCGCGATCGTCGCGAGCATCTCCGGCGTGGTGCCGCGGTAGTTCGCATACTGCTCGGCGGACACTCCCGCGAGGGCGATGCGGGACGGCAGCGTGTACAGCACCGCTCCGCCCCGGTAGTACTGCGAGGCTCCCGCGACCGAGAGCAGCGCGGCGGAGACGAGCCCGCCCGCGGTGCCCTCCGAGACAGCGACCGTCTCGCCTCGCGCGATCAGGAGGTGCGCGACCTCCTGCGCCAGCAATTCCTGTTCCGGGGTCAGGAACGTGGACATCGTTCGCTCCGATCTCACCGAGCCTACGCCGGCGGGGCAGCGATCGCGAGTCCCGGCACGCCGAGCCGGATGCGCGGGCGCAGAGGGGAGGTGGTTCCTATACTGAAAGCGGGTTCGGCCCGGCCGCGGAGCGGAGAGGCGACAGCCCGATGGGTTCCGATCAGGCGATCCTCGCCGAGCACCTCGGCAAGCAGTACGGGCGCAGCGTCCGCGCACTGATCGATGTCGACCTCGGCGTGCCCGCGGGCACGATCTTCGGGCTGCTCGGGCAGAACGGCGCCGGCAAGACCACGCTCATCCGCATTCTCCTGGACATGATCCGTCCGACCACCGGCCGGGCGGCAATCCTCGGGTACGACTGCCAGGCCGACGGCGTGGAGGCGCGGGCACACGTGGGCTACCTGCCCTCGGACGCCCGCTTCTACGCCTACATGACCGGGCGCGACATGTTCACGTTCGTCGCGGGCGTGCGCGGCATCCAGCCGGACGGCCCGCACGTCGCCTCGCTGCTGGAGCGGCTCGAGCTCGACCCGGACCGGCGCATCCACACGCTCTCGCGCGGCAACCAGCAGAAGGTGGGGCTGATCGCCGCGCTGCTCTCCCGTCCGGAGGTCGTCATCCTGGACGAGCCCACGGCGGGCCTCGACCCGCTGATGCAGGACGTCGTGCTGGACATCGTCCGCGAGGTCGCGGCTGAAGGACGCACGGTCTTCTTCTCCTCGCACATCCTGAGCGAGGTGGAACGCGTCTGCGATCACGTGGCGGTGCTCCGCGCGGGCCAGCTCGTGGGGTCGTTCGACCTGGCGGAGCAGCGGCGGATCGCCGCGCGCCACGTGACCGCGAGGCTGGGCGATACGCCCGCGCCCGGCGCGTTCGAGGACATGGACGGGGCGCGCTTTCTGCGCGTGGAGGGCGGGCGCCACGTGTTCGAGGTCGCGAACGGCTTCGACGCGCTCGTGAAGCGCCTCGCTCGCTACCACGTGATCGACATCGACGCACACGAGCCCACGCTGGAGGACTTCTTCCTGTCGCTGTATACGCAGGGCGAGGCCGAGGCCGGTGCGCAGGTCGCCACCGGCACAGCGGGCGGGGCGTAGATGGTTCTCCTCAGCCAGATGCTGTACCGCCTGCGCATGCAGGTCCTGTGGTACGGCGTCGGCCTGGCGTTCTGGGCCGGGCTGGAGATGCTCCTCTTCCCCTCGGTGGCCTCGTCGCTCGGCGACCTGGACTACCCGGAGGAGATCCTCAACGCGTTCGGCACGGGGGGCATCAGCATGTCTGACCCGCGCGCGTTCTTCACCGCGGAGTTCTTCTCGCTGGGCCCGCTGGTGCTCGGCGCGTTCGCGATCTTCGCCTCCACTGGCGCGCTCGCGGGCGAGGAGGGCTCGGGGACCATGGAAATGCTCGCATCGCTCCCGGTGGCGCGCAGCAGCATGTTCTTCCAGAAACTCGGCGCGATCCTCGTCGCGATGCTCGGGGTGATCGTCATCACATCGGTGGGATGGACACTCACGATGCCCTTCGCGGACCTCGGCCGGGAGCTGACGAACCTGATGCTCGTCGGGGCTACGCTGGCGCAGTTGCCCTTCACGGCGTTCATCATCGCGACGGGGCTCTTCTTTGGTGCGGTCGCCCCATCGCGATCGACGGCGGCCGCGTGCACCGGCGCGATCATGGTCGTGGCCTACCTCGTCGTGGCGATCGCGTCTGCCGTCGAGTCGGTCTCCGACATCAAGTACGCCAGCCCGTACTACTATTCGGATCTCCAGGGCGTGCTCATCGATGGCATCAAGATTGAACACCAGCTTGTGCTCGGGTCCGTCACAGCCATCATCGGACTGCTCGCGCTCGGGGCGTTCGAGGCGCGCGAGTTCGGCGGCGAGCGCTGGCAGTTCAGCGCGGCCCTGCCCCGGTTCGGTGGGGCAGAGATGAGCCACGGCACGGCGCCGATCGCGGCGGCCGGGGGGATCTCGCGGCGGCGATCAGGCGGCACGGTGCGTGTCGTCGTGCTCATCGTGCTGCTGGCCGTGGTCGCCGCTGGAGGGTACGCGACGTACAGCTACGTCTCCACGCGTCCCGCCGTGGTCTCGCTCACGGGGCGCGTGGACGCATCGCGCGCCACCGTGCTGGCGCCGGCGAGCGGCCTCGTCTCCGTGCTCGCGGTCGCCGAGGGGCAGCACGTGAAGCAGGGCGACGTGCTGGCCTGGATCGAGAACAGTGTGGACGGCGGCCTCGTGCCCGTGATCACGGCCTCCGCCGGGCGCATCACCACGCTCGAATTGCGCGAGGGGCAGTTCGCGCTGGTCGGGATGCAGGCCGTCGTGATCCAGGAGCTGGACCTGCACGTCCTGCTGGAGGTCGACGAGGATGACATCGGCCGGGTCGCGGTGGGGCAGCCGGTGGAACTGTCGTTCGCCTCGCTCGCCCTCGAGTTCACGGTGCCGGTGGGGTCTGTCGCCTCGAACCCCACGGCGAACCCGGCGCTCCGCACCGGGCAGGCCCGCAAGTACGAGGTCAAGGTGCCGCTGGCCGGCGCGGACCCCCGGATCATCGTCGGGCTGCCCGCGGACGCCCGCATCCACGTCGCCGCGCGCCCGTAGACGCGCGCGTCAGGCGCCGGGCTGCATCCGGCGCGCGCGCGCCATGGCGAACTGCAAGGCGAGGATCGAGGCGAAGCCCGCGCCGGCCATGAAGGCGATCGACACGAACCCGTAGACCGACACCCAGCGCACGCTGCACGGCACCGTGGTGGAGCAGATCGTCGGCTGATCGGGGAACAGCTCCAACTGGTAGTGATACATCGAGAACAGGAGCCCGATCGCGGCCAGCGGGACGGCGTACCGCCATGCCCGCGTGTCCCGCGTGATCGCCGCGATCAGCAGCACCACCGCCAGCGGATACATCGCGATGCGCTGGAACCAGCACCACTCGCAGGGCGTGAAGTGCGCGACCTCCGAGTAGTAGAGCGATCCGGTCATCGCGATCGCCGCGACGGCGAAGGCGAGCCACGGGCCGCGCGCGAGGACGAACGCGCGGAGCTGGTGCGCTCCGGGCGTCCCGGCGACGGCCGCCGCTGCGACGGATGCGACGAGCACCAGGATCGAGCCGGGTGCGAGGATCGATGAGACCGTCGTGGACTCCATCTTCGCGGACCTCCCAACCCTGCTCGTGGCGCCGCCTCTCGCCAGCGTACCGGGATGCTGCGGGTCGCTCCAGCGTGCCGTGTGCGCCGCGGCCGGCATCCACTCCCCGCACACGGGCCGTTGGCGCGATGATAACGAGAGCCCGGGCGCCGTCGCGCGGGGGAAGCACAGGAGGCACCGTGCCGCTCGACTCCACGATCACCGATACCCTGTCGCGGGTGTCCACCGCGACCCTGACCACCGTCCTGCTCAAGCACGGCCTGCGCAACGTCTGGCTGCGCGGGACGATGCCGATCCGTCCCGGCCAGGGACGCCTGGTCGGCGAGGCGTTCACGATGCGCTTCGTCCCCGCGCGCGAGGATCTCGCCACGCCCGAATCGTGGGCGAACCCCCGGTCGACGCGCGGGGCGATCGAGGACATGCCCGTTGGGTGCATCGTGGTCGTGGACGCGATGGGGATCACGGACGCCGGGATCTTCGGCGACATCCTCTGTGCGCGCATGCAGAAGCGCGGGGTCGCCGGGCTGGTCACGGACGGCGTGGTCCGCGACGGTGCGGGCGTGCTCTCCACCCGTCTGCCCGTGTGGTGCCGCGGGATCGCCGCCCCGCCCTCGGTCGCAGGGCTGACGTTTGTGAACTGGCAGGAGCCCATCGGCTGCGGCGGCGTCGCGGTATTCCCGGGTGACGTGATCGTGGTGGACGACGACGGCGCCGTGGTGATCCCCGCCAGCATGCTCGAGACCGTGGTCCCGGAGGCCGTGGAGCAGGAGCGCCTGGAGGAGTGGATCATGGGCGAGGTGGGGCGCGGCGTGCCGCTGCCCGGGCTCTACCCGGCGAACGCCGAGACCATGGCGCGCTACGAGGCCGACATGCGCGTGCGCGGCGGGTAGCGCCCGTGCCCGTGCTCGGCTTCTCGGAGGTGGACGTCTTCTCGGACGGGCCGTTCAGCGGCAACCCGCTGGCGGTCGTCCATGGCGCGGACGCGCTCTCCGATGCGCAGATGCAGGCGTTCGCACGCTGGACGAACCTCTCCGAGACGGCCTACGTGCTCCGCCCCTCGGGTGAGGCGGACTACCGCGTCCGCATCTTCACGCCCGGCGGCGAGCTCCCGTTCGCCGGTCACCCGACGCTGGGCACGTGCCACGCGTGGATCGAAGCCGGCGGCACGCCGCGATCCACGGCCGAGGTTGTG
>JBAYVN010000063.1:0-13922 GCA_041674525.1 Dehalococcoidia bacterium | reverse complement strand
GGTGACCGCTTCCTGCCCACGCCGTGGACGCGCAGCATCTGGGACCCGAACTCGCTGCGCGGCCCGGTGATCTCCGGGCTGCTCATGTACCAGGTTGAGCAACGCCACTTCGACCCGCTGCTGCAGGTGTCCCGCGTCACCATCGACATGTTCCGCCTGGCGCCCATGGTCCCGGTCACCGTGGAGACCCGGGTCGCGCGCGATGGGAACCGCATCCGGGTGGTGGATGCGACGGTGGTCGCGGACGGTCTCGACATCGCGCGCGCGAGCGTCGTGATGCTGCGGCGCACGCCGCCGCCGGAGGGCACGGTGTGGGCGCCGCCCTCGTGGGACGTGCCGCTTCCGGATGCCCTGCCGGCTCCGGACCTCGCGGGCGCGCGCATCCCGATCTGGGAGCAGCGCATGCTCACCGCACGCGACTCCGGGGCGGACGGCCCGGCGCCGCGACGGGCGTGGCTGCGTGATGTCGTGGACTTCGTGCGGGGTGAGCGCGCGAGCGCGCTGGTGCGCGCGGCGATGATGTCCGACTACGCCAATCCCTTCGCGAACGGCAGCGACCAGGGGCTCAACTACATCAACGCCGACGCCTCGCTGTACCTCCACCGGGACCCCGTGGGCGACTGGATCGGGGTCGCCGCCATCGCGCACGGCGCCACCGAGGGGATCGCCGTGGGCGAGTGCGCCCTGTACGACCTCGACGGCCCCTTCGGGCGCACGACGGTCGCCAGCCTCGCGAACCGCCGTCGCACATAACCCCCCACGGGGCGTCTCGCGCGAGGTGACGCCCGGTCGCGCGGGGGCGACCGTATGATCGCCCCCACATGATTGCCACCACGTGCGATCGCCCGGTGCCGCGCCGGGGGCGGGAGGTCCGCTTGCCGCTGTACGACTTCCGCTGCCCGAGCTGCGGGCAGGTGTACGAGGTCACACGCCCCGCCCGGCGGGCGAGCGAGCCGCTGCTGTGCGTGATGGACCGCATCCCCTGCGAGGCGGTGCTCGCGGACTCGACCGGGCCGGCAGGCGCGACACCCGCCGGTGGCTGGTCGCCGTTCGGGCACGGGCACCGTGAGCCAGCGGGGGAGCACGCGCACGGCCAGGGGATCGGACAGTGGGGGGAGCTGCTGGCCGAGCTCCGGCAGATCGTCGTCCCCTGGACCGAGCAGCTGCGGGCGTCCGGCATGAGCGGCGGCGACGTGTTCTTCGCGTGTCTCGCCCCCGCGATGGAGTTCTTCGCAGGCT
This sequence comes from Dehalococcoidia bacterium, assembly GCA_041674525.1. GTDB lineage: Bacteria > Chloroflexota > Dehalococcoidia > UBA2979 > UBA2979 > SHYQ01. The sequence continues at coordinate 12,683 of JBAYVN010000063.1, read as the reverse complement.
ACTCGACGGTGGTCGACGCCGAGGGGCGTTCGGTCCCGCTCGAGGGCGATCCCGGGGCGGCGGAGCCGCACAGGCGCGGCTACATGGCGTACCTGTGGGAGGCGCTCGACCACGTCGCGCTGGACCGCGCGTTCGGCACCACGTACCTACAGCCCGGCGGCGTGTCGCCCGGCCTCGACGTGATCGAGGACGACGCGAGGCTCGCCGTCCTGCTCCTGTCGTGGGCGCTGCCGCCGACCGGATCCCCGGCCGAGGCGACGGCGAGTGACCCGTGGCTTGCGCTGGAGGTGGTGCAGTCCTTCACGCGGCCGCTCGGCATCCGGCTCGAAGACTGGGACGGCCGGATCGTGCGCATCCAGGACGACCTCGTCGGCCTGATCCCGGCCTCCGAGCGGCGCGGCGCGGTGTTCGAGACCGCAGACGGCGACGCGCCCCGAGTGCGGGCCGGGGCGACCACCCTCGACCGCGTGCATGCGGCGATGCTGCTCCAGGCGGACGGGGACGAGCGAGGGCTGCGCGACCTGCTGGACGTCGAGCAGCGGCGCGGACCGGAGTTCCGCCGCCTGGCCGCCGCGCTCGCCCGGCTCTCGCCCCCGGGCAGCGCGGAGGAGCGTCAGCTCGCCGCCGTGCTCCTCGCGATGACCGCCTGACGATCCGCGCACCTCACGTCTCACGACGGGCACCGGCGAGGAGCGCAGGGTGCCCCGTGACAGGACACTGTGGTACATAGCGGTGCAGCGCGCTGTGGTCAGCGGGATCGAGGTTGCGTGGAGCCTCAGGCAGATCCGGCACACGAACGGCCGGCACACCCACGGCGAGGCGCAGGCCCGGGCCGCGCGGCCGGGACCGTGTCCGCCGTGCTGTCCGCCGTAGTGTTCGCGGTGCTGGGCGCGGGACTCGTCGCGGGCTGCGTGGCGCCGGCGCGCCGGGCGCCCGTTGGTGCGATGCCCGTGGTGCCCGTCACCCCCGCGGAGCCACCCCCGGCCTCCCCCGCGACGGCGACCTCCACCGCGACGCCCGCCGCCCTCGCCACGGCCGAGGTAACCGCAGCACGCGTGGCTGCGGTGGCCCCCGCAGCCCTGGACGCCTCGGTCACGTCCCCGGACGTAGCGAGTCCGGTGCGGCCCGCCCCACCCCCCGCCGGGATCGACGTGATCCGCCGCCCCTCGGTGAACGCGGCCTCCGCCGGGTTCCCTGCGCCCCCGCCGAAGTACGTCGCCTCACCGCCCAACAGCGGCGGTATCGTGCGCATCGTGTCGCCGCGGCTCGGGCTCGATCATTACATCGACGTGCTCGGCATCGTGAACAACCAGATGGAGGCGCCGGACAACGACGGCAGCTACGCCGTGGGCTGGTACCCCGCGTTCGCCGCGCCGGGCCGCCCGGGGAACGCGGTCTTCTCCGCCCACGAGACGTGGAACCACATGCAGGGCCCCTTCTATTACATGAACACCGCCGAGGCCGGCGACGAGCTGTTCCTCGACATGGCGGACGGCACGCGCATCGCGTACCGCGTGATCAGCAGCGCGCGGTACACCGTCGACAACATCCCGATGACGGAGGTGCTCTATCCCAGCGCGCGCCCGCGCGCCGAGGAGTGGCTCACGCTGATCACGTGTGGCGGGCGCATCGTCTACGGCGCCAACGGCTTCGGCGACTACCTCGATCGCGACGTCGTGGTCTTCCGGCGCGTGTTGTAGCCGGAGCGGCCGCCGATCAGGGCTGCGAGCATGCGAGCACGGCCGCGAGCGCGAAGGGGGCCCGCCGGGCGGCGGGCCCCCCTGGATCGACAGAACGTGCGCGTCGGTGCGCTAGCGGTCGCGTCCCACCTGCCGGCGCGCGACGAGGACGGCGAGGCCGGCGACGGCCGCGATCGCGAACTGCGCCCACGGGGCGGTCCGGTCTGCGCCACCCACCAGCGGGCCGCCGGTTCCGGTGCGCGCGGGCGCCGGCGCTGCTGCCGGTGCGGGCGCCGGAGCCGGGGTGGCGGGCGTCCCGGCGGCCAGCGAGGCGTTCATGCCCTGCGCGTAGTGTGTGCCCACGTTGCAGAACAGCACGTACCGGCCGGTGGCGAGGTTCGCGTTCAGGATCCCGGTGGTCACGTCCGGCGGGGTGAGCCGGTTCGATCGCGCGACGATCTGCACCGCGCTCTCATCGACGCGCCCGTCCTTGAGGGGCAGCGCCTTCGGGTCGAGGTCCGTCCTGACCACCACGAGCTCGTGCGGCCGGGCGCCCGAGTTCTTGATGGCGAACGTGACCGCACCCGGGGCGACCGAGGTGGCGCCCGTCTTCAGCGCGAAGTCGACCTGCTCCACGGTCACCGTCGACGCGGTCTGTGCCGAGGCGATCGCGGGCATCATCGCGATCGCGACAGCCATCATTCCCACCGCCGCCCAGCGACGGGTTCGAGCGATCATGCGCAGCATTCGTTCCTCCTCAATCAGTGCTCGATCACGTGGCGTGGACGGCCGGGCTCGCTGACCGGCCCGGGGCCACCTTCGTGTGTCGTTACTCGCACGAGGGCCTCGTCTGGATCACTGCCCACGGCTGGAGTCCCGCAGATCGGCGCCGGGGCGGCGCGCAGGAATCCGCCGCCACCCCGGGGCGCGTTACTCCTGCATGGGCTCGCGTGGCGTCCTCGTGGCCCGCTGCTGTTCTGGTCGGAGTCGAACGTGAATCGAACCCCCGTTGGCGGGCGCGTGCGTGGCCTGATCGTGGTCGCACTGCCGGCGCTCATGGTCGTGCTGGCCGCGTGCGGTGGAGGCACGCCGGCTGCGAAGAACTCGCCCGCGGCATCCGCGTCCCCCGCCAGCACCGCCGACCGGGCCGCGACAGTCGCCCCGGCGACCGCGACGCCGGCGGCGACCGCCACCGCGAGCGGGCCTGCCGCCTCGACGCCGGCCAGCGCGACGCCGGCCGGCGCGACGGCATCGCCCGCGGCGGCGAGCACGCCAACGGCGGCCGCGACCCCCGCGACTCCGTCACCCGCGGCCCCATCCCCCGCGGCCCCATCCCCCGCGGCCCCATCCCCCGCGGCCCCATCCCCCGCGGCTGAGTCGAGGGTGAGCGTGGCGATCACGAACTTCGCCTTCGAGGCGGCCAGCGGCTCGGCTCCGCTCGTGGTGCGCTGGACGAACAACGACACCGTCGATCACGATGTGGTCGGCGCAGACGGCACCTCGTCGCCCGTCATCCACCCCGGGGCGACCTACGAGCGGCGGTTCGATCGCCCCGTGACGTTCGCCTACACGTGCTCGTTCCACCCGTTCATGGCGGGCACCGTCACCGTGCGCTAGGAGCACTGCGCTTCGCCCCGCTCGTCCGTCGTCCCATCCGCCCCTCGAGGTGCTTCGCCTTGCCCCGCGGGCGCTCACAGGTTCTCCACATTCGTGCGGGAGGATCGGAGTGCGCCCGGCGGGACAGCCCGGGGCCAGAAAGGTGGTGTGCGATGAACGGTCATTGGTGGGCACGAGTGCTCGCGATCCTCGGGGTGGTCGCCGTCATCGGCGTGATCGCCGCGTTCGCATTCCAGGCGGGGTCGGCGCACCCGTACGCCGCGGGGGGCACGATGATGTACGGGCACAGCGGGTACATGGGCTACGGCGGCGGCGGGTTCTTTGCCGGGTTCTTCCTGTTCCGGCTGCTGTTCGGGCTGCTCATCCTGTTCCTGATCTTCCGGCTCGTGCGCTTTGCTATCTTCGGGCCGGGCCACTGGGGCATGTGGCACGGTGACCACGGGATGCACGCGCACGGGCCGATGCACGGTGGCCCGGGCTGGGATGGGCGCCGTGAGATGTTCGAGGACTGGCACCGGACGGCGCACGCCGGCGAGGCCCAGGCGCCCTCCGCGCCGCCGGCGGACGCGCCCGCAGGCGGGGAGCAGCGCTCCTAGATCGCGTAGATCGCGGCCGCGTGGGGTGCGCGGGGAGCGTCGAGGACGGGGGACGGCCGCATGACGTCGATCCTCGTCGTCGACGACGAGCCGCGCATTCTGCAGCTCGCGCGGGACTACCTGGAGCGCGCGGGGTTCACCGTCCTTGCGGCGGAGAGCGGGCGGGCCGCGCTGGAGACGGCGCGCGCCCGTCAGCCCGATCTCGTGGTCCTCGACCTGGGGCTGCCGGACGTCGATGGGCTCGAGGTGGCGCGCGCGCTTCGGCGTGACTCGGACGTCCCGATCGTGATGCTCACCGCGCGTGATGACGAGCTGGATCGCATCCACGGACTGGAGCTCGGCGCGGACGACTACATCACGAAGCCGTTCAGCCCGCGCGAGATGGTGGCGCGTGTGCGCGCCGTCCTGCGGCGCACCGAGCGCGGCGCGCTCGAAGCCCCCGGCGGGCGGATCGCGGTCGCCGACCTCGTCATCGACGAGCCGACGATGCGCGTGGAACGCGGCGGACAGGTGATCGATGTCACAGCGACCGAGTTCCAGCTGCTCGTCGCGCTCGCGCGTCGACCCGGCCGCATCTTCACGCGTGCGCAGCTCCTCGACGCGATCCACGGCGTGGAGTTCGAGGCGTACGAGCGCGCCATCGACACCCACGTGAAGAACCTGCGACGGAAGCTCGAACCGGAGCCGCACCGCCCGCGTTACCTGCTGACGGTGTACGGCGTGGGGTACCGCTTTGCCTCCGACTGACCCATCCCCGGCAGACGATCGCGCTGTGCCCGGCGACGGGGAGGGGCGGGAGAGCGCGTCCTGGGAGCCGGCGCGCTTTCGCCGGCCGCTCCGCCACGCACCCCCGCACGCGCGGCCACCGTGGTGGCCAGCGGACGCGCCGTGGCCGCCGCACCGGCGCCCGCTTGCGCGCCTCCTGCGTGGCATCGGGTGCCTGCTGGTGCTCGTCGCGCTGCTGGCCGCGGGCGGGATGTTCGCCACGATGTTCGTGTACCACGGCGGGCCCGGGATCATGCGCGCGGCGCTGATGATCGCGCTCGGGATCGCGCTGCTGTCGGCGCTCACGGGCGGGCTGGGCGTGCGCCGGATTGCCGTGCCACTCGCCGATCTCCTCGCGGCGAGCCGCCGCGTGCAGGCGGGTGACCTCACGGCGCGCGTGCGCGAGCAGGCCTTCGGGCCGCGCCTGCTGCGGGAACTGCAGGGCGCGTTCAATACCATGGCCTCGCACCTCGAGGCCGGCGAGGAGCTGCGGCGCCAGCTGCTCGCCGACGTCAGCCACGAGCTGCGCACGCCGCTCGCCGTGCTGCAGGGCGGCATCGAGGCGATGATCGACGGCGTGCACCCCGCTGACGAGGCGCACCTCGCCACCATGCTCGAAGAGACGCGCGTGCTCTCCCGGCTCGTCGAGGATCTGCGCACGCTGACGCTCGCCGAGGCCGGCACGCTCGCGCTGCACCGCGAGCAGACGGATCTCGCGATCCTCGTGACGGAGGTGGCCGAGGCGTTCCGCCTCCCGGCACAGGCTTCGACTGCCCGTCTCGAACTGGATATCGCCGACGACCTGCCCCTGCTGAACGTCGACCCCGTGCGCATCCACGAGGTGCTGGAGAACCTGCTGGCGAACGCGCTCCGCTACGCGCCGCCCGGCAGCGTCATGCGCGTACAGGCGCAGCCCCAGCCGGGGCGCGGCGTCGAGTTCTCCGTCACGGACGAGGGGCCGGGGATCCAAGCCGAGCTGCTGCCGCACATCTTCGACCGCTTCGTGAAGTCCGATCGCTCGCCGGGCTCGGGGCTCGGGCTGGCGATCGCCCGGGGGATCGTCGAGGCTCACGGCGGGCACATCGAGGCCCACAGCGACGCCGCGGGCACGCGCATCCGCTTCGATCTGCCTCCCGGCGGCGCGTAGGGCGCCTCCGCCGCCGCGGGCGTAGGCTGCGTCCAGCGGTCGGGGCGAGGAGCAACGCGTGCAGTCGATCGATGGCAGCCTGGTCTACTCGGCGACCGACCTCGTGGGCTTCCTGGAGTGCGCGCACCTCGCGGGCCTGGAGCGCGCGGTCGCCGAGGGGCACCTCGCGAAGCCGCAGCGCACGGACCCCGTGCTGGAGCGCATCGCCCAGCGCGGCATCGAGCACGAGGCGCGCTTCCTCGGGGACCTGGCCGCCGAGGGGCTGACCGCCACCACGATCGCAGTGGATCACGCGCTTGCGCGCGCCGAACGCCTCGAGCGCGCACGCGACGCCACGCTCGCGGCGCTGCGCGCGGGCGTCGACGTGGTGTACCAGGCGGTGCTGTTCGACGGCACGCGCCTGGGCTACGCGGACTTCCTTCGCCGCGTGGAGGAGCCCAGCGACCTCGGCGACTGGAGCTACGAGGTCTGGGACACGAAGCTCGCGCGGCACCCGAAGGCCTCGGCGGTGCTGCAGCTGTGCATGTATTCGGAACTGCTCGCGGCGATCCAGGGACGCGCACCCGCGCTCATGCATCTCGCGCTCGGCGGCGTAGCGCGCGAGACGGTGCCGTTCCGGGTCGCCGACTACGCCGCGTACTACCGGTCGGTCGCGCGCGACTTCGAGGCGCTGCTCGCCGCCGGCGCGGCGTTTCCGCTGGCCACCACGCCGGAGCCAGTGGAGCACTGCGAGGTGTGCGCGTGGACGCCGGAGTGCCGCGCGCACTGGCGACAGGCCGACGACCTCGCACTGGTCGCGGGACTGACCTCGCGCCAGCGTCGAGGACTGCACGCGGCCGAGGTCACGACGCGCCTGGGCCTCGCCGAGCCGGTGCAGCCGCTCCCCGATCGCCTGGAGGGCGTCGGGCGCGAGGCGCTGGCGCGCGTGCAGGCGCAGGCGCGCATCCAGGTCGAGGGCGAACGGCGCGGCGCGATCATCTCGGAGCGCATCCCTCCCGCGCGCGACCGTGACGGCGCGCTCGTGCCGCACACCGGCCTGCTCATGCTGCCCGAGCCCTCGCCCGGCGATCTCTTCTTCGACATCGAGGGCGATCCGTTCTTCGGATCGGACGAGGTCGACGGGATTGACTACCTCCTCGGCGTGGTGGAGCCGGGCCGGCCCGACGCAGCGGGCGATCCGGCGTTCCATGCGCTGTGGGCGGTGGAGGAGGGCAGCGTCACCACCCGCGGCGAGCGGCGCGCCTTCGAGCAGTTCATCGACCTCGCCATGGATCGCCTCGCCGCCGATCCGAACCTGCACATCTACCACTACGCCGCCTACGAGACGACCGCCGTGAAGCGCCTCGCGGGGCGCTACGCCACGCGCGAGGAGGAGGTCGACCGCCTGCTGCGTGGCGGCGTGTTCGTCGACCTGTACCGGGCTGTGCGGCAGGGCATCCGCGCCTCGGTGGAGAGCTACTCCATCAAGCGGCTGGAACCCCTGTACGGCTACCGGCGCACCGTGGACCTGCGGGACGCGGGGTCCAGCATCGTGGAGTTCGAGACGTGGCTGGAGCTCGGTCAGCACGAGGACGGCACGGGGCTGCTGGACGAGATCGCGGGCTACAACCGCGACGACTGCCTCTCCACGCTGCGGCTCCGCGACTGGCTGGAGGAACAGCGCGCCGCCCTCGCCGGGGAGCTGGGCGTCGAACTGCCGCGGCCTGCGATCATCGAGGCGAGCGAGACGGAGGACAGCGAGGCGCAGCGGGCCGTGCGGCAGCTGGTCGACCGGCTCCTCGAGGGGCTCCCGGACGACCTCGACGGCGCGAGCGACGCGGTGCGCGGCCGGTGGCTGCTCGCGCAGCTGCTGAACTGGCACCGCCGCGAGGCAAAGGCGACGTGGTGGCGCTACTTCTTCCTCCGCAACGAGCTGACGGACGCCGAGCGCCGCGAGGAGCCAGATGCGATCGGCGAGCTCACGTTCGAGAGCTCGCGTCCCGACCCGGCGCCGCGCGCTCATTCCACGTTCCACCGGTACCGCTTTCCGCCGCAGGATCACCGCATCGGCATCGGCGACTCCCCGCACGATCCCACCACCGGGAAGCCTGCGGGCACCGTGACCTTCCTCGACGACGAAGCGGGGATCATCGAGCTGCGGCGAGGGACGGCGGCGGGGCGCGCGCATCCGTCATCGCTCATTCCCCTCGACCTCGTGCACGCAGAGCCGAAGCCCGGCAGCCTGCGGCGCATCGCGCAGCGGGTGATCGAGCACGGCATCGGCGGCCCCGGGGAGCACCGCGCGGCGCGCGATCTGCTGATGCGCCGCCCCCCGCGGGCGGGGCAGGCCGAGGGCGCCCCCCTCGCGCGGGACGGGGAGGAGGCCCAGCACGCGGCGCGCCGCCTGGTGACCGCGATCGACGAGAGCTACCTCGCGATCCAGGGGCCGCCGGGATCGGGGAAGAGCACCGTCGGGGCCGAGATGATCGTCGACCTGGTGGCTGCCGGGAAGCGCGTCGGCGTGACGGCGAACAGCCACCGGGTGATCGGCGAGCTGCTGCAGAAGGTCATCGCCGTCGCCGGAGAGCGCCGCGTCCCCGTGCGCACCGGTCAGCGCGGCACGGAGCCGCCGACGTGCCCCGGCGCCACACACCTGAAGAGCACCGCGTCCGCTCGTGCTGCCCTCGACAGCGGCGAGGCGAACGTGGTCGGCGGGACGGCGTGGCTCTGGGCCAACGAGGCGATGGCGGGAGCGCTGGACGTGCTCTTCGTCGACGAGGCGGGGCAGATGTCGCTGGCCGACGTGCTGGCCGCCTCGCCGTCCGCGGCGAGCCTGGTGCTCCTCGGCGATCCACAGCAGTTGGACCAGCCACTGCAGGGCTCGCACCCTGCCGGGGCGGAGCGATCCGCGCTCGCGCATCTGCTGGACGGCGCCCGCGTCATGCCGGATCGCCTCGGCCTGTTCATCGCTGGGACGTGGCGCCTCCACCCCGCGATCAGCGCCTACACGTCCGAGGTGTTCTACGAGGGCCGCCTCCACTCGCATCCCGGTCGCGACTGCCTCGACCTCACGGGGGCGCCGCCGCTCTCCGGGACCGGGCTGTGCTTCGTCCCGGTGCAGCACCGCGGCTGCTCCAGCGAGTCGCCCGAGGAGGCAGCGGCGCTGGCCGGCCTCGTGCGGTCGTTGCTCGCCTCGCACTCGACGTGGACCGACGCGGCGGGCACGGCGCGGGCGCTCGACGAGTGCCACGTACTGGTGATCACGCCGTACAACGCGCAGGTCGCGGCGCTCACGCGCGGGCTCGGCCGCCTGCGCGTCGGCACGGTCGACAAGTTCCAGGGGCAGGAAGCGCCGATCTCGATCTACTCGATGGCGACGAGCTCCGCCGAGGACGCCCCGCGCGGCATGGAGTTCCTGTACAGCCTCAACCGGCTGAATGTGGCGACGAGCCGCGCGCAGTGCCTCACCGTGATCGTGGCCAGTCCGCAGCTGCTTCGCGCGCGCTGCCGCACGCCGCGCCAGATGCGGCTGGTGAACGCCCTCGCCCGCTTCGTCGAGCTGAGCGCGCCGCGCCCCGCGTAGCCGGAGCCGGCGCGCCCGGTCACCGCGCCGCAGGTTCCAGCAGGTGCTCCAGGATCACGCGCGTCGTCGCCGGCATCTCGTGCATGCGCGTGCCGAGGGCCGCGCTCACGGCGTTCGCCACGGCGGCCATCGGCGGCACGATCGCGCACTCGCCGATGCCGCGCACGCCGAACGGGTGCCCGGGGTGCGGCACCTCCACCATCACCACGTCGACCATCGGTGCGTCGAGCGCGGTGGGCATCCGGTAGTCCAGCAGGTTGCCGTTCTGCAGCACGCCGTCGGCGTTGTAGCGGTACTCCTCGTACAGGGCCATGCCGACGCCCTGCATGGCGCCGCCTTGCAACTGGCCTTCCACGTTCTGCGGGTGCAGTGCCTTGCCCACGTCCTGCACCACGGTGTAGCGCAGGATCCTCACCTTGCCGGTCTCCGGGTTCACCTCCACGTCGACGATATGGCCGCCGTAGGTCGGGGCGCCCGTCGCGCCGCCCAGGTCCACGTGGCCGCTGATGAAGCCGCCGGTGGAGCCCTGCCGCACCGCGACCTCGCGGAACGTCAGGACGCGGGCGGGTTCGGTGTCCGTTGCCGGGGTGCTCATGGTGCCGGTCGCGGAGTCGTACGACACGGCCGAGGGGTCCACGCCCCAGATCGCCGCCGCGCGGCCGGTCATGCGCTCCTTGATCTGCAGCGCCGTGCGGTAGGTGCTGGCGGAGATGCCGGAGCCGGTGCCGCTGCCCGCGCTAATCGCTGTCCAGCCGATGGAGTCCGTGTCTGCGTAGCGTGGGCGCACGTCCTCGTACGGGATGCCCAGCACCTCCGCCACCACCTGCGCCTCCACGGCGCGCAGGCCACCGCCGAGGTCCATCGCGGCGGTGTTCAGCGTCACGCGCCCGTCCGAGTTCACCACCGCGTTCATGCTGTGTGCACCGGAGTTCGCGTTCCACGACCCGAACGCGATCCCGCGCCCGCGGTTGGGACCGGTGAGCTCGGACCGGTAGTGCGCGCTCCCCGCGACCGCCTGCATGACCTCGATGTTCCCGGAGACGCCCAGGGGCGTGCCGTTCGCGCGGATGGTGCCCTGCGCGGCGGCGTTCTGCAGTCGCAGGGCTACCGGGTCCATGTCCAGGCGACCGGCGAGTTCATCGATGAGCGACTCCACGGCGAAGGTGGGGCCCGGGACGCCCGGCGCGCGGTAGGCCGCGTTGCGCGGGCGGTTCACCAGCACGTCGTAGCCGTCCAGCCGGATGTTGGGGATGTTGTACGCACCCCAGGTGTTGTTGATCCCGCCCGCCACGGGGGCGCCCGGGAAGCCACCGGCCTCGTACATCATGCGCAATTGGGCAGCGACGATGGTGCCGTCGCGTTTCGCGCCGACGCGCCCCCACGTGTGCACGCCGGAGGCGGGGCCGCTGGCCTGCATCACCTGCTGGCGCGTCATGGTCACCTGCACGGGGTGACCGGCCTGCTTCGCCAGCAGCGCCGCGATGGGTTCGCAGTAGATGCGGTTCTTGCCGCCGAAGCCGCCGCCGATCTCCATGGGCACGGCCCGGATCGCGCTCGCGGGCATGCGCAGGATCGTGGCCAGGGGGTCACGTACCACCGTGAACAGGCCCTGCGAGCTGCTCCACACCGTCAGCGTCCCGTCCGCATTCCACTGCACCGTGGCGGAGTGCGGCTCCAGGTACCCCTGGTGCGCGGTGTCGTTGTGGTAGTTCCCCTCCACGATCACGTCCGCCTCGGCGAACCCCGCGTCGATGTCGCCCAGCACGGCCTGCACGTGCGACGCGACGTTCGTCGGCTCTTCGCGCGAGCCGAGCGGGACCGCGCTGGGCGCGGCGTTGCCCGGTTCCGCGGTGCGGATCTGCGGGTGCAGGATCGGCGCGCCGGGGCGGATCGCGTCGGGCGCGGAGACCACCGCGGGCAGCACCTCGTACTCCACGTCGATGAGATCCAGCGCGTCCTCCGCAACGTGCCACGAGGTGGCGGCGACGGCCGCCACGGGGTGCCCGTAGAACGTCACCTTGTCGATCGCGAGGAAGTTCCCGATCAGGAAGCGGCGCGGGATCATGCCGGGGCCGGACGGCGCCAGCTCGTCGTTCGGGTCGGGGAAGTCGGTGCCGATGACCACCGCCTTCACGCCCGGCAGGGCGAGCGCCTTCGAGTAATCGATCTTCTTGATGATCGCGTGCGCGTGGGGGCTGGTCTTCAGGCGCCCGTAAAGCATCCCAGGCAGCTTCAGATCCGCGGCGAAGTCGGCGTGACCGGTCACCTTGTCGATGCCATCGGGCCGGATCGGGCTTGTCCCGATCAGCCGGAAGTTCGTCGGCTCATCAGCCATATTGGTCTCTTTCCTGGCAGCCGCGCCGCCGAAAATGCACACAGCTCCGCTGAGCCGGGTGACCCGTCTTGCCCGAGGCGACAATACGAGTCCGACCGCTGTGTCGCGTGGTGCGCGGCGACCAGAGCTGGCGAGGCGCCGCGCGCGAATGCCCGGTCTGACGCAACAGAATCAGGAGGACGGAAGGCGCGGGGCTACACGCCCGTGATGAACTGCGGCGGCACGTCCCCGAGGCCCGCGTTCTTGAATTGCTGACCGTTCGAGGCGTACGACTCGGCAGTGCGGCGGATCATCGCGTGGTGGCGCTCCTCGGTGGCGCGCCGCACCTCCGCGGGGGCACCCACGACGAAGGAGCGCGGCGGGATCTGCACGCGCTCCAGCACCACGGAGCCGCTGGCGACGATGGAGTACTCGCCGATCTCCGCGTCGCCGTTCACCACCGCACCGTTGCCGATGAGGCAGTGCGTCGCCACCGTCTTCGCGTGGCAGACGACGTGATGGCCCAGCGTGGTGTAGTCACCGTAGTAGGCGTCGCTGTCCGTGTGCACCACGCAGTTGTCCTGGATATCGACGTAGTTGCCGATCACGATCCTGTGGTGGTCGCCTCGGATGATCGTCCCGGGCCAGACGCTGGAGTACGCGCCTATCTCCACGTCCCCCACCACGTAGGCCGCCTCGCTTACGAACGCGGTGGGATGGATGCGGGGCGCCTTGCCGTCGAACTCGCGAATCACGTGCACCCCCGGGCGTCGAGCGCCGTCTCGTCAGATTGCCGTCGCGTCAGATTGAGGTCGGCCCACCGCGGGCCGGGCGCGCGACCGCGTCGACGATCCCGCGCGCGCCGGGGAACGGATCGTGGTGCAGCAGGCGATCGGCGAACGCGTCCGCATTCGCTACCAGAGACCCCGCCAGCGTGCAGAACTTCGCTGCGATGTCGCGCTCCGTGATCCCGCTCTCCGGGTCGCCCGCGGGGTGGTCCACG
>JBAYVN010000062.1:0-14106 GCA_041674525.1 Dehalococcoidia bacterium | reverse complement strand
GGTGCCCAGCCGCGTCATCGGCGAGATGGCGATCAGCCGCCTGAAGCGGCTGGACCCCATCGCGTATATCCGCTTCGCCTCCGTCTACCACCAGTTCGTCTCGCTGGAGGAGATGCTGGAGGAGCTCAACCGTATCGCGCGCAGCCCCCTCGGCATCGCGCCGGAGCAGGCGAAGCTGTTCGAGGATGAGCTGGACGCGCTCGTGCGTGGCACCCAGACCACGGTGCAGGCCCTGGAGGACGACCCGCCGGCGAGCGAGTACGACGCCTCCTCCGAGGCGGACGACCCGGATCGCACCCCGATCTCCATCGCCAGCGCCCGCGCCGCCCAGCCCGTCTAGCCTCGCCGCCTCGAGGTAGACGCGAGGACGCCCCGGTGATGAGCCGGGGCGTTCGCGTGTGTAGGATGCCGACATGCAACGCGGAACACGAATCGTGTGGCTAGGCTTCCTCAGCGGCGTCGTAATCACGCTCGCGGTCATCGCCGTCGTTACAAAGACTGGCCAGCCGCTCTATGCGAGCCCAGAATCTCTCGCCGCGTTGAACGCGTGGAGTTCATACACGAGCGCCGCGGCCGCAATCCTTCTAGTTCTGCTCGCGATCGTCGGAGGCTATGAAGCTCAACACGAGTTCCGTACTAGCCATCGTCCGGTACCAGACATTGGCCCGGTGGCGTTCCGCGCCGACGGGGTGAGCTTTGCGCTCCACAACAACGGGCCGGGGACGATGGTTCGGGTTCATGTCCGGCTCTGGGTAGGCTTTCTTGGGCCGGCCCAGCCGCTTCCCGATGCGCTCGGGGCACTTATCGAGAATCTTGCGATCTACGCGTCCACAAACAAGCCGATGTTTGAGGGTGATTTTCAGTCACTCCCGCCGGGTGGTGAAGCCGACACTATGCTCCGCTCCGGCCCCGCAGCCGGCACTTACAACCCTGAATGGGCAGGGGGTTGGGGCGTCGTCGTTTGGGAAGCAGCGGCGATCGACCTCTTCGGGACTGCCCATGCAGGATCGGGATACACCATTGTCGAGGGTTTAGATGTCAGCCTCCGAATCTTCTAGACGTACCATGTGATCGAGCCCGCTCGCTTGCGATGTATGGGAACACATGTTCTAATCCATCCCCGCGAAGGAGCCACGCATGGTCGCCACCTCCGACATCCGCACGAGCCCGGTCGCGCTGACCGAGAACGCTCGCACCGTCCTCGAGCGGCGGTACCTGCTGCGCGACGAGTCGGGCGCGCTGGCGGAGACGGCGGAGGGGATGCTCGCGCGGGTCGCGGTGGCGATCGCGGCGGCCGAGCCGGACGAGGACGCGCGCCGCACGTGGGCGCAGCGCTTCTACGACGAGATGGCCGCTCTGCGCTTCATGCCCAACTCCCCCACCCTGATGAACGCCGGCACCGGCCGCGGCACCCTCGCCGCCTGCTTCGTGCTGCCCGTCGAGGACACGCTCGAATCGATTATGTCCACCGCCGAGGCGACGGCGATGGTGCAGAAGTACGGCGGCGGCACCGGCTTCTCCTTCTCGCGCCTGCGCGGCATCGGCGAACCGATCGCCACCACCCACGGCTCGGCGTGCGGCCCCGTCTCCGTGCTGCGCCACTACGACGACGTCTCCCGCCTCGTGACGCAGGGCGGCAAGCGCGAGGGCGCGAACATGGGCATCCTGCGCGTCGATCACCCGGACGTGCGCGCCTTCATCCACGCCAAGGATGATGGCGTCACCGCCACGCGCTTCAACATCTCGGTCGGAGTGACCGACGAGTTCATGGCCGCCGCCGCCAGCGAGGACCCCGCGGGCGCGGCGTTCACCCTGCGCGACCCTCGCGACGGCTCGCCGCGCGGCTCGGTGGACGCGCGCGAGCTGCTCCGGGAGATCGCCCAGGCGGCGTGGCGCACCGGCGACCCCGGTCTCGTCTTCCTGGACACGGTGAACCGCGCGAACCCCACCCCCGCGCTCGGCAGCATCGAGGCCACGAACCCCTGCGGGGAGGTGCCGCTACTCCCGTGGGAGGCGTGCACGCTGGGCTCCGTCCACCTCGCGCGCTTCTGGGACGCGGCAGCGGGCGACCTGGACTGGGGCGCGCTGCGGGAGACGGTGGCCTTCGGCACGCGGTTCCTGGACGACGTCGTGGAGGTCAACGAGTTCCCGGTGCGCGAGATCGCGGAGGCCGTGCGCGGCAACCGCAAGATCGGGCTGGGCGTGATGGGCTTCGCGGACCTGCTGCTCGCCGCCGGCATCCCGTACGCCAGCGACGAGGCCCTCGCGCTCGCGCGGCGCATCGCCTCCACGATCTCGGAGACGGCCGACGCCACCTCGGCGGCGCTGGGCGAGGAGAAGGGCGTCTTCCCGAACTGGGAGCGCTCCGTCTACGCGACGCAGCCGGACCGCCCGAGGTATCGGAACGCCACGCGCACGTGCATCGCCCCCACCGGGACGATCGCCATCATCGCGGGCGCGTCGTCCGGCATCGAGCCGCTGTTCTCGCTCGCACACTACCGCCGCATGGGCGACGGCACGCTCCTGCCGGAAGTCAGCGGCGCGTTCCAGCAGGCTGCGCGCGCGGGCGGCTTCGCCGCCGATGATCTCTTCGAGGACCTCGCCCACGGCGACCGCCTGGCCGACCGCTCGGACGTCCCGCCCGAGGTTCGCCGCCTCTTCGCCACCGCGCACGAGATCGCCGCCGCCTGGCACGTGCGGATGCAGGCCGCGTTCCAGGAGCACACGGACCTCGCCGTGTCGAAGACCGTCAACCTCCCGCGCGAGGCGACCGCGCGCGACGTGCTGGAGGTCTACACCCTGGCCTATCGCCTCGGCTGCAAGGGCGTGACGGTCTACCGCGACGGATCGCGGGCGATGCAGGTGCTGTCGCACGCCGACGGGACCACGCCGGACCTCGATCCCGCCGCACGCAGGGACGGCGCGGAGAGCAGCGCGGAGCGCGCGCCCACGCCGAACTGCCCGGAGTGCGGCGTGGAGGCGATCTACCTCGACCGCTGCCTGACGTGCGAATCCTGCGGCTATTCGGAGTGCAGCTAGCGCCCCGCACCCCGGGTGACGAGCGGCGGCGTACACTCGAATCATGTTTGGATACGAGCCCGAGCGGCCTGACGTTGAGCCCGGATCGTGGGGCGAGATCCTCACGCTGCTGCGCATCGTGCTGATCGAGCTGGCGCGCCCGCTGGCCGCCATCATCGGCGTCATGGCGCTGATCATCACCACGCTCATCCTGTTCTTCTCCCACCCGCCCTTCGCCCTGCTCCCGCTCAGTGCGCTCGTCGGGCTCGGCTGGTACGTGGTGCGGCGCGATCAGCAGGCGATCCACCGCGCCGAGGACGCGCTCCCTCGACGCTACCGCTAGCGCCACTGGCGACGCGCCCGCCCACGCCGGCTGCAGCATGCGAGCGCGGCGAATGCGCGCGGTCGGGAACATCCGCAGCACCCCCGACGTCCAACTGGTAGAGCACTGGGCCGCCCGCCCGGGCAGCCCGTGCGCCCAGTGGAACGGACAAGGGCGATGCCGCCGCACGGCGAACGCACCCCGCGCTTCCCCATCCCTCGACGCCCCCGCGGCGAGCGGCCGGGCTGCGCGCGCGCCGAGGCCTGACCCGGCTGCTCATTCGCGCGGGCGGGGCCTCCCGCGGTACCCTACGCGCATGACCGCCGCCACCACGCTCGCCTCGCGACTCGCCGATGTCCGCGCGCGCATCGACGTTGCCTGCGAGCGCGCGGGCCGCGATCCGGTCGAGGTGACCCTGGTCGGCGTCTCCAAGACGCAGCCCCCCGAGGCGGTGCGCGAGGCCGTCGCCGCCGGGCTCCTCGACCTCGGCGAGAACCGCGCGCAGGACCTCATCGACCAGGCGGCGGCCGCCGCAGCGGCCGGGCTCGCCCCGCGCTGGCACTTCATCGGCCACCTGCAGCGTAACAAGGTGCGGGACATCCTCCCGATCACCTTCGCGCTCCACTCGCTGGACTCCGTGCGCCTCGTCGAGGAGATCGAGCGGCGCTGGGAGGCGCGTGGCTCCGCCGGCCCCCTCCCCTGCTACCTCGAGGTGAACGTCGCCGGCGAGGATCAGAAGACGGGCATCCCGCCCGCCGATCTCCCGGCCCTCCTCGCGGCGGCCGCGGCCTCGCCCGCCCTCGTGGTGGAGGGGCTGATGACCGTGGCGCCTCAGGTGCCCGACCCGGAGCAGACGCGGCCCTTCTTCCGCATCCTGCGCGACCTGGCGCGGGCCCACGGCCTGCGCGGCCTCTCCATGGGCATGACCGAGGACTACCCGGTGGCCATCCAGGAGGGCGCGACCATCGTGCGCATCGGGCGTGCGATCTTCGGCGAGCGGCGGGCGTAGGACGAGCGGGTTCCCCACCGGGAGAGACAGGACGAGGGCAGGCACGTGCGCATCGGCATCATCGGCGGCGGCTTCATGGGCGAGGCGTTCCTGCGTGGGATCCTGCGCGCACAGGTCGCGGCCCCCGGCGACATCGCCGTCGCCGAGGTGCTGCCGGCACGCCGCCTCCAACTCGCCGAGCACGGCGTCCGCGTCACCGACGACGTCGAGAGCGCCACGATCGGGGCGGACGTGGTGCTGCTGGCGGTGAAGCCGCAGGACCTCGCGCACGTCGCCGGCGGCCTGCAGGGCGCCATGCCTCGCGACGCCGTCCTCATCTCGATCGCCGCCGGGGTGCGCCTGGACGACGTGCGGCGATACAGCGCGCACCGCGCCGCCGTGCGGGTGATGCCGAACCTCCCCGCCGCCGTGGGCCAGGGCGCGGCCGTCTTCTACGCCGCACCCGAGGTCACTGATGCCCAGCGCCGCCACGTGGACGCCGTGCTGGGCGCGGTGGCGCAGGCGATCGTGGAGGTGCACGACGACGACGCCCTGGACCTGGCGACCGCGGTGCACGGCTCCGGGCCCGCGTACGTCTACCTCTTCATCGAGTCGATGATCGACGCGGCGGTGCGGCTGGGGATGAAGCGCCCGGATGCGCAGCGACTGGTGCTCGCGACCGTGGCCGGGTCCGCGCGCTACGCCATCGAGTCCGGCGAGCACCCGGCCGCGCTGCGCAACGCCGTCACCTCGCCCGGCGGCACCACCGCCGCGGCGCTCGCCGAGCTCGAGGCGGCGGGCTTCCGCACCGCCATCGACAGCGCGATCGAAGCCGCGTACGAGCGCGCTCGCGAACTGGGGGAGTAGACATGGCCATCGCCGACGTCGCGCACATCGTCGGGTACCTGATCCAGTTCCTCGGCTTCGCGATCTTCGCGCGGTCGCTGCTGTCCTGGTTCCCGATCGACCGCAACGGCCCCGTGGTGCAGGCCCTCGTATCCATCACCGACCCGGTGCTGGAGCCGCTGCGGCGCGTGATCCCGCCGATCGGCATGATCGACATCACGCCCATGGTGGCGATGATCGTGCTCTTCATCATCGCCGGGCAGTTGATCACCTTCTGACCCGGCGCACCTCGCACGGACCGCCGGCGCGCGCTACTCGCCGGCCTCGTCCTCTCTCCCGTGCGACCCGAGGGGTGAGGGAGCGTCGAGGCGGCGCATCGCCTCCGCCTCATCGATGCCCTCGACCTCGACGACCTTCAACTTCGAGGTGCGCCCGGAGACGATGCGAAGCGCGCCCTTCGCCAGGTGGAGACGGCGCGCCAGCACACGGATCAGCGCCTCGTTCGCGGCGCCATCCACCGGCGGCGCGGTGACGCGCACCAGCAGCGCGCCGCTGCGCATCCCCACCACCACGTCCCGCGACGCTCGAGGCACGATCCGCACAGAGAGCCGCGTCATCCCGTCGATGGGCCCGGTATTCGCCATGCGGCCAGTATCCTCGCGTACCTCGCGATCCGCACGGTCTCGCACGATCCGTGCGCGAATCCGCATACACTGGAGTACAGGATGTGGGCCCCGCACCCGCCGCGAGAACTTTTCCCGCGGCCGCCCTTGACGGCGAACACCCGTTCTATTAGTGTTCCGAACATCGAGGCGGGGGACACGACTCGAATACGGACATCGGAGGCGGAGAGCCATGGCGGTCGAGAAGAAGGGCACGAAGAGCGACGAGCTGACCAAGGCTCTCGATCAGATCACGAAGGACTTCGGCAAGGGCGCCATCATGCGCCTCGGTGACGCCGGAGCCGCTATGAACGTCTCGGCGATCCCGACCGGCGCCCTCTCGCTGGACATCGCCCTCGGCGTCGGCGGCATCCCGCGCGGGCGCATCACGGAGATCTACGGCCCGGAGTCGGCAGGCAAGTCCACCCTCGCCCAGCACATCATCGCCGAGGCGCAGAAGCTCGGCGGCACCGCCGCCTACATTGACGTCGAGCACGCGCTGGACCCGGAATACGCCGCGAACTGCGGCATCAACATCAACGACCTTCTCATCTCCCAGCCGGACACCGGCGAGCAGGCACTGGAGATCTGCGAGGCCCTGGTCCGCTCGGGCGCCGTCGACATCATCGTCGTCGACTCCGTGGCCGCCCTCGTGCCGCGCGCCGAGATCGAGGGCGACATGGGCGACTCGCTCCCCGGCCTGCAGGCCCGCCTCATGTCGCAGGCGATGCGGAAGCTCACCAGCGCGGTCTCCCGCACCAACACCGCGCTCGTCTTCATCAACCAGCTCCGCGAGAAGATCGGCGTGATCTTCGGCAGCCCGGAGACCACGCCCGGCGGGCGCGCCCTGAAGTTCTACTCCTCGGTCCGCATCGACATCCGACGGGTCGAGTCGCTGAAGGACGGACAGACGTTCATCGGCAACCGCGTGCGCTGCAAGGTGGTGAAGAACAAGGTCGCGGCGCCGTTCCGACAGGCCGAGTTCGACATCATGTTCACCGCCGACCAGCACGGCATCAACCACTGGGGCGACGTGATCGACCTCGCCGCCGAGCACGAGGTGGTCAAGAAGATGGGCGCGTTCTACTCCTACGGCGACGTCCGCATCGGCCAGGGTCGCGCCAACGCCATCGCCTACCTGCGCGAACACCCCGAGATGGGTGCCGAGGTCGAGGATCGCATCCGGGCCGCCGTCGGTGCGCTGAAGGCCTCCAATGCCTTCGTCCCCGTCTCCGACCCCGACGAGGTGCCCGAGGAACTCTCGATCGACGCGTAACCCCCTGACGCGAGCGGGGATTCGACGGAACGTGCCACTGGAGAGCGCATGAGCCCCACGGTCACGGCCATCGAACAGAAGGGACCGGGTGTGGTCGCCGTCACCACGGACGGCGGTGACCACCCCTCCCTGCTCCCCCTGGAGGCGGTGATCCTGCACCGCCTCCACGAGGGCTCGGAGGTCACCCCGGACGCCTGGGGGGAGATCCGCGCCGAGGGCGCCCTGCTCCTGGCGACCCGCCGCGGCCTGGAGCTCCTCGCACGCAAGCCCCGCACCGAATCTGACATCCGCGCCGCGCTCGCGCCCGACTTCCAGCCGGCCGACATTGAGCGCGCGCTGGAGCGTCTGCACGAGCTCGGATTCCTGGACGACCGTGCGTGGTCGGAGCGTTATGTCGCCGGACAGCGCGCCCGGACACGTGGCCGCACCGTGCTCCGCGGCGAGCTCCGCGCCCGCGGCGTGCCCGAAGAGGTCGCCTCGGAGGCCCTCGACACCCGCGATGAGCTCGAAGCCGCCGTGGAGGCCGCCCGCATGCGCGTGCGCTCGCTGCGTTCCATCGAGGACGACGAGCGGCGCCGGCGCCGCCTGTACGACTTCCTCCGCCGCCGAGGCTTCGCCGATGGCGTCGCCCGCCGGGCGATGGAGTCAGCCCTCGCCGGCTCCGAGGGCTGAGAGCGCCGCTCTCGCGCCGCTCTCATCCCCCTCGCGCCCCTGGCTCCGCCGCGGGGCCTCAGAGGTGCTTCGTGCTACCATCGGTACACGGCCGGCCCGTGATACCACGGTCAGCCGCACTCATGAACCTTCGGCCGATCGCGACGCGGCCACTTCGCGGCGCGGGGCCGGTCTCGAATCGGAGCTCCGCGATGGACTCTGCGGTCCTGACCATCCTCATTGGTATCGTCGGGCTGCTCGCCGGTGCCGGCGGCGTGTTTATGTTGACTCGCAGCGGCGCAAACTCGGTACTCCGGCGCACCGAGCTGGACGCCCGCCACCGCCTGGAGGAGGCGGAGAACCGCGCGCGTGCGATCGAGTTGGACGCTGAGAAGCGCGCGATCGAGCGCCGCGACGCCGCCGAGGCGCAGATCCGCGAGGAGCGCCGGGACCTGAACGCCACCGAGCGCCGCCTGGAGCAGCGCGAGGCGGCCCTGGAACGGCGCGGCGAGGGCCTGGAGCGCGGCGAGCAGGCCGTGCGCGATCGCACGGCCGCGCTGGAACGGGCCGAGCGCGAGACGGACGCGATGCGCGCGATGATCCGCTCTGACCTGGAGCGCGTGGCCGGGATGACTAGCGAGGAGGCCCGCCAGCACCTCCTGGACGAGTTGGACAACGAGTTGCGCGACGAGGCCGCCCGCCGCGTCCGCGCGATGGAAGCCTCGGCAAAGGCGGAGGCGGACACCCGCTCCCGCAAGGTGCTCGCCACGGTGATGCAGCGCATCACCTCCGACGTCACCGCGGAGACCACCGTGACGGTGGTGCCGATCGCCTCGGACGAGCTGAAGGGGCGCATCATCGGCCGCGAGGGCCGCAACATCCGCGCCTTCGAGGCCGCGACCGGGTGCGACCTGATCATCGACGACACGCCGGAGGCGGTGACCGTCTCCGGGTTCGACCCGGTGCGCCGGGAGATCGCACGCGTCGCGCTCGCCCGGCTGATCCAAGACGGGCGCATCCAGCCCACCCGCATCGAGGCCGCGGTGGAGCGAGCCCGCTCCGAAGTAGACGAGATGATCGAGAACGCGGGCC
Organism: Dehalococcoidia bacterium; assembly: GCA_041674525.1. Taxonomy (GTDB): domain Bacteria; phylum Chloroflexota; class Dehalococcoidia; order UBA2979; family UBA2979; genus SHYQ01. Next base: position 5,251 of record JBAYVN010000062.1, on the reverse strand, counting down.
GCCAGGCGCTGGTGGATGCGGAAATCACCGGCCTCCACCCGGAGATCGTGAAGACGCTGGGCAAGCTCCGCTTCCGGTTCTCGTACGGACAGAACCAGCTCCGGCACTGCATCGAAACCTCGTGGCTGGCAACGGCGCTCGCCCACGAGCTGGGCGCGAACGTGGAAGTCTGCCGTCTCGGCGGGCTGCTCCATGACCTCGGCAAGGCGGTCGACCGCGAGATGGAGGGCACCCACGCCCGGCTGGGCGCGGACATCGCCCGCCGCTGGGGCATCTCCCGCGAAGTCGTCCACTGCATCGAGGCCCACCACGAGGAGGTGCGCCCCGAGACGACCGAGGCGTTCATCGTGATCGTCGCGGATGCCATCTCCGGCAGCCGCCCGGGCGCCCGCCGCGAGTCGGCGGAGGAGTACATCAAGCGCCTGGAGGCGCTCGAGGCCATCGCCAACTCCTTCGAGGGCGTGGAGCAGTCCTTCGCCGTGCAGGCCGGCCGCGAGGTGCGCATCGTCGTGCGCCCCGAGGCGGTGGACGACCTGGGCGCGAGCCGCCTGGCCCGCGACGTCTCGAAGCGCATCGAAGAGACCATGCAGTACCCCGGCGAGATCCGCGTGACCGTGGTGCGCGAGATGCGCGCCTCCGCGGTCGCGCACTAGCCGGGCCAGCGGAGTCACCGGGCGGCCGATGACGTCAGCATCCCACCCCTCCCCCGCACCCACCATGTGCGCCCGCCACGCGGACGTGGAGACGGTGCTCGCCTGCGGGCGCTGCGGCACTCCGATCTGCCCGCGCTGCCTGGTCTACACGCCCGGTGGCACTCGCTGCCCCACCTGCGCCGCAATCGGGCGGCCGAAGATGTACGTCCTGGGCCCGCTGGATTACGCGCGGGCCGTGGCGGCGGCGGCGATCGCCGGGGTGACGCTGGGGTACGCGGCCGCGGTGATCTTCCGGCCCACCGCCTTCATCGGGCTGTTCCCGCTGATCTTCGCCGCGCTCGGCGGCTACGGCATCGGCAGCGCCATCGGCGCGGCGCTGAACCTCGCCACGGGCCGCAAGCGCGGACGCGAGGTCCAGGCGATCGCCGGCGCCGGCGTGGTGCTCGCCGCCGCCGTCCGGCTCTTCGTCGTGGGGGCGCCATGGGTGATGGCGGTGCGGGACGTCTCGGGCCTGCTGATGGTGGTCATCGCCATTAGCGTCGCATCCAGCCGGCTGCGCTGAGGCTGCGGCGCTCGCCCAGGCCGCGCCGGACTCACGGACCCCGGCAGCTCACGGACGGTCTAGCGCATGCGGTCGATGATCGTGAGCACCGCGAGCATCCCCAGGCAGACGGAGATCACGCCGGCGATGCGCTTGAGCTCCGCGGTCAGATACGGCGCCTGGCGCAGCAGGTTCTCCGCCACGCGCCGGGTCTCAGCGCTCTGACGCTGCGTCGGGACGGAAGCCTCCTCGACGCCGGGCGCACCGGGGTACGTCGGCCGCGGCGGCAGGGATCGACGGGTGAGATGGCGGCGCGGTGACGGCGTGCTGGGCATGGCTCCTCCGCGGCCAGTGTATCCGAGGCGTCGCGTAGAGGTGTAGGTGCGCGTCCTGCCAGCACAGATCGGCCGCGAGGCTCACGGTCGACCTCGGATTGACCGCGAATCAGGGCGCCGGTAGTGTAGAAAGCCGGTTGTGGCCCCGTAGTGTAGCGGCCTAACACGCCACCCTGTCACGGTGGAGACCGTCGGTTCGAATCCGATCGGGGTCGCCATAACCCGCTGCTCGAATGCGCCGACACGCCGCCTTCGGGCGGCGTTGTTGCATACGGGCTAACATCCGCGCGTGAACGAGCAGCCGTCCGATGTCCTCCCGTTCGCCCGCTACCAGGGTGGCGGTCGGGTTCCACTTGGCCCGCCTGACAGGTGGCAGGACACGCCGCGCACCGCGAGCGCGCGCACCGGGTACGGGCTGTCGGTCGCGAAGCACTCCGATGGGCGCTGTGCGTATTGCAGTGCGGACCTCACGTCGACCTACGAGGCATGGCTCAACCTCTCCCTCGAGCACGTCGTACCGCAGGGGCCGGCACAGTCACCGGGCATCAACCCGGCGTGGCTCCGCGACCTCGCGAACTGCGTGCTCTGCTGCCGCGCCTGCAACGAGTTCCTCAACCAGTACCGCCCTCGCGCGGAAGCGGCAACCTGGGACGAGTTCATCCAGCTGCGTGACCGCGTGTTTGCCGAGAAGCGTGCGCTCGCGCGCCGGCGCCACGCGAGCGAGCGCGAGGCGTGGGCCGAACTCCGGCAGGCCGGTTGGCTCGCTGCCCCTGGGAGTGACTCGACGTAGCTACAACTGCGGAACGCACGACGGACCCGGCCGTGACCGCGTGCGTCTGGTCAGTGACGATCGCGCAATCACGATCGCGGCCCGTCCGGAGGCTCTTCCTCCCGCGACGTCGCAGGCGCTGAGTCCATCCTCGAACTGCTCGATACGCGGAGACCTCGATGATGGGTCACGTGGGAGGGGCATGGGCGAGTTGCCGCATCACTGAGTACGTTAACTCACGCGGACGCCAATCGCGCACGCCACCCCACGCCACTCAGCCCGTAACTGAGATCCAAATGCAACTCGCCGTCGTACCTCTGACAACGCGCGTGTTATCACGTGCGTCGTTTTGTCTTGCCTGGAAACAGCTCAGGCAGGGCCTACATCTCCGGCGGTAGTCCCGCCGTTGAGGAGGGAGATGGAGTGAGCGAGTCTCGTTACTGGCAGAGGGCGATCGCGAGCCCAGGGCTCAATCGGCGCGCGTTCCTGCGCTCCGCTGCGGTCACCTCGATGGGTGCAGCGGCATTCCTCGCAGGCTGTCGAAGTACCCCCACCAGCACGCCTGCCGGCAGCCCCGCCGCTGGTGGTGCGACCGGCACGTCTGCTCCAGCCGCGGGCATCTTCGCTGTGCCGGAGGCGAAGCGCGGCGGGACGATCACCAACGCCATTGTCGATCCCACCACCGGGTGGGACCCCTACGCCACGATCGGGTACACCACCGGCCAGGTGGTCGAGACGATCTCGATCAAGCTCGTGCGCCACGACTACCGCAAGGGTTGGAAGTCCGGAAGCGAAGAGGCGATCATCGGCGAGATGGCCGAGAAGTGGGAATCGCCTGACCCGCTGACCTACAACTTCAAGATCCGCCAGGGCCTGAACTGGCCGAACCAGGAGCCGGCAAACGCCCGCCCGATGACCGCGGAGGACGTCGCCTACAGCATCGCCCGGGCCAAGGCTCCGACGAGCCAGGTCCAGGAGTGGGTGTTCAACAACATCAAGTCCGCCACGGCCATCGACAAGAGCACGGTGCAGTTCAAGCTGAACTACCCGCACTGGCGCTGGGCGATGGACCTGGACTCGTACAACAACATGATCGTCCCCCAGGGCGTGTACGAGTGGGCCGGCAAGGACGGCATGAAGGAGGCGATCAAGAGCCGCGGCGGCGGCCCATGGATCATCGAGGACTTCAAGCCGGGTTCCGTGGTCCGGCACGTGGCGAACCCCGAGTACCGCAAGGTCTTCGGCATCCCCTACGCAGACCGGCTGGACGTCGCGATTCTCGCGAACGGCGCCCCCCGGCTCCAGGCGTTCGTCGGCAAGAAGATCGACTACTACGCGCCACAGGCTGGCGAGCTCGAGACCGTGCAGAAGGCACGGCCGGACGCCAAGTTCGTGGACGACAAGTTCGCGCCGACGCGCACGCAGGCCCTGTTCTTCAAGACGACCGAGAAGCCGTGGGATGACGTCCGTGTGCGCCGCGCGCTCTCGATGTCGGTCGACCGCGAGGGCTGGGGCAAGACGCTGAGGTACGCGTACAAGTGGGAGAGCGGACCGGTCACCTGGGGCTACCCCACATGGAAGCTCGCCCACGACAAGATGCCCGCGGACGTCAGCAAGTGGGTGAAGTTCGACCCGGCCGAGGCGAAGAAGCTCATCGAGGCCGCCGGCGTGTCGGCCGCGACGGCGTTCGAGCTGCACATGTACCCGTACAACAACTCGTACACCCCGGAGGCGCAGTTCCTGATCGAGTCGATGGGGAAGATCGGCGTCACCGCGAAGCTGAAGGTCTACGACTACAACAACTGGATCGCCAACGCCTACATCGGCAACTACAAGGGACTGCTGTACGGGCCGGACAACCTGGACCGACTCACGCAGCAGCTGGCGGACCGGCTGCTGGACACCTCCAGCCGCAACCACTCGGACATCAAGGACAAGGAGACCCAGCAGTACCTGAAGGACTTCGCGTCGGCGAAGGGGCCGCAGGATGCGAAGCCGGTCGTGGACAAGATCCAGATCCGGTCCATCGACCAGGCATTCGCGGTCTACAGCCCGCAGCCGGTGAGCCCGGCGATGTGGGAGCCGTCCATCCAGAACTACGGCGGCGAGTCCGCGATCAACTACCAGGGCACGGGCTACAAGGACGCCTACCACTGGAAGGCGTAACAGCTTAGCGCGAGGCTTCCGGGCCCCTGGCCAATCCGGCCAGGGGCCCCGCGCCCGCTCTGCACAACGCCGCCTCCGGGCGGCGTTGTGATTCTCCACCCCGGCGGAGCCGGGACGTTGACGCCGTACCCTCCCACGAGGTAGAAGCGGTAGGCGTGGGGCACATCCGAACCAGGGCCCACGGCCCGGGTGAATCACAGGCGGGAGCCGGAGCATGACCACTGGGAATTCGCAGCAGCCCGTACTCACCGACGAGCATCGCGCGTTGATCGGCGTCGAGGCGCAGCCGGTGACCTCGCCCGAGCCCCTGGAGCGCGGCGCGATGCGTCGCTTCGTCCAGGCGATCATGGACAACGACCCCGTGTACTGGGACGAGGAGTACGCCAGGCAGACCAGGTACGGCGGCGTGGTCGTCCCCCCGCTGGCCGTGACGTCAGTCTCCCGCCGGCGCCCCGGCACCCCGGATCCCCTCGACCACTTCAAGGTCGATCCGGACTGGGACGGCGCCAGCCCGCCGGCCGGACGGGCGCAGGAGCGCCCCGCCGGCAGCCTCCCTCCGGTGCTCACACCGACGCTGCCCCGGCTGCTCAACGGCGGCGTTTCGGCGGAGTTCTTTGCATACGGCCGCCCCGGCGACTACATCACCGCGCGCCAGAAGTACGCCGACATCACGGAGCGGACGGGACGCGACGGCCCGATGGTGATCGTGGTCACCGAGACCACCTACACCAACCAGGACGCGCTCCTGCTCTGCAAGGTCCGCCAGACCCTGATCCGCCGCTAGGTC
>JBAYVN010000061.1:0-14280 GCA_041674525.1 Dehalococcoidia bacterium | reverse complement strand
GTCTCCGCCGACCCCGCATTCGACGTCGGGCTCAGCGTGAATGATAACGGATGGTATACGCTGGCCCGGTCCCGATCGCAATCCGGTCTGGGTGCCCCTCAGTGGTGGTGCGTGCGCCGGACGGAGCCCGCGTCGGCGCGCCGCCGAGGACTGTGCTGGGACATCGATGCCCGCGATCGGCGGCGCGAGCTGCGCCCGCCGGTGACGTCGGCGAGCCGCATCAGCGGGTTGACCATCGTGGTCTTCCCCGCGCCGCCGGGGCCCACGATCTCCACCGTCTCCTCGACTTCTCTTGCCGAGCGGTACGCAGCGGGATCGCGCGCCTCGGAGCGCCATCACCGGCATACGCTCTGGAATGGCGGCCTCTCGCGAACGACGTCATCAGTTCCGGCCGGTGACGCGACATGTACGCGCGCGGTGACGTGGAGGCAGGCGCCGCCCCTGTCCCGGTTCTTCGCTGCCGCGATGCTTACGCGCACGGCTCGGGGTGGCTGCTCACGCAACCCCCAACTCGATCACGCACGCTCGATGACCTCGACCACGCGACCCGCGCACGATTGGTCACGCGGCTGGTGTCGCCGCACCATGTCGCACCATGTCGCGCCCTGCAGGCCGTGGTCGATTACGCGTTGTTCCTCATGCACACCGCGGTGAAGCGGTGTAAGACTGCTGTGCGCGATACCCGGAGGGGCTGCGTATGCCAGACGACGCGACCGGCGCACAACTCGATCCCGCGGCCAGGCCCTCCGCCGCATCGCTGCCCCGATCGCGGGCGACCGAAGCGCACCCTTCCGAGATGGAGGAGCGGCGGCAGATCGCCGAGCAGATGCGAATCCTGCAGCGAAACGAAGAGCTCGGCACGCTCATCGCGGGGCTCGCGCACAACTTCAACAACCTGCTGACGGGCATCGCGGGGCCGCTGCAGATCGTGCAACGGAACGCATCGCTGGACGACGACGCGCGCCACTGGCTGCAGGTGGCGGAACACGCGACCGAGCAGGTCACGCGCCTGGTGCACCAGATGCAGACGCTGACGCGCCCCTCCACGACCGCGGTCGAGACCGTGGACGTCGCGGCGATCGCCTCGGATATGGTCGGGCTGATCTCTGGCGCAACCGGCCACGAGGTGGAGTTCTCGCTGGATGTCACGACCAGCCTGCCGGCGGTCCGTGCGGAGCGATCGGCGGTCGGGCAGATCCTCATGAACCTGCTGACCAACAGCAGGGACGCCGTGATCGAACGTCGCCGGCGCGACGGCGCCGCTTTCGCGGGGTGCGTGCGCGTGGTCGTGGGCGCCGACCGGGTTACCGGCACCGTGAGCGTCACGATCGAGGACAACGGGCCGGGCATCCCCGACAACCTCCGCAAGCGCGTATTCGAGCCGTTCTTCACGACGAAGTCTCCCGGGACCGGCACCGGCCTCGGGCTGTCCACGGTGGCAACGCTCGTGCGGCGCTTCGACGGGTCGATCACCGTCGCGCCCGCGCCCGGCGGCGGGTGCGTGTTCACCGTCAACCTCCCGGCCGCGAGCGATGCCAGCGATCCTGCGCCGGTAACGCTCGCTGATGGCGCGCTCCCGCTGGCCGGACTCTCGGTCCTCGTCGTCGAGGACGACGAGGCCGCGCGCGCGTTCGCCAAGCACGTCCTGCTGCGCAGCGGCGCGGGAGTGGAGTCCGCGGAGGACGGCGCGTCGGGTCTCCGGGCGCTGGCGTCCGCAGTGCCGGACGTAGTGCTGTTCGATCTCAACATGCCGGGAATGACCGGCTGGCAGTTCCTCCAGCGCGCTCGACTGCTGGCTCCACATGCGCGCTTTGTGGTCGTCGCCGGCTACGTCAACGAGGGGATGCAGGACCTCTATCGGCCGCAGGCAGTGGTGCGGAAGCCGTATCGTGTAGATGACCTGCTGGATGCCGTCCGTCCTGAGGCTCCGCACAGCGAGATCTCGCCCGGCAACCCTCGAGCCACGTGGTGAACCTGAACGCCGGGGCCGCCGCCGGATACTTCCTGCCTCGGGACAGGATCCGCCACGCGATGCAGCTGATCACGCCGGACAGCCTCTGGCGGGCGAGCGCGGCCGTCACCGTGCTCACGGGAAGCATCGTGCTGATCACCTGGCTCGCGGGCAGCGAGTGGCCGGCCGCCGTCCTTCCCTCCGCGGGGCGGATGCGCGCGAACACGGCGCTCTGCTTCATCCTTCTCGGGCTGGCGCTTGCCGCGCTCGGGCCCGAGCTGGTGAGCCGACGACGCACGATGCTGGGACTGGGCGGCGCCGCGATGGTGGGCGCGGTCGGCGTGGGCACGCTGGTCGAATGGATCACGCGGGCGAACTTCGGGCTCGATCAGATGCTCATCGTCCCCGAGCGCGCGGCCGCGGAAGCCGCGTTCCTGGCGCGCATGGCTCCCATCAACGCCGTCGCGATGATCCTCGGTGCGGCGGGGATTGCCATGCTGCCGCATCGGCAGCACCGGTATTCGCAGCTCGCAAGCGTCGCCATGGGGTTGTGCGCGTTTCTGACGCTGTCCAGCATGGTCCTGGGCGCGCAGAACGCTGCCGGGCGCGCGCCTGAGATGGCGACTGCGCTCTCCACCTCCATCACCATGCTGGTGCTCTCCGCCGGGATCCTCGCCGCGCGGCCGGACGCCCTGCTCGGTGCGATCCTTAGCAACCGCGCCGGGGGCGCCGCGGCGCGGCTCTTCATCCCGCTGGCCGCGACCGCACCGCTGGTGATGGGCTGGCTCGCGCTGCGGGGCGTGTCGCTCGACCTGTACACGCCGGAACGCGCGCACGCCCTGCTGGCCACTGCCGAGATCCTGATGCTGACCGTGATCGGCACGGTCGCCGCACGCTGGGTGAACCGCATGGACGCCGAGGCCCACCGCCAGCACGCGTTCTTCACCGCCGTCGTGGAGTCCGCCAGCGACGCGATCCACACGCGCGCCGCGGACCGCACGATCACCACGTGGAACCGCGCCTCGGAGCGGCTCTTCGGCTACACCGCATCGGAGATCATCGGACAGCGCCCGGACGTCATCGTTCCGCTCGAGCTCCGCCCGGAGATCGACCGGCTGCTGGACGGCGCGGACGCCGGGGAGTTCGTGGATGACTACGAGACGGTCCGCGTGGCGAAGGACGGGCGCCGCGTGCCCGTCTCCGTCTCAACCTTCGCCGTACGCGACGAGACGGGCACGAGGCTCGGCACGGGGGTTCTCACCCGGGACCTCACGGATCAACGAGACGTGGAGCACCTGAACGCGGCGCGCCTGCGGCTGCTGGAGTTCTCGGCCAAGCACACCGTGGAGCAACTCCTCGGCAGGACGCTGGAAGAGGCGGAGTCGCTGTCAGGCAGCCAGATCAGCTTCCTGCACTTCGTCGAGGATGATCAGGAACACCTCACGCTCTCCACGTGGTCGGCCCGGACCACCTCGGTGTTCTGCCGGATCGAACGATCGGGCATGCACTACCCGATCTCGGAGGCCGGCGTGTGGGTGGATTGCGTCCGCGAGGGGCGCCCCGTGGTGCACAACAGCTACGCTGATCTGCCGCATCGCCGGGGACTCCCGCCGGGCCACGCGGAGGTGGTGCGCGAGCTGGCCGTGCCCGTGATCCGCAACAATCGCATTCGCGCGATCCTCGGTGTCGGCAACAAGCCCTCCGACTACACCGAGGGGGACATCGAGCTGATCTCGGCCCTCGCCGATCTCGCGTGGGACATCGTGGAGCGCGTGCAGGCGGCGAACGCCGTGCGCGAGAGCGAGGAGCGCCTGCGGCAGCTCGTGGAGAACACGAACGACTTCGTGTTCCTGGTCGACCTCGATCACGATCGCCTGCTCTTCGCCAGCGCGGCGTACGAGCGGATCTGGGGGCGCCCGCTGGCGGCGATCTATGAGCGCACAGACGCGTGGATGGACGCGCTCCACCCCGACGATCGCGATGGGGTCCGCGCGGCGATCGCCGCGGGGCCGTCGGTCGAACTCGAGTTCCGGATCGTGCACCCGGATCGGGCGGTGCGCTGGATTCACTACACGGGCCATCCGGTGACGGACCCGTCCGGTCATGCCTACCGCCTGGTCGGCGTCGCCGAGGACGTCACGGAGCGCAAGAGCATCGAGGAGCAGCACGAGGCGGCGCAGCGGCTGGAGGCGGTGGGGCAGCTGGCCGCGGGCATCGCGCATGACTTCAACAACAAGCTCGCGATCATCATGGGGACCGCGGATCTCGCCGTGACCGGGCTCCCGGCATCCGCGCCGGTGCGCTCGGACTTCGAGGTGATCCGAACCGCCGCGGAGCGCGCCGCCGACATGACACGGCAACTGCTGGGCTTCGCCGGGAAGCAGCCGATTGCGCCGATCGTGCAGGACCTCAACGAGACGCTCGGGACGACCCCGCACCTGCTGGGACGTCTCATCCCCGAGCGGATCAGCCTGGTCTGGAGGCCGGACACGCGGGCATGCCGGATCCGCATGGATCCGGGGCAGATCGATCAGCTGCTGATGAACCTGGTGGTCAACGCGCGTGACGCGATCCCGGGCAACGGCACGATCACGATCACCACGCGCCACGTGGAGCTGGACGCCGCCGGTGTGGCGCATCGCAGTGGCGTCGCACCGGGCCCGTTCGTGATCCTCGAGGTGGGCGACGACGGCGTGGGGATGGATGCCGCCACAGCCGCGCGCGCCTTCGAGCCCTTCTTCAGCACCAAGGGCCCGGGGCGCGGCACGGGGCTCGGCCTGGCCACGGTGCAGGGAATCGCGCATCAGAACGCAGGCTTCGTGGACATCCGCAGCGCGCCCGGCGTGGGCACTGCAGTGGGCGTGCACCTCCCGTGCGTCGGGGGCGCCCGCGCAGGGGACGAGGACGCCCCCGCGCCAGCCGTCCCCGAGACGAGGACCGAGACCGTGCTCCTGGTCGAGGACGAGGCGGTCCTCCTGGCCGTGACCAGAAGGATGCTCGAGCAGATGGGACTGGACGTGCTCGCCTGCGACAACCCCCGCGAAGCGCTGCGCGTGGCGACGGACTACGCCGGGATGATCGATCTCCTCGTGACGGATGTCGTGATGCCCGAGATGAGCGGCCCGCAGCTGCTGCGCAGCGTGCACCGCGTACGCCCCGCCCTGCGCTGCGTGTTCGTCTCCGGCTATCCGGCGGACGCCCTCGCCGACTCGGGGGTCGGAACGGACATCGACCTCGTGCAGAAGCCCTTCGCCGAGGGCGCCCTCACCCGCAAGGTGCGCGAGGTGCTGGACCGCCGCTAGCCCCTCGCCCACGATCGGTCGCACGCCCGAACCAACCGGCCCTTTCCTGCGTTGCGACAATGGGGGTCGACAATGGGGGTGCTGCCCTCGCTGTCGCGTCGTCGCGCGACGGCCGCAACGGGACGCAGGAGGGATCAGGCGATGCGATCATTCGGCGTGTACTACGTCCGGAACGCGCTGCCATTCATCACCGGAGTTGCCTTCGTGATCATCGCGGAGCGTGCCGCGCTCCCGCTGCCCGTGCGCGTGCTCCTCGGCGCCGCGCTGGTGGCCGTGGGGCCCTTCGCGATCCAGCTCGTCCTCACGCTGGTCGTGGACGCGCTGTGGGGCGAGGACTCCCGGGGCGTCGGGCGATCCGCACGCGCGTTCCCCGGCATCACCGGACGCTTCGCGCGCGACGCACGCACGCGCGACGAGGCCCGGCGATAACCCTGCCGCACGACATCGCAACGACGATGCAACGAGGATGGACGCAAGGCGAACCTGACGCCCCGGACCCTCCGCGCGCGGCACGATAGCGTCATCCCTGTTGGCACAGGAGCCGATCGATCAGGGGGAGGTGCAACGGTGAAGACAGCGAAGCGATCACGCCGCGGCCTGATGATGGCTGCTTTGGTGCTGGGCGGGCTCGGGGCGGCGTGGGCCGCGATGCGCGCGCGGCGCCGCAGTCGCGAGACGAGGGACGAAACCGAGCTCGAGCTCGACATCGAGCGCTTCGAGAATGAGGGCGGCCGCGCGCTTCCCGTCCTCTGATCGGTCGCTCCGACGGGGCGCCGAGCGTTCCCGGCGTGCGGCGCTACGCGCGCCGCACGCGGTCCGCGTTCGTCGCTTCGTGGCTCGCTTCGTCGCTCGCGTCTTCGCTCGCGTCCGCGCTCCCGGGATCGCTCTCGGGATCGCTTCCGAGCGCTGGCGCGTGCCCATTCGTCCCTTCGTCCGAGGGGGCGACGGACTGCTGCGTGCTGAGCATGTAACCGATCCCCGGGAACGTCCGCAGGATGTTCCGCCCCGAGGTGTTCGAGCCGAGCTTCGTGCGCAGCCTGGAGATCCAGACGCGGAGATACTGCAAATCGCCCACGTACTCCGGGCCCCACACCTTGCCCAACAGCTCCGCGCTCAGCATCACCTTGTCCGGGTTGGATGCGAGGCACTGGAGCAGGTTCCACTCGGTGCGCGTAAGGTTCACGATCTCCTCGCCGCGCCGCACGATGCGGCTCTCAAGATCGATCTCCACATCGCCCGCTGTCACCACCGCGCCCGCGGCGGGCGTGGGCGACGTGCGCCGCAGGATCGCGCGCACCCGCGCACCCAGCTCATCGAGGCTGAATGGCTTGCCGAGGTAGTCGTCCGCGCCCAGCTCCAGGCCGCGGACCTTGTCCGCCTCGCCCCGCCGGGCCGATAGCATGATCACGGGAACGCTCGACCGCTCGCGCAACTCGCGCAGTACCTCGATGCCCGACATCTCGGGCATGATGATGTCGAGCAACACGAGATCCGGCCGGTGCTTCTCGGCGAGCTGGAGACCGGCCTGTCCATCTGAGGCCGTGAGCACGCGGAAGCCGCGCTCGGTCAACTCCATCTTGATGATCTTCAGGATGCCGGGTTCATCGTCGATCGCGAGTACCAACTGTTCGGTGCCGTACATGTGCCCCCCGCAAATCGAAACGCGACGCATGCCTGCCGCGTTTGCCCGCCGGGCCCCCTCACGCGACACCTGATCGTGTGTCCGGCGCGAACCATGAGACCACCAAACATGCGGCTTTGCATTGCGGTTTCGTTGCAACCGATTGTGCTGTGGGTCACGAATCGCCGCCGAAACCGGAAACCGGGCATCTCTACGCGTCTGCAACGCCGAGCCCCTCGCGAGCGCGCCTTCGACGCGACGCGGCCGCTACACCAGCGGGTGCGGAGAGCGACGAGACGAGCAGATCCCCCGCCGCAGAACCGCCGCGGAAGGACACCACCATGACCTGGTTTACCCGAGGGGCGCTGCTGGTCGTCGCTATCGCCTGCAGCATGCTCGCGGTCGCCGTCGGGCTCGCAGCGTGGATGGGCGGGACGTGGACGGCCGGCAACCCCGACACGCTCAGCCTGCGCATCGCGCTCGAGGGCACGCCCGCGGCGCGCAGCGTCGTCGTCATCGTCGCTGCGGCGGTGGCAGCGCTGGTGCTGATTCCCGGCGTCATCGCCGTCTTCATGGCCCCGCGCTCCATCACCCTGTGGCTGAACGAGCAGCAGCCCGTACGCGTGCCGGCACGCGTGATCGAGCGCACGCTGCGCACCGCGATCCAGGGCGTGAAGGACGTGGAATCCGTGAACGTCACCACCCGGTCCGCCCGCTCGCGCACCACGGCGGTGCAGGTCGACCTGATGGTGTCTCCGGATGCCGACGTCTCGGTGGTGACGGCAAGCGTCGAGGATCGCGTCGCGGCGGTGCTGAAGTCCGCCAGCAGCATCGTCCTCGAACGCCGCCCGAGCATCACCATCCGCCACGTGGCGCAGCGGGGGAGCGCCGGGAACCAGCGCCCGGCGTAGCGCCCGGCCGGCTGTCTACGCGGGCGCTGCGCCGAAATCCGGGTCGGGGCCGCCGCGGTCGGCGGACGGCCGGTCGAGGCCGTCGACGTGACCGTCGGCCTCGACCGCGTTCCGCACCGCGAGCACGAGCTGGTCCACGTCGAACGGCTTGCCGATGAACCCGATCGCGCCGATGTCGCGCGCGTAGGCGGGGGCATGCGAGCTGGCGGCCGTCATCACCAGCAGCGGCACGCGCAGGCCGCGCTCCGTGAGCGCGGCCGCGAACTGCCACCCGTTCACGACCGGCATCCACATGTCGAGCACCACTAGATCGAAGGTTGCTCCCACGGCGATCGCCTGCAGAGCATCGGCACCGTTGGTCGCGTGGGTGACCTCGTAGCCCTCCTCGGCGAGCACCTCGCGGACCAGGTTGAGGATCGCGGGCTCATCTTCAACGACCAGGATGCGCTCGCCCGTCATCCCGCGGCACCGCCGTTGTCGGTGACGCCCGTCGGTAGGCGCAGGACGAACTCGCTGCCGGTCCCCAGGCGGCTCTCCGCCCAGATGCGCCCGCCATGCTCCTCCACGATGCGCTTGCACAGGAAGAGCCCGATCCCCATGCCTCCGAACCCTCGACGCCCCACCTCCCCGCCTCGGTAGAAGCGATCGAACAGGTGCTGGAGGTCGTGTGGCGGCACCCCGATGCCCCGGTCGGTGACGCGGACCTCTACCTCATCCGCGACGCTTCGCAGCGCGACGCGGACCTCCCCGCCCGCCGGGCTGAACTTCACCGCGTTGTCCACCAGGTTCTGGAACACGTGGCGCATCGCGTCCGCATCCACCTCCGCCTCAACGCGGACGCCGTCCACCTCCAGCCGGTGGCGTGGCGACGGGATGGTGGACACCACGTCCCGCGCCAGCACAACGAGATCGGTGCGCCGGCGCTCGCCGGTGAATTCGCCCGCCTCCAATCGCGAGGCGTCCAGCACCTCGTCCGTCATGCGCCACATGCGCTGCGCAGCCTCCGTGAGCCGCTCGGCTTCCTCCAGGTTGGCCTCGATGGCCTCCGGGCGCGTGCGGAGGTGGCGCTGCAGGAGCTGCGCCAGGCCCAGCACCACCGTCAGCGGCGTGCGCAGGTCGTGCGCGGCCGCGGAAAGGAACTCGTCCTTCATGCGCGTCGCGGTCTCGCGGGCTTCCAGGTCACGCATGTTCATCACGAACTCGCGCCGCTGCAGGAACCCGCCCAGGTGGCGCGCCAGCAGCGAGAGCAGCGGGAGTTCGTCGGCCGAGAAGACGGATGCACGGTCGGCAAACGCGGACAGCACGCCGTAGCACCGGTCGCCGGAGTCCACCATGATCGGGGCTGCCAGCACGGCGGTGGCGCCGAGTCGCCGGTAGACCTCGGCGTTGGCGGGATCGCTCGCGATCGTGTCGAGCACCGCCAGCGGGCGGCGGTCCCGGAACACCCGGGACGCCACGGTCAACTCGGGTTGCGGCGCTCGCTGCGCGTCGTCCTCGGCGAGGCGAGGCGCCACCAGGCGCTGCCGCTCCTCGTCCCACAGCATCATCAGCACATTCGGTGCGCCCATGGCCGCGGCCGTGGCGCGCTCCACGACCTCCTCGATGCGGAGAATGGGGTCCTGCGCGGGGAGGCGCACCATGCTCGCCAGGAAGTCGCGGATCGCCGGAGCTTCCCAGTACCGCAGGAACGAACGCGGCGGCGCGAACGCCAGAAAGTAGCCCAGGCCGCACCCGGCCCCCCCCACCGCAACCAGGTTCGTCCACAGCCCCTGCCATGCCGGAGCAGCCGCCGCCGCGCCCGCGAACAGCAGCGCCAGCGCGAGACAGCCGCTCCCCCACGCGGCCGCCCGCATGCGCGCGCGCGTCACGCCCACGTGCGCTCCGACGGCCCCGATGAAACGCACCGTGTTGTAGCTCTGCAGCACGACGAAGTAGGCGACGAGCAGCAGGACGTGCGGAACTGAGTACGGCGGCGGGAACACCACCAGGGAGGCGATGCCCATCACCCCGCCCGCGATCGCGAGCGACCTCACCACCAGTGGGACGAGCGCGAAGTCATCGACGAGGCGCAACAGCAGGTAGGGCAGTGAGAGCGCCACGGTGCCCCGCACGACGCTGAGCACGATCGCCCCCTGTCCCTGCGGCGTCACGAACAGCTGTGCCACGCCGGTGGCCACGAGAAACACGACCGCGCCGAAGAAGACCACCGTGTCGATCACGGCGGGCTCGGGGTGCCGAAGCGCGCGAGCAAGCACGATCGCGAAGATCACGAAGAACGCAGCGTCGGAAGCTGAGTGCAGAAGTTCCGCAGCCGTCACGGGTGCTGCTTTCGACAGCGAAAGGGTTGCCTTGGTGCGTCACCCTAGCACCGGACGCCGCGCGTCGCTTGCCCGAAGGTATAGAAACCGCAACAAAAACGCGGCGATCGCGGCAGCGGATCGACGCGAGCCCGCGCGAGGCGAGGCAGGCTCCGGTTCCAGGACACGATGCCCCGGGTCCGGAGACTCCGCAGACGCTGGTGCCGAGGACTCGCGCGCCTCCCTGAACAGGCACGCCGAAAGCCGGATCACGTCGCCCCGACGACACCCGCAGGCGAGCCTCCGTCGCGCTTTCACGCGCGCGCTGGCGACCTCGCGCGTGGGAAGGATGAATTCACGACGCCGAGCGGACGGAATGCAACGATTCTGCGAGGCCCCGGACGGCAACCTGTGGTCCTGAGCGGCTGAACGAGGAACTGGGAGGAGGCCCACGTGGTGGTCCTCATTTCCGACAGCGTCATATCCGACAGCGTCCAGGTGGAGCCCCACACGCGATTTGCGATCGCAAGGGCCGTGCGCGTCTTCGCGCGGAGCATCATCGGCAGGGCGGCGCGCGCCGACCAAAGGACCCGCGATGTGCACGACCCGGTACAGGTGGCCCGAGGCGATGCTGGCTGGGTGCAGATCCTCGATGTGGATGAGCAGCGGCTGCGCGGTCGCGGCCACCTCATGTTGCAGGGCGAGCCAGATTCACGTGCCGGCGAGCCGCGCTTCCTCGCACAGCTCGAGTCGTTCGTGCCGGCGGACGGGCCGCAACTCGTGCCCGGCGAGCGGGCCTTCCTGCTCATTGAATCGGCGAACGAGCAGTATCCCATCGTCGTCCAGGAGATCGAGCCGGGAGGCTCGATCGTGCGTGTGTCATGGACTTCGGCGGAGCTCCCCGCGCCGCTCCGCGAACTCGGGGGCGAGTAGCGGCAGCGCCGATCCCCCATCGCTCACTCGACCGGTGCACTGCCCCTCGGCCTTCGCGCAAGCCGTCTGCAACGAGTCCGCCGCCGCGGGATACCCGAGGGCGAGCGCGCCGACGGCATCCTCAGCAAGGCTCGGACACGCAGGGCCATGTACGGGCCAGTGCCTCGGAGCGACGGCCCACCGACAGGAGCGAGTGATGACGGACCGACGCGACCGCGATGAACGCCGTGAGCCGGACGACCAGCGCGAGCGGGACATCCAGGATCCGCTGCCTCAGATCGGGGATCCGGAAACCGACGACCCGGACATGAACGACCGGGAGCAACAGGCGGAGATGCGCCCCCGGATGGACCAGGGCGACCGCGCGGGCCGGCGCGAAGATCAGCAGCCGGACGAGCCGGGGCAGCCTCGGCGCGCCGGCTAGCGAGGGACTTCGCTCGAGCAGCAGGCGCCGCCGGCCACCATGCCGGCGGCGCCTGATTTCGATGTTTCGGCGCAGCGCCGGCGATGGAGGGCACTCACCATGATCCTGGTCACCACGGTTGGGCGAGGCTCGATGGATCAATACGCCAGCGAGCTTGCCGTGCGCCTCCCCGAGATCCCGGTCCTCGCGACCGATGAGTCGCGGCGGGTGGAAGGGGAGTTCAACCGGCCGCTGGCGAGCCTGGATCTCCTCCGCTCCCTGCGGAGCGACGCCGGCTTCGTGCGGCGGCTCAGGCGGCTGGGAGAGGCGCTGCACTTCCCGAACCACCACCTGGCGCGATATGGCCTGTTCATGCGCGTCCCGTACATCGTGACGGTGCATGATCTGATCCGCTACTTCGATCTGCAGCGACGGCGGCCGTTCATTCACCGCCCGAACCTCAGCGACCGCATCCACCTCGCGCTCGACTACGCCGGCATCCGGCGCGCGGATGCGATCATCGCCGTGTCCAACACCACGAAGGCCGATATCGTCGAGCACCTCGGCGTCCCGGAGTCTCGCGTGCACGTGGTGTACGAGGGTGTGGATCGCCGCCGCTTCCACCGGACCGAGGCGCGCCCCTTCGACTTCCCGTACGTCCTGTACGTGGGCTCTGAGCACCCGCGAAAGAACCTCGGCGGACTGTTCGAGGCGTTCGCCCTGCTCAAGGCCTCCGGGCGCTACCCGGATCTGCGCCTGGTGAAGGTCGGAGCCGCGGGCGGCACCGAGTCGGACTTCCGCGCGGTGACGGAGCGCCTCGTCCAGGAGCACCGGCTGGGCGACTCCTTCGTCATCGTCGACCGCGTGCACGATGACGCGCTTCCCGCGTACTACTCCGGAGCCGCATGCACAGTGCTCCCGTCGCTCTACGAGGGCTTCGGGTTCCCGGCGGTGGAGGCCATGGCGTGCGGCTCGCCGGTGATCGTCTCCAGCGCCGGCTCGCTCCCGGAGATCGTGGCAGATGCCGGGATCGTGGTGTCCCCGCGGGTCCCCGAACAACTGGCATCGGCGATTCGCCAGCTGCTCGACAGCCCGGAGCGCGCGGACGCCCTGCGTGCCGCTGGCTCCCGGCGGGCCGCGGCCTTCACGTGGGAGCGCGCCGCGATCGGGACGCGACGCGTCTACTCGATCGTGGAGAGCATGGCGCTCCCCCGTGCCGCCGCGGTCGTGGCCTAGCCGGCCCGGGTGGACACGGGGATCGGACGCGGGGCGCGGGAGTGAGCGTGCCGCCGGAGTTCGGCATTCCCGCGCTGATCCTGCTGGCGAAGATCATCGAGCTGACGCTGAGCACGGTGCGCACGATCTTCGTCGTATCGGGCATGAGCACGCGGGGGGCCATCGTCGGCTTCCTGGAGATCACGTTCGGCGTGGTGGCCATGGGCCTCGTGGTGGGACACCTGACCAATCCGCTGGCGATCGCCGGGTACGCCGCGGGCTTCTCCATCGGGATCATCGTCGGCGCCCGTGTGGAGGAGGCGCTCGCCCTGGGCTACCGCATCGTGCTGATCGTCAACATCGACGCGACGCGCGAGGCCTCCGCGCTGCTGAGAGAGCTGGGCTACCGGGTGACGCGGCTGCCCGGCGCGGGACGATCGGGGTCAGTGGAGGTGGCGTTCACGCTGGTGCACCGGCGTTCGGTGCCGCGGCTCATGCGGACGCTGCACGGGCTGGTGCCGGGCGCGTTCGTCACGGTCATGCGCTCGGAGCGCTTCGCCGGGGGCAGCCTCCTCGATCAGCACTTTGCGCTCGGCCTGCCGATCCGGTTGCCGTGGCCTCGCCACCCGCGCTGACGCACCGTGCTCCTGACGCGTGTTTGCAGGCGTGCGCCGGTCGTCCTCAGGGCCGGCGCTGATGCGAAGGAAGGAAGGAAGGAACGATGGGCAAGATCCGTTTGAACCTCTGGTTCGATACGCAGGCCGAGGAGGCCGCGCGCTTCTACACCGGCATCTTCCGCGATTCCCGGCTGGGAGCGATCGCGCGGTATCCCGATGCCGGGCGCGAGATCCACGGCAAACCGCCGGGGTCGGTCATGACCGTGGAGTTCGAGTTGAACGGGCAACCGCTCGTCGCACTGAACGGCGGGCCCAACTTCACCTTCAACGAGGCGCTGTCACTCGAGGTCGATTGCGCGGATCAGGCTGAGGTGGACTACTACTGGGATCGGCTGTCCGAGGGTGGCGACCCCGGCGCACAGCAGTGCGGCTGGCTGAAGGACCGGTTCGGCGTCTCGTGGCAGGTGGTCCCGCGGGCGCTGCAGGAACTGCTGAACGACCCCGACCGGGCGAAGTCCGAGCGCGCGTTCGAGGCGATGCTCCAGATGAAGAAGCTCGACATCCAGGCGCTCCACCGCGCGATCGAGGCGACGTCCTAAACGACCGAGGACCGGAGCGATGCGTGCGCAGAAGCGCATGCGTCTCGCTCCGGTCCTCGCCTGCATCGTCCCGGGATGGGGCGGGACGAGGCGTTGTCTCCGGGCTACCGGGTCTCCGGGCTACCGGCTGCGCGGCAGCCCGAGGCCTCGCAGCGCCACCTGGTCACGCATGATCTGCGTGCTGCCGTGGTTGATCCCGGACTGGAACGCGCCCATCACGTTGTGCGCGTACAGGCCGCTCTCGATGGCGTCCTCGGCGCCATTGAGCAGCTGCGCGTACGGTCCGAGGAGCTGCGCGATGGTCTCCGTGACCTTCACACCGTGCTCGGGAGCCCACACCTTCTCGGCGCTGCCCTCGTACGTGAACTTCCCCTCGTGCTCCACGATCGACATGCTGCGCAGCGTCATCAGCCGGCAGACCTGAGCCTCGG
>JBAYVN010000060.1:0-14623 GCA_041674525.1 Dehalococcoidia bacterium | reverse complement strand
GCCGATCTCGTCGATCACGATGACCTCGGGCGTGTGGTTCTCCACCGCCTCGATCATCACCTCGTGCTGCAGGTGGGGCGTCCGCACCTGCATCCGGCGAGCGTTCCCGATGCCGTGGTGGGGGATGTCGCCGTCGCCGCCGATCTCGTTCGAGGTGTCGACGATCACCACGCGCTTGCCCAGCTCGTCCGCGAGCATCCGCGCCACGTCACGCAGCATAGTCGTCTTGCCGACGCCCGGACGCCCGAGGAGCAGGATGCTCTTCCCGCTCTCGATCAGGTCGCGCATGATGCCGCCCGACCCGGACACGGACCGGCCGACGCGGCACGTCAGGCCGACGATGTGCCCCCGGCGGTTGCGGATCGCGGAGATGCGGTGCAGCGTGCGCGGGATCCCGGCGCGGTTGTCCTCGCCGAACTCCGACACCTGCGCGACGACCTGCGTGAGCTCCTGCTCCGTCACCTCCTGATCGGAGAGCGTGACGTCACCCGTGCCGTAGCGCGCGGTCGGGATGCGTCCGAGGTCCAGCACGATCTCGATGATCCCCGCCAGTCCCTCGGCGCGGACGGCCTCCGCGATGCGCGGCGGCATGATCCCGACGAGCAACTCGATCTCGTAGCGTTCCTCCGCGGAGAGTTCCGCGGTCGCCGCGATCCGCCGCTGGCGCGCTCGCTCGCCGCCTCCCGCGCTCGCGTCCTCGTCGTCCTCATCGCCCTCATCTTCGAACTCGTCGTCAATATCCGCGTCGAAGTCGTCGTTGAACTCGTCGTTGAACTCATCGTCCAACGCCTCGTCGTGCCCGTGCTCAAGCTCGTCGCCGGGACCATCGAGGCGCCCGTATGCGCCGTTACCCGAGCCGCGGTCTCCGGGGACGTCGCCGGTCATGTCATCGCGCATGGTGTTCATTCGGCTGGCCAGACCTCCTCCGCGGCTGCATCGAACAGCCACCCTGCGCGCCCGGTGTTACCCCCCGGTGATGGGGATGCCGGCACGCGCATACGATTCCTCCCGCACCGGACGCAGGAGCCGCTTGCAGAACAGCGCGTAGGCCTCCGGTTCCACGGAGAGCCCCGCGCGTCGCAGCGCCGCGTCCTCGTTCGTCCCCCATGCGGCGACGAGCGTCATGTGGCGCTCGGCGTCGCCCAGCCGCTGAGCGATCGCCGTCACCAGCGCATCGGCCGTGGCGTGCGCGCCCGGCTCCGTGACCAGCGTGAACTGGCCGGTGCCCCGCGCGTAGCGGGCGGTGCCCACCACGCGCCCCTGGTGCTCCACCACGAGCGCGCCGTCGCCGCGCTCCTGCCAGTGGCGATCGCGGATCGCGTTCCACTCGTCCACGGTCATCGCCATCGATTGCCGGGCCGCCACCGGCGTCGCGCGGCAGTACACCTGGAACGAGGCGAACGTGTCCGCCTCCGTCCACGCGCGGACGCCGCCGGTGTCCGTGGTCCGCGGCACGAGGCGGCCGCCCCAGAGCCGCTCGCCCTGCACCAGCGAGAACCCGGCGCGGGGGGCTACCTCCGCCGCGGGGCTGCCCTCCGGCGTGCGGAGCAGCAGGTGCGTGACCTCCGCATCCTGCGCGGAGACCACCATCTGGCGCAGGAGGTCGTGCAGCACGTCGCGGTCGTGGCGGTCGTCCGCCTCGATCAGCGTGTCGATCTCCCAGGCGTGCTTCGCCGTCAGCTCGCGCGCGGTGGCGATGCCGCGGATCTGGCGGCCCGCCACGCTCACCCACGTGCGCCGCCCCAGGTGCAGCCACTGCTCGATCGCGGCCGCCAGCGGCGTCGGTGCCGCCTTGCGCAGCGGCAGGCGCGCGCGCGTCACCGCCAGGTTCTCGCGCACTTCCTCGTCGAAGGTGACGAGCGCGACGAGGTCGGTGGGGCGCGGTGCGCGCGTCGCGTTCATGTCAGGTGGACCCCACCGCTGCCTGGTCCAGCACCAGCCGCGCGAAGAGCGCGTGCATCCGGTGGTCCGGCGTCAGCTCCGGGTGGAACGCGGTCGCCAGCAGCCGCCCCTGCCGCGCCGCGACGATGCGGCCGTCGTCCAGCCGGCTCAGCACCTCCACGCCCGGCCCGGCGCGCGTGATCACGGGGGCGCGGATGAACACGGCGCGCAACGGCGGACCGTCCATCCCGGTGATCTCCAGGTCCTCTTCAAATGAATCGACCTGGCGACCGAATGCGTTGCGCTCCACGGTGATATCCATCGCCGCGATCGGGGGGCGGTCCAGGTTCGTGACCTCGCTGGCGAGCATGATCGCCCCGGCGCAGGTGCCCCAGACCGGGAGTCCCTCGCGGATGCGCGAGCGCAGCGGCTCCATCAGGTCGAAGGCGATCAGCAGCCGCGCGATCGTGGTGCTCTCGCCACCGGGGATGATCAACCCGTCCACGGACAGCAGCTGATCCAGCGTCCGCACCTCGATCGCGCCGATGCCCTCCACGCCGCAGGCGCGGAGCGCGGCGATGTGCTCGGCAAAGTCGCCCTGCAGCGCCAGAACGCCGATGAGGGCGCTGCGCGCCCGGGTGACGGGGTTGGCGGGCGTCATGTTCGGTGCGCTAGTTTCCTCGCCCGGCCAGCAGCTCTGCCGCGGGCATAGAGGCCACCGACTGGCCGCGCATGGAGTCGGGGATGTCCATGGACACCTCCGCCAGGATGTGCGGGTCGTTGAAGTGCGTCACCGCCTTCACGATCGAGGTGGCCATGGCGCGCTGCGCGGCCAGGCGCTGCTTGCGGTCCTCGATGTGCTCGCCGGACTTGAAGATGCCCGAGCCCACGAAGACGCCCTCCGCGCCCAGCTGCATCATCAGCGCGGCGTCCGCCGGGCTGGCCACGCCACCCGCCGAGAAGTTCACCACGGGCAGCTTGCCCAGGCGGCGCACCTCGCGCACGAGGTCGATCGGCACCTGCAGGTCCTTCGCCACCACGTACAGCTCATCCTCGCGCATCCCCTGGATGCGGCGGATGTCGGACCAGAGCGAGCGCATGTGGCGCACGGCCTCCACGATGTCGCCGGTCCCCGCCTCGCCCTTCGTGCGGATCATCGCCGCACCCTCGGAGATGCGCCGGAGCGCCTCGCCCAGGTTGCGGCAGCCGCAGACGAACGGAACCTTGAAGTTGTGCTTGTCGATGTGGTGCACGTCGTCAGCGGGCGTGAGCACCTCGGACTCGTCGACGTAGTCGACGCCGATCGCCTCGAGGATCTGCGCCTCCACGAAGTGGCCGATGCGCGCCTTGGCCATGACCGGGATGGAGACCGTCGCCTGGATCTCCTTGATCATCTTCACGTGGCTCATGCGCGCGACGCCGCCCGCCGCGCGGATGTCCGAGGGGACGCGCTCCAGCGCCATCACCGCGCACGCGCCCGCCTCCTGCGCCACCTCGGCGTGCTCCGGGGTGACCACGTCCATGATCACGCCGCCCTTCAGCATCTGTGCCAGCCCCGCCTTGACCGTCCACGTCGCCGTGTCCGAGGCGTGTGCTGAGGTGCCGTTGGTGTTGCCGTTGTTGGTCATGGTGCTCCCGGGTCGCGTGGATGCGGAGATGCGGCTGCCCGCTTGAGGCCTGTCGGTCCAGCGTCCCTCCATTGTACGCCAGTCCTCTCCGACGGCTGCCCCCTCCTGCGGCCCGGGGGTAGCCCCGCGGGGTCGCCGGGACGGAGATGCGCGGGCACCCGCCGGAATGGCTGCGGAACTGCTCACTCACCTGATCAGCCCATCCCGCGAAGGGCCCGCCCTGGAACGGGGATGAAGCCGCTCCGCCGCTGGACCGGTGCCCGGCGCGAGTCCACACTCTGGCATGTTGGGCGTCGTGCCGGCCACGTGGGGCCACACGTCGAGCAGGCCGCGAGGATGCGATGCAGCGAGGAAGCCTGGCGGTTGGCGCGCTGTCAATCCTCGGCTCAGCCGGGGCGTTCGCGATCGCGGCCGCGTTTGGACGGCCCGTGAGCATGTACAGCGCGATCGGCATCGTGCTGGCGTTGAACGCGGCGGTGCGGCTCAGGCTCGCCGCGAGCCACGACGCCGAGCATCGGCAGCGATAGCACCAGACGTCCCGCGAACGCGCAGAGAGTGTCGTCCCCGATGCCCCACACTGAAGATGTCCGCAGCTACCTGGTCGCCGTGGACGGCAGCGACGCCGCCTACAACGCCCTGGGCACCGCCTGCGACCTGGCAAAGCGCACGCGTGCGCGGGTCGGAGTCCTGTACGTCATCGAGGTGCCCCGGTCGGTGGCGCTGGACGCCGAGCTGGGCGAAGAGGTGGAGCGCGGCGAGAACATCCTCGCGCGGGCGGAGCGCATCGCCTCCGAACACGGGGTGACGGTGCAGGCGGACCTGATTCAGGCCCGGCAGGCGGGCCACGCGGTGGTCGACGAGGCGGTCGACCGGGGTGTGGATGCCATCGTGCTGGGTGTCGAATACCATCGTCCACTCGGACAGTTCACGCTGGGGCGGCTGCCGTTCTACGTGCTGGAGCACGCACCTACCCAGGTGTGGCTGATCCGCTATCCCGCGCCCGACATGGCGCGCTAGCCGCGGGGCGGGACATGCTGCGACCGCGAGAGAGGTGCGACTGATGCGCATCCTGATCATGGGCTGCGGACGCGTGGGCGCCGGCCTGGCGACCCGGCTGACCGACGAGGGTCACGAGGTGACCGTCCTGGACACGGACGCCTTCGCATTCCGCCGGCTGCTGCCCAACTTCGCCGGGCGGCGACTGGTGGGCTCCGGCACCGATGACCGCATGCTCATCGACGCCGGGATCGCCGAGACGGACTGCTTCATCGCCCTGGCGTCCGGCGACAATCGCAACATCCTCGCCTCGCAGAAGGCGAAGGAGATCTACGGGGTGAAGACCGTGGTCACGCGTGTGAAGGATCCGCTGCGCAGCGAGATGTTCGCGCGACTCGGCATCCACACGTTCAGCCCGACGAAGGTCGGCGTCACGCTGGCGCACGACGCCATCTTCCAGGGGGAGTAGCGGTGTACATCATCGTCGTCGGCGGTGGCTCGGTGGGTCACGGCCTCGCGCTCGAACTCCAGCAGATGCCCGACCACGAGGTCACGATCGTCGAGGTGAACAGCGCGCGCGCGGCACAGCTCCGCGCCGAGCTCGGCGAGATGGTGGTGCATGGCGACGGGAGCGAGATCGCCTTCCTCGATGGCGTCGGCGCCGGCCGCGCGGACCTGATCATCGCCCTGACCGCGGACGACGGCGCCAACCTCGTGGCGTGCCAGGTCTCGAAGCACTGGTTCAACGTGAAGCGGACGATCGCCCGCGTGAACGACCCGCGCAACGAGGCGCTCTTCCTGCGGCTGGGCGTGGACTCCATCGTCTCCGCGTCCGGGGCCGTGATGGCGCAGATCGAGGCGACGCTCCCCGAGCATACGATCATCCCGTTGATGGCGCTGGAAGGCTCGCGGCTGCACGTCGTGGACATCCGCGTGCAGCAGGGATCGCCCGCGGCGGGACGCGCGCTGCGCGACCTCCAGTTCCCGCCGGAGGTGCTCGTCTCCGTGATCATCGGCAAGCAGGGCGCGCGCGTCCCGGACGGCGACAGCGTGCTGCAGGTCGGCGACGAGGTCATTGCCGTCATCCCGCGCGAATCCGACGCGGCCGTGCGGTCGATGATCGCCGGTCCGGTCGAGGGGGCATAGGCGTGCGCATCTCTCACCTCGGCCCCAGCGGCACCTACACCGAGGCCGCTGCGCGCCGCTTCAGCTCCACCGCAGAGCTGCTGCCGGTGGCCACCGTCTCTGCGGCGATCCAGGCCGTGCGCGATGGCAGCGCGGACGCCGCCGTCTGCGCGATGGAAAACTCGATCGAGGGCTCAGTCTCCATCGAGACGATGGACCTGCTGATCAGCCCGGAGTTCGACCTGCGCATCTGCGGCGAGGTGGTGCTGGCGATCCAGCATCACCTGGTGGGCGCCCCGGGGATCAACCCGGCCGCCGCCCGGGTTGTCTACTCGCACCCCCAGGGACTCGCGCAGTGCCGCCAGCGCATCCTGGAGCTCGCACCGGACGCGCAGCCCGTGGCCGCGCTCTCCACGGCCGGCGCCGTGGAGGCCTCGCTGCGGGAGCCCGGCACGCTGGCGGTGGGCAGCGAGTACGCCGCCGAGCTGTACGGCGCCACGATCTACGCACGGGACATCGGCGACGAGCGCGACAACGAGACGCGCTTCGTGGTCCTCGCCCGCGAGGACGCCCAGCCCACCGGCGACGACAAGACGTCGCTCGCCTTCACCACCGCGCACGACCGCCCCGGGTCGCTGGTGGAGGTGCTGCAGATGTTCGCCGGCCACGGCCTGAACCTGACGCGCATCGAGTCGCGCCCCACGCGGCGGCAGCTCGGGACGTACGTCTTCTTCTGCGACGTGCAGGGTCACCGCAGCGATCCGGTGGTCGCGGGCGTGCTGAAGGAGGCGAGCCAGATCACGCAGTGGATGCGCGTCCTGGGGTCGTATCCTCGCTGGAGGCGTGCGTAGCCGCGCCTGGTGGTCGCCCGCCCGCCGCTCCGGGTGGAAGGGGTCACGTCCGTGCCCGAGATACCCGACCTCGAGGCGATCCGCCACTACCTGATGCCCCGGCTCGCCGGGCTCACCGTCACCCGCACCGAGGCGCCGATCCCGTGGCTCGTGCGCAC
Source organism: Dehalococcoidia bacterium (assembly GCA_041674525.1). GTDB lineage: Bacteria > Chloroflexota > Dehalococcoidia > UBA2979 > UBA2979 > SHYQ01. The sequence goes on along the minus strand of JBAYVN010000060.1, from coordinate 7,984 downwards.
CGCCGAGGGTCTCGCCAGCCTGGAGGGGCACGGCTTCGAGGAGATCCACCGCCTCGGCAAGTTCCTGATCTTCTTCGTGGATGACGGCCGCCTGCTCGTCATCAACCCCATGCTCACCGGGCGCTTTCACTGGGTGGAGTCCGGGGCGAGGCGGACCGGCCGCATGGGCGTCATCCTCGGCTTCGACGATGGCCACGAACTCCGGTACTCCGACATGCGCCGCATGGGGCGCTGGTACCTCGTCGCGCAGGACGGTCTCGCCGCGATCCCGCAGTGGCCCACGCTGGGCCCGGATGCGCTGGCCGTGAGCGAGGAGGAGTTCCTCGCGCGCCTCAAGTCGCGCCGAGGCCAGATCAAGGCGACGCTCGCGAACCAGGAGTTCATCGCGGGGATCGGCAACGCGTACTCGGACGAGATCCTGTGGGCGGCGGGCCTCCACCCGCATCGGCGGCGCGCCACCATGACCGAGGGCGATCTCCGGCGCCTGTACGCCGCCATGCGATCGGTGATCGCCGAGAGCATCGAGGTGGTGGATGCCACCGTGCAGGCGGAGGGGCTGGGCAAGAAGGAGGAGTGGCGGGAGCACCTGAAGGTGCACCGCCGCGGCGGGCAGCCGTGTCCTCGTTGCGGCAGCGAGATCCGTTCGCAGGTGCGCTCCGGCAGCGAGACGAACTACTGCATCTCCTGCCAGCCGCTGTTCGAGTAGCCTCGAGCCCGGACGGCCGTTCGAATCAGGAGGCCGCGACGCCGAGGTCGGCGCTGGCGCTCGCTCCCAGCTTCGTCCATGACATGACGAAGGGACTCCACTCGCGGTATCGGTCCAGATAGGGTGCGAACATCACCGCCGGGTGCGTGGAGGGCCGCCGGGGCTCGGACAGCAGCTCCATGCGCGCCTCCTGGGGCGTGCGGCCCCCCTTCCGGTGGTTGCACGTGCGGCACGCCGTGACCAGGTTCTCCCACGCGTGCGCGCCGCCGCGATGCTTCGGCATGACGTGATCCAGCGTCAGGTCGCCGCCGCGGCGGCCGCAGTACTGGCAGCGCTCCTGGTCGCGCGCGAAGACCTCGCGGCGGCTCAGGCGGGGCCGGGGGTACGGGCGGCGGACGAAGTGACGGAGCCGGATGACGGAGGGCGTCTGGTACTCGTCACTGGCGCCGAGGATCGGGTCTTCACCCTGCTCCAGCACCTCCGCCTTGCCGTGGAAGACGAGCACGAAGGCACGGCGGACCGAACACACGTTGAGCGGTTCGAAGTTCTGGTTCAGGACGAGCGCGCGCCGCTGAACGGACACCGTACCCTCGATCCCCCGGGGCCGCTGGAGGCGGCCCCGTGCGTCGAACATCGGTGGGAACACCGGAAGTGTACCGGATCGCCGTGTGCAGGGGTGTCGACCGTTCGCGTGGCCCCGGGATGGCCCCCGGCGAGCCCCGACCGGGCGGGCGAGGGGTGCGTCGCCCCGGCGGAGGCCCCGCGAGCCTACGGCTTCGCGGTCGGGGACGGGGTCGCGGGGATCAGGCCCGGCAGGTCACCCGACTGCAGCCGCCGCAGCTGTCCCAGCGGGTCCTGGAACTCCTGCGGCAGCCCGAACCTGATCGCGGGGCTGTACCGCAGCAGCACCGGGGCGATCTTCGAGTCCGCCACCGCCCGGGCCACCGTCGCCTGCGCCGGGAAGACGGACACGGCGGCCAGCAGCACCTGCACCAGCAGCAGGCCCTTCACCAGCCCGAACGCCGCCCCGCCGATGCGATCCAGCGGCCCGAGCAGCAGCAGCGACGAGGCCGTCCGCAGGACGGCGCTGAGCACCTGCGCGGCGATCATCGTGCCGATGAAGATGGCCGCAAACGCCGCGAGGCTGCGCGTGGTCGAATCGGAGATCACGAACTCGAGGTTCGCGGAGAGGTCGTCGTAGAACGCGCCGGAGAGCGCGATCCCGGCGATCAGGCCCACCAGCGTCACGACCTCGCGGATCAGGCCGGTGGTGAAGGCGCGGAAGGTGGTCCACGCGAGGACGCCCACGATCAGCAGGTCGAGCCAGTTCATGAGACCCCGCAGGTTACGCCCGCCCCGCGTTGCGAGATCGTAGCACGGGCGCGGGACCGTCCCTGGCAGGCGCCTCGTTCGCCGTGTGCGAGGACTACTCGAACCCCAGGCGCCGCTCGCGCATCGAGGTCCAGCGCCCCGGGCCGTGTCCGAAGACCAGGTGGTCCAGCACCGGCACGTCCAGCAGCTCGCCGGCGGTCACCGCCTCGCGCGTGAAGACCACATCGTCCGGGCTGGGCGCCGGGTCGCCGCTGGGGTGGTTGTGGGCCAGCGCGATCTTGCTTGCGTTCAGTCGCACCGCCTCGCGGAACAGCTCCGCCACGCGGCCGCCGGCGGCGCTCACCGTGCCGCGGTACAGCACCGGCGCGGCGAGCACGTGGTGCTTGGTGTCGAGGATCAGCAGGCGCAGCTCCTCCTGCTGCAGCAGCTCCATCTCTGCGTGCAGCAGCCGCGCGATGTCCTGCGGGCTGGTGACGGTGGCGTGCGCGCCGCCCTCCTCGATCGCCGCGCGGCGGCCCAGCTCGAACGCCGCGGCGATCGTGGAGGCCTTCGCCGGGCCCACGCCATGCGAGCCCCCGAGCGTCGCGAGGTCCGTCGCCGCGAGGCCGCGCAGCCCCCCGCGCTCGTGCAGCAGGCGGGCGGCGACGTGCAGCACGTCCTCCTGCGCGGTCCCGGTGCGCAGCAGGATAGCCAGCAGCTCCTCGGACTTCAGTGCGCCGCCGCCGAGACGGCGCAGCCGCTCACGTGGTCGCTCGTCCTCGGGCATCTCGGCGACGCGCACCTGGTAGACGGCGGCGCCGGCCGGAGACGTCGCGCCGGGCGCGATCGCGGGCCGGCGGTGCGCGGGATGAGCCGGTTCGGCGGCCATGCGGGCGCTCCTGCTAGTCCTTCGAGCCCGATGGCGATCCCGATGGCGTTGCCGGCGATTCCGGCGGCGCACGCCTGACCGAGATCACTACCCGCGTGTGTGGCCAGTGCTCCACCACCACGCGGTCGTCGAGGTGCACCTCCCGGGCGGTGATCGGGCTCACCTCGAACACCTTCCCGCTGACGAGCATGTAGTGGACGTGGCCGAAGAAGAGGTAGCCCGCCTTCCGCCAGGTTCGGAGCACGGTGCCTGTGGTGGTGGTGGGCTCGGCGCGAAGATCACGGATCGCCGCCACCGCCTCGAACGCCGCCGGGATGCCGCTGATCGACAGGATGAACACGGCGATAAACGAGGCCGGAAGGTACGTCGCGGAGAACGCGAGCGCGCCCAGCAGCACCAGCGCCAGCGGCGTCAGGATCACCACGCGCGTGACCACCGCCGAGCGGCTGTTCGGACGGGTCTCCAGGACACGGGAGTCGGACATCGGGCCTACCGGGGGATGGTCAGCACCTGTCCCACCTGGATCGCGGTGGGGTCGCTGATGTTGTTGGCTCGCTGGATGGCGTCAGGCGTGCTCTTGAACTGATCTGCGATCGCCGTGAGGGTATCACCCGGCTTCACGGTGTACGTGGTCACCACCGGCGTCGGCGGGGGCGTTGGTGTCGAAGTGGGGGTGGGCGATGCCGACGGCGACGCGCTGGCGCCGGGCGTGGGCGAGGCCGGCCGCGGCGTTCCGGTGGCGCTGGCCGCCGCCGTCGGCGAAGGCGTCGCGGCGGTCGGCACGACCCCCCCGAGCGAGGAGGGCGGCTGGTCCCGGTCGGCCGCCGTCGGCGGCAGCACGAGCAGCCACACCGCGACGATCGAGCCGACGAGGAGCGCTACCAGCGAGCCCCGGAAGACGCGGTAGGAGGGGATGGCGAGCACGGGATCCATGCAGCGATCGCAGAGGGCGTCGCCGTGGTCGTCGCAGTAGAGCGCGCCACAGCGCGGGCACTCCTGGACGGCGTCCTGATCACACTTGAAGCACTGCACCATCGAAGCCTACACCGGCGCGCCGGACCGCGCATCGCGCGTGCACCGGCGGAGAACGACGAGGGAGCACCGGCCGCCGCAGCCCGGTGCTCCCTCGTGCAGGTCCTCCGGGGCGGAGCGCCCCTGCGGGATCTACGTCCGTGCGCAGTCACTGCCTGGCGGGCCGGGCATCCCGACCGTCGCCCGGAGTGACGAGCGGTCCTACTTGAGCTCGACCTTCGCGCCGGCCTCTTCGAGCTTGGCCTTGGCGGCCATGGCCTCGTCCTTGCCCACGGACTCCTTGATCGGCTTCGGCGCCGCCTCGACCAGGTCCTTGGCCTCCTTCAGGCCCAGGCTGGTGAGCTCGCGGACGGCCTTGATGACGTTGATCTTGTTCGCGCCGAAGTCCGAGAGGACCACGGTGAACTCGCTCTGCTCTTCGACAGCGGCGGCACCCGCGTCACCGGCCGGGGCGGCCATCATGGCGACGGGGGCGGCGGCGGTCACGCCGAACTCCTCTTCGATCGCCTTGTTCAGGTCGCGGAGCTCGATCAGGGTCATGCCCTTGATGATGTCCAGCGCGTCGTCGATCTTGCTCATCGTGTCCTCCACTCCGCCGTCGGGCGGTGCATGCCTTGCTTCGGTTCGTGTCTCGCCTGCGTCGTACCGGTGACCGCTACGCCGCGCCCTCTTCCAGCTGCTGCGCGCGCGCGTCCAGCAGCCCCATGAACTCGCGCTGCGTTGCGACCAACAGGCCGGACAGCTCCGCGATCTTGCTGACCAGGTTCCCGGCGAGCCGGGCGACCAGCTGATCCCGCGAGGGCAGCGTGGCCAGGTCGCGCACGTACGCCTCGTCGACCAGCTGACCGCCGACGACCGCCTTGCGGATCGCGACCTTCGTGTCGTTGTTCGCTCGGATGAATGCCGTCAGTGCCTTCGCCGCGGCGACCGGCTCGTCGAAGCCGACGACCAGCGCCGTGGCCTCCTGGCTGATCTGCGCGTACTCGGGCCGGCCGATCTGCTCCGCGGCGATGCGCAGGAGCGTGTTCTTCACGACCATCATCTCGGCGCCGGCGTCTCGGAGCTGCTGCCGCAATTCGACCTGCTTCGCCATGGGCACGCCCTGGTAGGCGGTCGAGATGGCGATCTCGGCGCGGCTGATCAGATCGGAGATCCGGGCGACCTGCTCCACCTTGCGCTGCGTGGGCAAGCGCTCCTCCTTCTCCGCGCGCGGCCGGGATGGCCCCGGATCAACAACGCGCCCTGCACCACCGGTGGTGAGGGCGCGTCACGCGACGGCGCGGAGCGCCGGCAGGTGTGCGTACATCCCTCGCCTCGACGGGTGACCGGCCTCGGTCGTTATCCCCTTGCCCGGTGAGGGGGGAGGGGACCCGTGTTCTTCGGCGGCTGCCTCCGCTCTCGGCGGAGGCGCTCGGTTGAGTATGAACCCGGTGCCGGCCTCCCGTCCACCGCTTCCGGCGGCCCCGAGACCGGCACTCGAGGTGCTCGCTGGCTAGTTCTGAGCGGTGACCCCGGCCTTGATCTCCACCAGGTCCAGTCGCACGCCCGGGCCCATCGTGGAGGTCAGCGAGGCGGTGCGGATCAGGTCGCCCTTCGCACCCGCGGGGCGGTTGCGCTGGATCTCGTCCACCATCGCCTTGAAGTTGCCCATGAGCTGCTCCTCCGTGAAGGAGGCCTTGCCCAGGATCACATGCAGCACGTTGGTGCGGTCGATGCGGAAGTCCACGCGTCCGGACTTCGCCTCGTGCACCCCCCGCGCGATGTCCTCCGTGTTGACCACGGTGTTGTTGCGCGGGTTCGGCATGAGGCCGCGCGGGCCCAGCACGCGGCCCAGGCTACCCACCTTGCCCATCATCTCGCGCTGAGCGATCGCCACGTCGAAGTCCAGGAACCCGCCCTGCACGCGCCGGATGAGGTCGTCCGAGCCGATGATGTCGGCGCCCGCGGCCTGCGCAGCGGTGGCCGCCTCACCCTCGGCGAAGACCAGGACGCGGACGTCCTTGCCGATGCCGTTGGGGAGGATGACCGAGCCACGGAGCTGCTGGTCGGCGTGACGGCCGTCCAGGCCCGTCTTCATGTGCAACTCGACCGTCTCGTCGAACTTCGCCGTCGCGCACTTCTTCACGAGCGCGATCGCCTCGAGGACCGAGTACGCCTTGTCCTTGTCGACCTGCTCGCGCAGGCCGCCGATGCGCTTTGCAACCTTCGGCATGGCTACTTGATCTCGATTCCCATCGAGCGCGCGGAGCCCTCGATGCTTCGGATGGCGTCGTCGATGTCGTTGGTGTTGAGGTCGGGCAGCTTGATCTGCGCGATCTCGCGGATCTGCGCGTGCGTCACGCTGCCGACCACGGTCTGCAGGTTCTTCGCGGAGCCCTTCGGCACCCCGGCCGCACGCCGCAGCATGTCGGACGCCGGCGGCGTCTTGGTCACGAAGGTGAACGAGCGGTCTTCGAAGATCGTGATCCTGGCGGGGATGATCTGCCCCGTCTGGTTCTTCGTCGCCTCGTTGTAGCCCTTCACGAAGTCCATGATGTTGATGCCGTGAGGACCCAGCGCGGTACCCACCGGCGGTGCGGGCGTGGCCGCTCCGGCGGGGATCTGCAGGGTCACGACGGCGCGGACCTTCTTCGCCATCTCGTTGCTCTCCTATCGCGTCGGGTCGCCTGCCGGGACGCTCCCGGCCGCCGCCCATCCGCTCCCTCCACCGTGGAGGTTGTGCGCTATTGCTTCTCGACCTGGAGGAAATCCAGCTCGACGGGCGTCTCCCGCCCGAACATGGACACCAGGACGCGGACGCGCCCCTTGTCGACATCGATGGCGTCCACCACGCCGATCATGTCGCTGAACGGGCCGTCAGTGACGAGCACGGACTCCCCGATCTGGAAGCCGACGTTCACGCGCGGCTGCGCGGAGGTCATCTGGTGGAGGATCTTGTCCACCTCGGCATCGGCCAGCGGCGTGGGCTTCGCGCGGTCGTCCGCGGTGGCGCCGGCGAAGCCGGTGACCGCGGGCGTGTTCCGCACCACGTACCAGGAGTCGTCCGACATCACCATCTGCACGAAGACATAGCCGGGGAAGAGCTTGCGAGAGACGGTCTTGCGCTGGCCGTCCTTGATCTCGATCTCTTCCTCGGTGGGGATGATCACCTGGAAGATCTTGTTCCCCATGTCCATGGTCTTGACGCGCTGCTCCAGCGACGTCTTGACCTTGTTCTCGTAGCCCGAGTAGGTCTGGACGATGTACCAGGCACGCCCGTCATCCGGCGCCTCGGCCTCGGCCTCGGTGGTGTGCGTTTCGTTCACGTCAGCCCCTAACGCAGCAGCGTCTGCTCGACCAGCCAGCCGAACAGCAGGTCGGCGCCGCCGAGCAGCACACCGAGCGCGAGCGACACGATGATGACGACGCCCGTGAGGTTCGCCGTTTCCCGGCGCGTGGGCCAGGTGACCTTGCGGAGCTCGCTGATGATGTCCATCGCCCAGCGGGGCTTCAGCAGCGACCCGCCGCGATCCTCACCGGGCGCGGCGGGCGCCGTGAGGGTGGGGCCCACCGCGCGGCGCGAGGTGGCCTCGCGCTGTTTCTGACGGCGTTCGGCGCGCTCTTGCTGGCGCCGCGCTTCTCGTCCCATGGTGCTCGTCCTGACTCCCGCCCCGGGCGGTGATCACGTCTGCGGACTTGCGAGAGATCGCCGGGTTAGCGTGTCTCGCGGTGCGACCGCGCGGTCCGGCAGCGAGGGCAGTACTTCTTCAGTTCCAGCCGCTCGGGGTCGTTCCGCTTGTTCTTCTTGGTGGTGTAGTTGCGCTCGCGGCACTCCGTGCACGCCAGCGCGATGTGATCGCGGTCGCCGGCTTTGGCCATCGTCCGCTCCTCTCGGTGACCGGGCGCCCCGCACCCCGTGGTGCCGGGCGCGCCCGACGGTAGTCTGCCTACTCGATGATCTTGGTGACGACGCCGGCGCCCACGGTGCGGCCGCCCTCGCGGATGGCGAAGCGCAGGCCTTCCTCGATGGCGATCGGGTAGATGAGCTCGATGTCCATCTGGATGTT
>JBAYVN010000059.1:0-14787 GCA_041674525.1 Dehalococcoidia bacterium | reverse complement strand
CGGCGCCGAGATGGTGAACGACGACGAGGTGGTGGAGGGGATCAAGCTGCTCGCCGAGACGGAGGGCATCTTCGCGGAGACCGCGGGCGGCGTGACCATCGGCTGCCTGAAGAAGCTCGTCGCGTCAGGCTTCATCCGCCGCGACGAGGAGACCGTCGCGGTGATCTCCGGCGGCGGCCTGAAGACGATCGAGGCGGTCGCGGACAAGGTCGCGCAGCCACTACGCGTGCCCGCGAACGCCAGCGCGTTCGACGAAGCGCTGCGCCAGCGCCAGGGTGTCCTGGCGGGCGCGCGGGCGTAGGAGACTCCATGGCGACGAAGCATGTCCGGCTCACCTACAGCCAGCAGCTCATCAAAGAGCCGCTGATCTACAACATGGGCCACCAGTTCCAGGTGGTGACCGATGTCCGCATGGCGGATGTCGGCCCCACCGCGGGCTGGGTGATCCTGGAGCTGATCGGCGAGGAAGACGAGATCGAGCGCGCGTTGAAGTGGGCGCGCGACAAGGGCGTCCGCGTGGATGACGCCACGCTGGGCGACGTGGTCGAGGGCTGAACCAGCGGGTATCCACGAACCTCGACCGACCACCAACAACTCAACGAAAGGAACCAACTCGATGGCTGTGACCGTGAAGATCCCGACCCCGTTGCGAGGCCTCACCGCCGACCAGGACACCTGTGCCGTCCCCGCCAGCGACCTGCGGGGCGTGGTGCAGTCGCTGGAGGGCACGTTCCCCGGCATGCGCGAGCGCCTGCTGGACGACGGCGGCGAGCTGCGCCGCTTCGTGAACATCTACGTGAACGGCGAGGACGTCCGCTTCCTGGAGGGCCTCACGACCGCGCTCAAGGACGGCGACGAGGTCTCCATCGTCCCGGCGGTCGCCGGGGGGATGTAGCGGGGTGGCCCCCGCGGGCCCCTCGATCCCCGGACTGCTTGCGGCGGCGCTCTCGGGCGCCGTCGCCGTGTGGTACCTGGCGCTGATCGCGCAGGGGGCCGTCGGCACTCGCGGGGCGGAGGTGTGGGTCGCGTCCGTCGCGCTGTTGCTGTTCGCGCAGGCGGGGCTGGCCGCCGCCGGTGCGATCCGACGCTCGGCTCCGCTGGTCGCTGCCGCATCGGCGCTGCTGCTGGTGACGGGGGTCCTCGGACTGTTCAGCATCGGGGCGCCGCTCCTGCTGGCGGCGGTGATCGCCGCCGGCGCTGCCGCGCGGGAGTGGGTGCGATCGAGGTAGCGGCCCGAGGTACAGCCGGGCCTGCGCCTCGCCCGCCGCGAGGCGCGCGGAGGAGCGCGGTAGCGCAGCAGGGCGATTCTGCTACAATGTTGACTGGAATGGTCGAGAATACCGCAGCCCGCGGCGGGCGGCGGTCATCCTCGGCAGCGAGACCCGCCGATGCTGCTCAGTACCAAGGGTGATTACGGCGTGCGAGCGATGATCGACCTCGCCAAGCACGAGGGCGAGGGCCCCGTCCAGCGCGCGGAGATCGCGCGCCGCCGCCAGATCCCGGAGGCGTACCTCGATCACCTGCTGGCGCAGCTGCGCCGCGACGGGTTCATCCGCAGCACCCGGGGCCCGGCGGGTGGCCACCAGCTGGCGAAGCCGGCCACGGACATCTGCCTCCTCCACCTGCTGGAGAGCCTGGAGGGCTCCCTGGCGCCCCTGCAGTGCCTGGAGAACGACGACCCGCAGGAGGAAGCGATCTGCGGCCAGGACTGGGTCTGGCAGGAGATCTACGACGACATGCGCGCGAAGCTCGCCTCCGTCTCGCTGGCGGACCTGGTGGAGCATGAGCGCGAGCACGAGCGTGAGCGGGCAGCCGCAGCGCGATACGTCATCTAGGACGCGCGCAAGACGCACACCCGGCCCGGACGGAGTGCGAGATGGTGGAACACGACTCGATGCAGGACGCGACGTTCGATGCCTTGCAGAAGCCCGGGATCGCCGGTTCGGTCCTCGACCTGATCGGGCGGACGCCGCTCGTGCGGCTGAACCGCGTGGTGCCGGAGGGCGCCGCGGAGGTGGTGGGCAAGTTCGAGGTGTTCAACCCCGGCGGCTCCGTGAAGGACCGCATCGCGCTCTCCATGATCGAGGCGGCGGAGGCGGCGGGGACGCTGCAGCCGGGTGCCACGCTGGTGGAGCCCACCTCGGGGAACACGGGTATCGGCCTGGCCCTGGTCGCGGCGACCAAGGGGTACCACCTGGTCCTGACCATGCCGGAGGACATGAGCGTGGAGCGCCGCCGGATGCTGGAGCGGCTGGGCGCGGACCTGGTGCTGACGCCCGCCATCGAGGGCATGACCGGGGCGGTGTTCGCGGCGCAGGAGCTGGTGCAGCAGAAGGGCTACGTGATGCTGCAGCAGTTCGACAACCCGGCAAACCCGGAGGTGCATCGCCGCACCACCGGCCCCGAGATCCTGCAGGCCACGGGCGGGCGCCTGGACGCCTTTGTGGCCGGTGTGGGAACGGGCGGTACCATTACCGGCGTGGGCGAGGTGCTGCGCGGCGCCGGACTCCCGGTCCGGATCGTCGCGGTCGAGCCCTCGCGCGCCCCGGTGCTGCAGGGCGGTCGGGCGGGGATCCACGCGATCCAGGGCATTGGTGCGTCGTTTGTGCCGAGCGTCCTGAACCGCGACATCTACGACGAGGTGATGAGCGTCCGCGACGAGGACGCGTTCGCCATGACGCGCCGGCTGGCGCGCGAGGAGGGGCTGCTGGTGGGCGTGTCGTCCGGGGCGAACGTCTGGGCGGCGATCGAGGTGGCGAAGCAGCTCGGCGCAGGCAAGCGCGTGGTGACGATGCTGTGCGACACCGGCGAGCGCTACCTGAGCGTGGCGCTGTAAGTTTGCGGGCGAAGGCGAGGATACCTCGCCCGCCTTCCGAGAAGGCGCGAGACGTCCCGGCCGCAGGAGGTTCGATGAGCGTGAGCGTCTACATTCCCTCGCCGTTCCGCCGCCTGACGGCGAACCGCGAGTACGTGGAAGTGGAGGGGCGCAACGTGGGCGAGGTGCTGGACGCCGTGGAGGCGCGCTTCCCCGGCTTCGGCGACCTGGTCTACGACCGCGAGCGGAAGGTGCCGACGCACATCAACATCTACGTGAACAACCAGGAGATCCATGACCTGGAAGGGATCGCCACCGAGGTGGCTGATGGCGATCAGGTGGCAGTGATTCCCGCCCTCGCGGGCGGATCAGCGATTCCCGCCCTCGCGGGCGGATCAGCGATTCCCGCCCTCGCGGGCGGATCAGGCACCCCCGCGGCGGCGGGTGGATGGGGAGCGTGAGCATGGTCGAACATCCGAGGACAAATCCGGCGGCGCTCTCGCCCGAAGAGGTGATGCGCTACTCGCGGCACATCATCATGCCGCAGGTCGGCCCGCAGGGTCAGCGCAAGCTGCGCAACGCGAAGGTGCTCGTGGTGGGCGCCGGCGGCCTCGGCGGGCCGGTGGCGCTGTACCTCGCGCTCGCGGGCGTGGGCACGATCGGCATGTGCGAGTTCGACACGGTCGACCTGTCGAACCTGCAGCGGCAGGTGCTGCACCAGACCGAGGACGTGGGACGGCCGAAGCTCGTCTCCGCGAAGGAGACGATTGCGGCGTACAACCCGCACGTCCAGGTCATTGGCCACCCGCTGCCGCTGACCTCCGACAACGCGATGGACATCATCCCGAACTACGACATCGTGGTGAACGGGGCGGACAACTTCGCCACGCGGTACCTGGTGAACGACGCGTGCTACCTGGCCGGGAAGACGCTGGTGGACGGCGCGATCCTGCTCTTCGACGGGCAGGCGACGGTCTACAAGCCCGGCAGCGGGTGCTACCGCTGCCTGTACCCGGATCCCCCGCCCCCGGGACTGGTGCCCTCGTGCGCGGAGGCCGGCGTGCTCGGCGCGATCACCGGCATCGTCGGCTCCATCCAGGCGACCGAGGTGTTCAAGCAGATCCTGGGCGTCGGCAACCCGCTGGTGAACCGCCTGCTCCTGATCGATGCGCTGACCATGGAGTTCCGCACGATGAAGGTGCGGCGCGATCCAAGCTGCCCGCTGTGCGGCGATCACCCCACGGTGAAGGCGCTCATCGACTACGACATGTTCTGCGGCTCGCCGCCGCTGCAGGCGCCTGCGGGCGCCGCGGCCGCACACTAGGCAGATCGATTCGACGCGCGGCCGGGGCGCACTCCGCTCCCGGCTGCGCGGCGCACGAGGGCGGCGCGACTCGCGAGCGCGCATGTGATCGCGTTCAGCGAACGCGCAGAAGGGACAACTCCATGCCCGTGACCGTGAACGTCACGTCGGTGATCCAGGCGGTGGTGAACGGCCAGCGCGAATTCAAGGCGGAAGGTGCGACGATCCGCGAGCTGATCGCGGACATCGAGCGCCGGTACCCGGGATTCGCGGGGCGCATCACGGACGACCGCGGCGAGATGCTGCGCTTCGTCAACGTCTACCTCAACGACGAGGATGTCCGGTACCTGGGCGGCAAGGACACGGTGCTGAAGGACGGCGACGTGGTTTCGTTCCTCCCGGCGCTGGCGGGCGGCGCGTAAGCCTCGGCCCCGCGGGCGCGGCAACGAACGGCTCAGAGATGAAATACGCGAGCGTGCTGGACCTGATCGGCAACACCCCGCTGGTGGACATCTCCGTGATGTCGCCGAACCCGCGTGTGGAGATCTGGGCGAAGCTGGAGGGGCAGAACCCCTCCGGGTCGGTGAAGGATCGCATCGCGCTGTACATGATCAACGACGCGGAGCGCAGCGGGCGGTTGAGGCCGGGACAGACGATCCTCGAGCCGACCTCGGGCAACACCGGGATCGCGCTGGCGATGATCGGGCAGCTCCGCGGCTACCCCGTGAAGGTGGTGCTGCCGGACGCGGTCTCGGAGGAGCGCATCGCCCTCCTGGAGGCCTTCGGTGCGGAGGTGATCTACTCGGAGGGGTCGCTGGGCACGAACGGCTCGGTGCAGAAGGCGCGGCAGATCGCCGCGGAGCACCCGGAGTGGTACATGCCGTTCCAGTACGAGAACGCCGAGAACCCGCGCGCGCACTACGAGACCACGGCGCCGGAGATCGTCCGCGACCTTCCACGCCTCGATGCGTTCGTGGCTGGCCTGGGCACCGGCGGCACGCTGACGGGCGCCGGACGGCGGCTGAAGGAATACAACCCGGCGATCCGCGTGATCGCAGCCGCGCCGCACCCCGGCGACATGGTGCAGGGCCTGCGCGCGCTGGAGGACGGCTACATTCCGCCGGTCTTCGACGACACGGTGCTGGACGGCCGCATCGTCGTCGATTCCGCGACCTCGTTCGCGACGACGAAGGAGCTGACGCACCGCACGGGGATCTTCGCGGGAATCTCGGCGGGCTCCGCCGTCCGCGCGGCGCAGCGCACCGCCGAGCGCATGGAGTCCGGGCAGGTGGTCTGCCTGCTGGCGGACGGCGGCTGGAAGTACCTGTCCACCGGTCTGTGGAGCCGCGACTACGCCGACATCGCGGAGCGCGTCGCGGAGAAGATGTGGTGGTAGCGGTGCTGGCAGCGGCGGCCGCGCGTGCCGCCGGGCGGGCGCGACGCTAGCCCACGCGCCGCATCACGCGGAGCCGGGCGACGAAGCGCGCATCACCCACCGCCATGGGAGCGACCTCGCACGTGGGGCAGGGCTCCATGAGCTTGTGGCGCACGATCGCGCTGAGGCGCTCCCCGCACCGCAGGCAAAGCGCGGCGGAGAGCACGCCGTTGTTGCCGTTGATGTTGGTGAGGCGGGGCGTCTCGCCCGTGGCAAGGACCGCCGCTCGCAGGAGCGACAACTCGAAGCCCTCGCGGTGCATCGGGAGATGGCAGGCATCGCAGATCATCGCTTGCATATCGGTCCCCCGGCGGAACGCGATTCCGGTGACGCACAGGGTGAGGCGTCCCCGGGTGGATCATCGGCCGGTCCGGCGGCGCCCACAGGGGGTCCCGGGGGCCGTTATCGGAGTTTCAGGGAAAGCGCAGATCGCGCGTGCGATCGCGGGGGATTGAGCGCGGCCGCGCGCCGCACGAAGATCGGCGCACGCGGCGCCGAGGCGTCGCACACCGGGTGGCCGGCGGGCCCCCCTCGCATCCCGGAAGGTGGCCCCATGCCCCGCATCCCACGCGCCATCATCGACGAGATGGTCGCTCATGCCCGCGAGGACCTGCCCAACGAGGCGTGTGGCATGGTGCACGCGAAGGATGGCTTGCCGGTGGCGGTGCACCGCGTGGGCAACGCGGCGGCGAGCCCGTACCGCTACGACATGAACCCCCTGCAGATGATGCGGCTCGAGCGGCAGCGGGACGACGGCGGGGAGACGCTGTTCTCGATCTATCACTCGCACGTCGCCTCCCCGGCGCGACCCTCGCCGACGGACGTACGCATGGCCTTCTTCCCGCCCGGCGAGGTGGATCAGCCGCCGATGTACCCCGACACGTACTACATCCTGGTCTCGCTGCAGCACGAGGAGCCGGACGTGCGAGCCTACCATATCCGCCAGGGCGGCCTGATCGAGGAAGAGCCGATTGAGGTGGTCTAGGTTGGACCCGACTCCCGCGGTCCCGGCGGGCGATCATCCCGCGCCGATGCGCATCGGCAGGACGCACTTCGCCTGGGGGAGCCGCACGTTCGTCATGGGCGTGATCAACGCCACGCCCGACTCGTTCTCCGGGGACGGCGTGTTTTCCGACGGCAGCGTGGACCCGGCGCGCGCCGCGGCGCTCGCGCGGGCGATGGTGGAGGCCGGCGCGCACATCATCGACATCGGGGCGGAGTCCACCCGCCCGGACTTCCCCCCCGTGGAGGCCGACGAGGAGTGGGATCGGCTGTCGCTGGTCCTGGGCGCGGTGCGCCGAGCGGTGCCCGGGGCGGCGATCACCGTGGACACCACGAAGGCCCCGGTCGCGGAGCGCGCGCTGGCGGCCGGCGCCGACGCGGTGAACGACGTCTCGGGGTTGCAGGGCGATCCGGGGATGGCCGAGCTGGTTGCGCGCGCCGGCGTGCCGGTGATCATCATGCACAACCAGCGCGGCCGGGAGTTCGGCGGCGACGTGATCGAAGATGTCCGCAACGGCCTGCGTCGCGGCATGGCGCTCGCGGCGGCCGCGGGCGTGAAGCACGATCAGATCATCCTCGACCCGGGCTTCGGGTTCGGGTGGGGGCCCGTGCAGAGCTACAACATCCTGCGGCGCCTCGGCGAGCTCCGTGACCTCGGGCGTCCGCTGCTGATCGGGACGTCGAGGAAGTCGGCGATCGGCTACGTCCTCGATCGTCCCGCGGAGCAGCGCGTGTGGGGCACCGCGGCGACGGTGGCGCTGGCGATCCAGCAGGGCGTCGACATCGTGCGCGTGCACGACGTGGACGAGATGGTGCAGGTGGTGCGCGTCTCCGATGCCGTGGTCCGCGGCGTGCTCCCGTAGCGCGGGAACGATCACGATGCCCACTTCCCGCGTCTACCTGGCGCTCGGATCGAATCTCGGCGACCGGCGTGAGCACCTCCGCGCCGCGATCGAGGAGCTGCGCGCGGGCGGGGTCGACATCGACACGGTGTCGGCGCTGTACGAGACGCCGCCGTGGGGGGTGGCGGATCAGCCCGCGTTCCTGAACATCGCCGTGCGCGGGTCGACGGACCTGGACCCGCGCGCGCTGCTCGCACTGGCCAAGCGCATCGAGGCTGCTCACGGCCGCGACTTCACCGCGCCGCGCTGGACGGCGCGCCCGGTAGACATCGACATCGCGCTGATCGAGGACCAGAACGGCAGCGTCACGCTGGACGACCCGGAGCTGACGGTGCCGCACGCGCTGATCGCGGAGCGCTCGTTCGTGCTCGTGCCGCTCGCGGAGATCGCGGGCAAGGTGGTGCACCCGCGCCTCGCGCGGAGCATTGCGACGTTGCGCGACGCCCGCCCGCCTGCGGAGCGCGACGAGGTGGTGCGGGTGGCCGAGCGTGGCTGGGAGCGGGCCGGCGGCTAGCTCGCGGCGTCGGGTGCGGCGTCCTCGGAGGGCGGGTAGTCCGCGGGGTTGTCCCAGTTCGTGGTGGCCAGCGTGTAGCCAACCCACGCGCAGAAGGCGGAGAGCGCCGCGGCGCCCACGATCACGATCAACGCGAGCGGCAGCGGCCAGCGGCGCACGCGGAGAGCGGCCAGCAGCACCTGGACGCCCGACCACGCCATGATCGCGCGGCCGAGCGCGCGCGAGCGCCCCTGGGTCATGGGGCCCATCAGTGTCCGCTCGGGCGGGCCGCCTCGGCCTCCATCGCCCGACGCAGGTCCGGGGGGAGCAGGTTCGGGATGCCGTCCACGATCGGGTAGATCTCGTGGCAGGAGGTGCACTCCAGCGTCCCCTCCAGCACCTCGCCGCCCTCCTCTCGCGTCACGGACAGCGAGAGCGCGGCCTTGCACAGCGGGCAGGCGAGGATGTCGATGAGATCGTGGCGCATGGGGGCCTCCGGTGCTCCCGATGATAGGCGGCGCATGGAACCGGCGGCAATCAGCGGCGTGCCAGAGGCGGGCAGGCGTGGCTAGACTCGATCTCGCTGCAACCAGACGGGCGAGGCTGAGATGACCACCACGAACGCGCGCCGCATCGGGCTGCACCGGGCGTACGCTTCCCTGTCCGCGGACACGATCAGCATCCGGCCCTCGCGGCGCGCGGTGGTGGGTCCCCTTGTGCAGGCCGCGCTCGCGGTGATCGCGGTGTGGGCGCTGGTCACGTTCATGAACGTGCTCCCGTTGTGGGTGCTGACGGTGTTGCTGCTGTTCGCGATCCTCGCGGGGCCTACCGCCATGCTCGGGCTCGTGTACCAGGTCGCGGGCACCGCATTCCTGATGGAGCGCGCGAAGGGGACCTGCCGCTGGCAGCAGGGCTTCCTGGGCCTCGGCCTCGGTACGCGCGAGCTCGTCCCGTTCCCGCGCATCAAGCGCATCGAGGTCGGCGGCGACTTCGCGGAGGAGCTGCCCAGCGGCGACCTGCAGGACGTGGTGCGGTGGGAGGTGCGGCTGGTGAAGGACAACGACCGCGTGCTCCCGATCGGCCTCGTCGCGGCGGCACGGCCGCTTGCCGGGGAGGCGCTGGAGCGCGCGAACGACCTCGGACGGGCGCTGGCCGAGATGTCCGGCGCGCCGTTCGTCGCAGGGGCCCTCCCGGCGTGGGCCTTCGAGGACGACGAGGACGACGAGGGCGACCAGCGCGGTGCGGACGGGGATGCCGGCGGCCGGCGCGAGGCCCTCGACATCTAGCCGCATCTCGCCGGCGGGGCTGATTCCCCGCGCGTTCGCGTACGTTTCCGGACGCTCGTGCGATGCGCACTGTGCGACGATCGAGGCAGGCGACTGGGGCGCACGCGGGCCAGCGGGGCGCCCGGAGGGTCAGGAGGCGGCGGTGGAACACTCCCTCGAACTCATGCGCGACGCCCGGACGATCGCGGTCGTCGGCATCTCCTCGAATCCCGACCGGCCCTCCAACGACGTCGCGAAGTACCTCATCGACGCCGGGTACACGGTCTACCTCGTGAACCCGATGGAGGAACAGGACATCTTCGGGCTGCCGGTCTACGACTCCGTGCGTGACCTGCCGGAGGCGGTCGACATCGTCGACATCTTCCGGCGCCCGGGCGACGTGCCGCCGGTGGTGGCGGATGCGATCGCCTCCGGAGCGCGCGCGGTGTGGATGCAGCTGGGGATCGTGAACGAGGAGGCCGCCGCGCAGGCGCGCGCCGCGGGCCTCGACGTGGTGATGGACCGCTGCACGAAGATCGAGCACCGCCGCCTGCAGTCCGCGACCGCCTGACCTCTCGGGCGGGCCGGGGGCTGCGCGCGGGCGGGCTGCCGCGGGGCCCGAATGGGCTGCCCGGGGGCCCGACGGCGCCTCCGGTTCCGCCGCCCGGGGCCCGTGTTACACTCCGAGTCTGACGGGCGTGGGAGCAGGTGCGGGTTGCTCGACCACCTCGGGGAGAAGTGCGGAGTCTTCGGCGTCTTCGCCCCCGGCGAAGACGTCGCTCGTCTTACCTTCTTCGGGCTGCACGCACTCCAGCACCGCGGGCAGGAGTCCGCCGGGATCGCCACCACGGACGGCAAGCGCATCCATCTCTACGCGGAGATGGGCCTGGTCTCCCAGGTGTTCATGGAGGAGACGCTCTCCACGCTCCCCGGCTTCGCTGCCATCGGCCATACCCGTTACTCCACCACCGGCGCCTCGATCCAGTGCAACGCACAGCCCTTCGTGGTGCGCGGCGCGCACGGCGAGCTGGCGATCGCGCACAACGGAAACGTGGTCAACGCGGACGTGATGCGCGGCGACCTGGCGGCCATGAACGTCGACTTCGAGACGAGCACGGACACCGAGGTCCTCGGGCGGCTGCTGGTGGAAACGCCGGGCGAGTCCTGGGACGAGCGGTTCGGGACGCTGATGCGCCGCGCAAACGGCGCCTACTCGCTGACGCTGCTGACGAAGGACGCCATGTTCGGCGTCCGTGACCCGCTGGGCATCCGCCCGCTGTGCATCGGCCGCCTCAACGGCCACGGCTGGGTCCTGGCCTCCGAGACCTGCGCGCTGGACCACCTGGGCGCGGACTTCGTGCGCGAGGTGCAGCCTGGCGAGGTGGTCCGCATCGACGCCGAGGGCATGCATTCGTCCTACCCGCTGGGCGACACGGTGCCCGTGAGTGCCGGCGATCCGAACCGGCAGGCGCTCTGCCTGTTCGAGTTCATCTACTTCGCCCGGCCGGACTCGCGCCTCGGTGGGGAACTGCTGCACCCGGTGCGCATGCGCATGGGCGCGCGGCTGTGGCAGGAGCACCCGGTGGAGGCCGACATCGTGATCGGCGTGCCGGACTCGGCGACGGCGGCGGCGATCGGCTTCGCGCAGGCCTCGGGCATCCCGTACGCGGAGGGCCTGGTCAAGAACCGCTACGTGGGCCGCACCTTCATCCAGCCCGACCAGCGCCTCCGCGAGCGCGGCGTGCGCCTGAAGTTCAACCCCCTGCGCGAGGTCCTGGAGGGCAAGCGCGTCGTGGTGGTGGACGACTCGATCGTCCGAGGCACGACGACGCCGCGCGTGGTGGAGATGCTGCGCCGCGCTGGCGCGCGCGAGGTGCACATGCGCATCACCTCGCCGCCGATCACGCACCCCTGCTTCTACGGCGTGGACATGGCGACGCGAGGCGAGCTGATCGCGGCGAACGAGAGCGTGGATGAGATCCGCGATCACATCAACGCGGACTCGCTTGGCTACCTGTCGCTGGAGGGCACCGTGGCGGCGACCGGGCAGATCGCCGGGAGCCAGTGCACGGCGTGCTTCAGCGGCCAGTACCCGGCGGCGGTGCCGCTGCAGTTCGACAAGTTCGCGCTGGAGGGCCAGCCCGAGATCCCGGACCACGAGATCCCGATGGCCCCGCCCGAGCCTGCGACCACGCCCCTCACCGTCCGCGCGTAGCACGCCAGGACGCCTTTGCGCGCCATCGCATCACCGAACCGACAGTTCGAGGTGCCTCGTGGGGCGGCCCTTCCCCCTCTCCTGCGCGAGAAGGGGGACAAATGCGAGGGCGTTAGCCCTCGCATTCCCGGCAAGCGTCGATCGCGCCGCGCCTCGACCCCCCGGCGCGCGCCTCGTGAAGGCGCATAGTCATCTGCTCCGGTGAGTTGGTATCGCTCAGTGCACCTTACGGTTGTCCGAAGATGTCGATGGAGATCTCGACGGCCGGGGTCGTTCCTCTGTTCTCCAGCCAGTGCGTGGTGTTCCTGTCCTCGGGCCAGCCCACACCCGGCCCGTAGTCCTGCGCCTCCCCATTGCGATGGTCAGTGATCGTCCCCTGGAGGATGTAGACCACGCCCGGCCGGTCCCTGTGGTCGTGAATCGGACCGAGGACCCCGCCAGGTTCCATGGTCACGATCCGCATGCGAAGTTGGCGCCCGGCCAGGCCCTCGATCTCCGGGCCAAGGTCAACCGCTGCGAGCTGCTTCACCGTGACGCCCCTTGTCTCGGGCGGCTCTTGTTCAGGTGTCATCGCCTTCTCCTGTCGTCAGGTCCGGTCATGCCCATGCGGGTGCCGTCGCGGCTCTTCACACCCACGTCAACGGGCCAGAAGGTCCCCGAGTTTAGCAGCGGCGGAGAACTGCGGAAGGGATCGTCTCCACCCACAGCCCGCGCGCCTAGAGGCGGCACGAGGTACCCTGACAGCCTCGCGACACCTCCCCGTCGACGTGAGTTCCCACCGATGACTGACCCGACCGATCAGCCTCGCCGTTCCGTTTCCTATGCGGCCGCCGGCGTCGACATCGACGCGGCGGACGCGACTGCGCGCCGCTTTGGCGCGATCGGGCGGGGGACGCACGGGCCGGAGGTGCTGCGCCTGGGCGGGGGCTTCGCCGGGCTGTTCGCGCTCGGTCCGAAGGGGTACCGCGACCCCGTGCTGGTGGGCGCCACGGACGGCGTGGGCACCAAGGTGCTCGTCGCCGCCGCGCTCGGGCACTTCGACGGCGTGGGGCGTGACGTGGTGAACAACAACGTCAACGACCTGATCACCGTCGGTGCCGAGCCGCTGTTCTTCCTCGACTACCTCGCCACCGCCGACCTCCCGCAGGAGCGGCGCGTCGAGATCGTCGCCGGGATCGGCGCGGCCTGCGCCGAGCAGGGGATCGCCCTGCTGGGCGGCGAGACGGCGGACATGCCGGACGTGTACCGCAGCGGCGACTTCGACCTCGCCGGGTTCATCGTCGGCGTGGTGGAGCGCGACGCGATCATCGACGGATCGCGGCTCGCCGAGGGGGACGCGCTGCTGGCGCTGCCCTCCACGGGCCTGCAGACCAACGGGTACTCGCTGGTGCGCGAGATCTGGGGCCTCGGCAAGGGGCAGCGCGACGAGTCGGCCGCGGCGCGCGACGCGCGGCTGAACCTGGAGCGCGCCGTGCTCAACGAGCGGCCCGAGGAGCTCGGCGGCCGCACGCTGGGCGAGGCGCTGCTGGCGGTGCATGGCTCGTTCTACCCGGCGCTGAAGCCGCTCATGCCCCGCCTGCACGCGCTGGCGCACATCACCGGCGGCGGCATCCCCGGCAACCTCGGCCGGCCGTTCCCGGAGGCGCTGGCGGCACGCATCGACACCGCGTCGTGGCAGGTGCCGTGGCTGTTCCGGCTGATCCAGCACGAGGGCAACGTGGACGACGCGGAGATGTTCCGCACCTTCAACATGGGCGCCGGCATGATCGTCGCCGTCGCACCCGCCGACTTCGAGGCCACGCTGGCGGCGCTGCCGGGCGCGTGGCGCATCGGCGAGGTGGTAGCGCGCGGGGACGGCGGCGCGGTTCGCGGCGTGCCGGGCACAGACTGAGGATTCTCGAGCAGGACTCGACGGAGCGATCGGAGCAGGACATGGCGGGGACGGTGCGGCGGGCGATGCTCGCGGTGTACGACAAGGCGGGCGTGGGCGACCTGGCGCAGGCGCTGCACGGCATGGGGTGGCAGATCATCTCCACCGGGGGCACGGCCGCCGCTGTGCGCGCAGCGGGCGTGCCGGTGACGGAGGTCGCGGAGCTGACCGGCAGCCCGGAGATGTTCGGCGGGCGCGTGAAGACGCTGCACCCGAAGGTCCACGGCGGCATCCTCTACCGGCGCGGGCTCGCGGGCGACGAGGCGGAGGCCGTCCAGTACGACGTCCCGAACATCGACCTCGTTGCCGGGAACCTCTACCCCTTCGTGGAGACGGTGACGAAGGGGGCCACGCTCCCGGAGGCACTCGAGCAGATCGACATCGGCGGCCCGGCGATGATCCGCGCGGCCGCTAAGAACCACCCGTGGGTGCTTCCGATCATCGACCCCGCGGACTACGACGGCGTGATCGCGGCGCTGCGCGCTGCGAACGGCGATCCGGCGGGTGTGGACGCGTCGGAGCGGCGGCGCCTGGCGGCAAAGGCCTTCCAGCACGTGGCCCACTACGACACGAACATCGCGGAGTACCTGCGCCAGCCCGAGGACCTGTTCCCACAGCAGCTGACCGTGGCGATGACGCGCCGCGAGGAGCTCCGCTACGGCGAGAATCCCCACCAGCGCGGCGCGTTCTACACGCTCGACTCCGTGCGCACCCCCGTGGAGGGCATCGGCGCGTTCGAGCAGCACCACGGCCGGGCGATGTCGTACGTCAACATCCTGGACGCCGACGCGGCGTACAACGTGGTGTGCGACTTCGACGTGCCGGCGATGGCGATCATCAAGCACACCAACCCCGCGTGCTTCGCGGCGGGCGAAGAGCCGGGGGGCATCGCCGGGCTCTATCAGCGCGCCCTGTCCGAGGGCGACTTCGTCTCGGCGTACGGCGGGATCGTCGCCACCAACCGCATCGTGGACTTCGCGTTCGCGGACGCGCTGCGCGAGGTGCGCAGCCCCTCGGACGGCGAGACGCGGATGTTCTACGAGATCGTGATCGCGCCCGGGTACGAGCCGGATGCGCTGGAGCACCTCAAGAAGAAGTCGAAGGATCTGCGCATCCTGACCGCCCCCATCGGGGCGCCTCACGCGGACCGCATCGAGGTGCGCGGCGTGCGCGGCGGCATGCTCGTGGAGAACGCCGACGTGTCGCAGGACGACACGTGGAACGTGGTCAGCGAGCGGCAGCCGTCGGCGGCGGAGATGGCCGACCTGAAGATCGCGTGGGTGATCTGCAAGCACGTGAAGTCGAACGCGGTGGCCTTCGTGAAGGACCGCGTGCTCATCGGCATGGGAGCCGGGCAGCCGAACCGGGTGGGCAGCGCCGAGCTGTGCAAGGAGCAGGCCGGCGAGCGGGCGAAGGGGGCCGTGGCG
>JBAYVN010000058.1:0-14859 GCA_041674525.1 Dehalococcoidia bacterium | reverse complement strand
TCGAGCACGGCGGCGGCATAGCGGCGACCTGCGACATCGCGCGTTCCTGCCACGTCAGTTGCTCGCGTCCCGACCGAAGTCGCTGTTCACCATCACCTCGTCGATGAGGCGCTGGTGGGCGCTGCGGTCCAGCGACTGGCCAACCACGCGCTCGGCCGCACGAACGGTGAGGTCCGCGAACTCGGCGCGCAGGGCCTGCACGGCCTGCAGTCGCTCCTGCTCCATCTCCTGCCGGGCCCGCTCCACGATCCGGTCAGCGTCGGCTCGCGCCTGCTGCTCCAGCTCGGTGCGGAGCCGGCCTGCCGTCTCCTGAGCGCGCCCGACCAGGTCACGCCCCTCGGCGCGGGCCTCGTCCAGCGCGGCGCGGGCCTGCACCTGGCTGGCTTCCGCGGCGGAGGCCGCAGCCTCCGAGGCGCGCAGCCCCTCTTCGATGCGGCGCTTGCGCTCGTCCAGCATCTTGAGGATGGGGCCCCAGAGGAAGAGCCGGAGCACCACCAGCAGGACGGCGAAGTTCACCAGCTGGGTGAACAGGCCCGGGAGGCTCACGCCGAGCGCGGCGATGCCGGTCGGCGCTTCCCCCTCCTCGGCGTGGGCGACCAGCGGCATCGCCGCCACCGCCAGACCGATCGCGAGCGCCGAGACGCGCGCGGGCGCGCCTGACGCCAGTCCTCGGAGCGTGTGCATTGCTCTCACCGGTTCGCTCCTCGCCTCGACGGCTGCGTTGTGGGCCGGCCTCATCTGAGTCCGGCGGTGCGCCCCGTCAGCGGTACCCTCTCGGCCTCGACTAGAAGACGAAGCCGATGAGGATCGCGACGACCAGCGCGTAGATGCCGATGGCCTCGGTGAACGCGACAGCCAGGATCATGTTGGTCTGGATGGCGCCGGCGGCCTCCGGGTTGCGGCCCAGGGCTTCCATGGCGCGACCGCCCAGCAGGCCGATGCCGAGACCCGGGCCAAGCGACCCAAGCCCCATGGCAATGGCTGCCGCGAGGTACTTCATCGCCTTCGCGGTGTTCTCATTGTCGGCGGCCCCGGTGGCCTGCGCGGCGGCCGCACCTGCCATCAGGAGGAACAACGCCCCTGTGAGCCCGATCGAAGCCAGTGAACGACGTGCGATCTTCATCAAACTCTTCCTCCCTGGGTGTCCCCGGATCCGCCGGGGGGCCTCACGGACGACACGAACCTGGTTTCGCAACGGGACTAGTGCGCCCCGTGATGCTCCTCTTGTGCGGCGTGATCCTCGCCGCCATGGTGCGCGACCGCCATGCCGGCGAACACCAGCGTCAGCATGGCGAATACGAACGCCTGGATCAGGCCCACGAGCAACTCGAGGCCGTAGAACACGTCCGCGAGCAGGAACGGGACCAGGAACGCCATCATCGTCAACAGCACTTCACCCGCGAACACGTTGCCGAACAACCGGAACGTGAACGACACCATGCGGGAGAGCTCCGACACGAACTCCAGCACCCCGACGAAGATGTCGATCAGCCCCGAAGGCCCCTTCCGGAAGATCGCGTCGAACGCGAAGAACTTCTTGAGGTAGCCCGGCCCCAGGGATTGCAGCCCCCAGAACTCCACGAAGATGAACGAGAAGATCGCGACGGCCAGCGGCGCGTTGATGTCGGTGTTCAGGGAGCGGAAGTACGGCGAGAGCGCGCCAGAGAACGCGTCGTGCGGCGCTTCCTCCGACTCGCCGGGGGTGACCACGGCCGTCGAGGCAGCGTTCGCCGCGTCGCGGCTCACCACGGCCTCGGTGGCGCCCAGCGCGGCGCCCTTTGCGGGGGCAGGGGCCTTCTCCGGCGCGGCGGGGACACCATGCCCCTCGGCGCCCGCCGGGAGGATCGGCTCGCCGCCGGCGCCCACGTCGATGGTCTGGGGCTTCAGCGGGATGTACGCGATGTCGCCGATCAGGGGGAGCGTGGCCTGGCCGAAGACGGCCTGCTTCGCGCCATGACCGGGCTCCGGCTTGCCGATGGCGTTGAGCGGGAGCAGTCCGAAGTAGTTGGAGGTCAGCACGAAGAAGAAGATCGTGGCGACCAGCGGGAAGAAGCGGCGCCCGTTCTTCTCACCGGCCACCGACACCACGACGCCGTAGAAGATCTCGACGATGGCCTCGATGAAGCCGGCGAAGCCGGACGGCACCAGCCGGAGGCCGCTGCGCGTGACGATGGCGACCACGATCAGCAGGAGCACGACCCACCACGAGGTGAACATGGTGTTGGTGATGGCGAGACCGCCGACGGTGAAGATGTGCTCGGGCGCGACCACGATGGTGGGCGACACGCCGCCGACAAAGAGGAAGCCGAGGACTATCAGGGCAATGGCGGCAGCGGCAATGAGGAGCAGCTTCATCAGTTGCCGTTCTTGTCGTTGGAAGCCACGAGTTCTTTCAGCCTCCGATAGGCGTCGTACAGACCGATCGCCAGTCCCAGGAACAACAACACCAGCGTAAGCAGCGGCGCAGTGCCGAACTTCCCGTCGAGCCAGTGCCCGAGGTACGCGCCCCCGCCGATCCACAACGCCAGTGAGAACCCGATGCCCACCAGAGCGAACGCCGGGGAATTCAACACAGCCGGCCCATGCGACCGAACAGTGGGGCCGGGGGAACCCTACCATCCACCGATCTGTGGATCAACCGGCATGTGAGAGGTTGCACTATTTGCCGCCACCAACGCCGCGGACAGCCGCGGGGTGCGACTACTGGCGCGCTTCGCCCAGGTCGTCCAGATCCAGTCCGGCCACGAAATCGCGGAACGCCGACAGCTTCTCCAGCTCCTCGGCGCTGGGGGGGGCGGGGTGCTCATCGCCCTCGCCTGCGCCCTCGATGGGCTCGCCGTCCTCGTCGAGGATGATCCCGGCGCGGTCCATGACCTCGTCCGCGACATAGATCGGGACGCCCGCGCGCACCGCGACGGCGATGGCGTCGGAGGGGCGCGAGTCGATGTCCACGACCTCTTCGCCCCGGCGCACACGGATGTTGGCGAAGAAGGTGTCGTCGCGGAGGTCGTTCACGACCACGGACTCCACCGAGCCGCCGAGCTCATCGAGCATCTTGAGCATCAGGTCGTGCGTCTGGGGGCGGGCGGAGGTGACGTCCTGCAACCGGAACGCGATGGCGTCCGCCACGTCTGCGCCGATCCAGATCGTCAGGTAGCGATCGGCTTCCTTCTCGCGCAGCACGACGACGCGCCGGTAGTGGCGCAGGCCGACGCGGATGGAGTCGATGATCAGTTCGCGCACAGAACCCCCGGTGCCGCCGGGCCGCGGGGACGGCGCCCGGCGGGTGCCAGCCCTTCGAGTGTAGAAACGCAGACCTGCGGACGCAACGCGCGCGACGCGAGCACTGCTGATCCGTTCAGTTCGCCCGATCCCCGGCGTCCCGGGCGCACCTCGTACCCGCGCGTTCCGACGGCGGTCGCGGTGGTGACTGCCGTGGCAGTCACGGTGGCGGAGCGTCGCCGTAGAGGGCGCGCTCGATCTCAGGGTCGAGCGCCGGCCCGCGCACAATGACCGCCTTCGCACGCTTGCGCAGCACGGCGCGCTCCATCAGCACGCGGTGGCTGCAGGTGAGGCAGCGCAGCCCGATGTCCGCGCCGACCCGCACCACCTCCCAGCCCGTGCCGCCGCAGGGATGCGCGCGCCGCATCCGGATCACGTCCCCCATGCGCACGTCGGTCAGCGGGAGCAACGACCACCTCGATCCCGGG
Source organism: Dehalococcoidia bacterium (assembly GCA_041674525.1). Taxonomy (GTDB): domain Bacteria; phylum Chloroflexota; class Dehalococcoidia; order UBA2979; family UBA2979; genus SHYQ01. The sequence continues at coordinate 11,149 of JBAYVN010000058.1, read as the reverse complement.
CTACGCCGGCGTTCCGCGCGCGGCGTTGATGGCGTCGCGCAGGGCGATCGCGGCGATGCGGGCACCTTCTGCCCACTCCGGGCGCTCCGAGGAGGGCGCGGGGGGCGGGTAGAGCACGCCGCGCGAGGCGTTCACGATCAGGTTGCCGCCCGCCGCGTCGACGCCGGCGGTGACGGCTGCCTCCAGGTCGCCCGCCTGTGCGCCCACGCCGGGCATCAGGATCGGCATGTCGGGGCAGATCGCGCGGATCTCCTGCGCCTCGCGCGGGTAGGTGGCGCCCACCACGAGGCCGATGTTGTGGTTCGCGTTCCACCCGTTCGCCAGCCGCGCGACGTACGCGTACAGCGGCTCCTGCCGCTCGCCCACGCGGAGATCCTGCAGGTCGTGCGCGCCGGGATTCGAGGTGCGGCAGAGGATGAACGCGGTGCGGTCCTCGTACGCGAGGAACGGCTCAAGCGAGTCGCCGCCGAGGTACGGGCTGACCGTGGCGGCATCGGCGTCCAGCACGTTGTACAGCGCCCGCGCGTACGCGGCGGCGGTGTTGCCGATGTCGCCGCGCTTGGCGTCCACGATCACGGGGAGGCCCCGTGCGTGGATCGCCTCGATCAGGTCGCGCACCAGGGTCACGCCGTCGTGCAAATCGGGCTCGAAGAAGGCGATGTTGGGCTTGTAGCAGCAGGCCACGTCCGCGGTGGCCTCCACGATCCCCATCAGGAACTCGCGGGTGCTCACGCCCGCCGGTATGCGCTGCGGATCGGGGTCGAGGCCAACACAGAGCAGCGAGCGGTTGCGCTGGACGGCGGCATCGAAGCGCGTGCTGAAACTGGCGCGGGCGGCGGTCATGGCATCTCCTGCGGGATCGGGGGAGCGGTTACGCCACGGGCCGGGAGATGCGGAGCGGGGGGAGCGCGGCCCCGGCCGCACGCAGCCGTTCCACCGTGCTCTCGAACGCCGCGACGTCGCCCGTAGCGTAGCAGAGCGCCTCGCGTTCGGGCTCGCCCGCATCCACCTCGAGCCCCGCCTCGGCGATCACGTGCAGGGTGCGGCGGGCCACGGGCTCACCGGCATCGACCAGCTCGACGTGATCCGGCAGCATCCGGCGCAGCAGGGGGCGCAGGAACGCGTAGTGCGTGCACCCCAGCGCGAGCTGGTCCGCGCCCTGCGCCACGGGCTCCTCCAGCGCGCGCCGCAGCATGCCCTCCACGCGGGCGCCCTCGATCTCGCCGGCCTCGACCAGGTCCGCGAGCCCGGGCATGGGGATTGTCACCACGTCAGCGTCGCCGCTGTGGCGCTCCGTGAGGCGCGCGAGGCGGGCGCCGCTCACCGTGCCGGTGGTGGCGAGGACCAGCACGCGACCGCTGCGGCTGCGCTCCACCGCGGGCTTCACGGGCGGCTCCATGCCGACGATCGGCACGGTGAACTCCGACCGGAGGCGCTCCAGCGCGGCGGAGCTGGCGGTGTTGCACGCCACGACCACCACGTTCGCGCCCTCGTCGACCAGGCGGCGCACCATCTGGACGGCGCGATCCTCGATCTCGGGGGCGGAACGGTCGCCGTAGGGGAAGAAGGCGGTGTCGGCGAGGTAGTGGATAGGCAGGGAGGGGGCGAGCCGGTGCAGCGCCTCCGCGACGGAGAGTCCCCCGACGCCGGAATCGAAGATCCCGACCGTGGCACGCATGCACAGCCTCCGTGCGCGCCCCGCCGACGCGCCCCAAGGCTACGTCTCCCGCGCGACCCCTCGCAACCGGCCCCGGTGCCCGGGGCGATCGGGAGCGCCGATGTGATCGCCGGGCGACCCATCCCCCTGCCCCCTTCCCGGCGCGGGAAGGGGGTCTACCGGGAGGGGCCTGCCCCTCCACGACCCCCGGGCGCGTGCCTCCGTGGGTGCGACCCCCGAGGTACCGGGAGCCGCCGCCGGCGTCTGGCGAGGAAGTCCGCATCGGTCACGGGCGCCGGCCTCTGGCCATGCGAGCGCCGATGCGCACTAGACTCGCAACATGCGCGTCGATGTCGCCCTCGCACCCCCCGCCCGCGCGCCCATCGAGGCCACCTGCCTCGTGGTCGACGTCCTGCGCGCCACCTCGGTGATGGCGGTGCTGTTCGGGCGCGGGCTGCGCCTGGCGTGGCTGGCCGGGAGCATCGAGGAGGGCCGCGCGATCCGGGCCGCCCTCGGCGAGCGGCCCGGCGGGGTCATGCTCTGCGGCGAGGTGGACGCGCTGCCCCCCGCGGGGTTCGACCACGGCAACTCGCCGCTGGAGTTCGAGCGCCTCGCGCTGCCCGCGGAGGCCGTGCTCGCGACGACGAACGGGACGCCAGCGCTCCTCGCGTGCACGGGCGCGCGGCTGGTACTGCCGGCCGCGCCGCTGAACGCCGCCGCGGCCGTGCGCGTGGCGCTGGACGCCGGACGCGACGTGCTCGTGGTCTGCTCGGGCCGCGTCGCGGCGGGACTACGCGTGCCCGGCGAGGACGACACGCTGGCCGCCGGGCTGATCGTCGAACGCCTCGCGCTCGCCGGCGCGCGACCCGGGGACGAGGCGCTGTTCGCCCTGGAGGCGTACGAGGCCGCGCGGGAGGACCTTGGCGCCGCGCTGCGAACGACCCCGCACGGCGCGCGGATCACGGCGCTCGGCTTCGGTGCGGACGTCGATCGATGCGCCCGGACGGACGTGTACGACGCCGTCGCCGTGCTGGGCGTGGAGCAGGGGCGGCCGGTGCTGCGCCCGCTCGCCCGGAGCACGACCGGGCACGAGACCCGCTAGGACATCGGGTCGAGGGGCGGGCTGGACTCCTCGGGCTCCGGGGCGCCGCGGGCCAGCCGCCGGGTGCGCGTGATCGCGCGCCGCCGCGCGGTGGTGCCCAGCAGGAACTCCTCCGCGGAGGAGAGCGGGCTGGCACCGGCGAGGCGTTGGCGCAGTGCCTCGGTCGGGGGCGTGGCCGCCTCCCACGAGGCGAGCCCGGCCTCCAGCGCGCGGACCTGGCCCTCCTCGGGCAAGTGGCGGCCGTACCGCGCGCGGTCGAACGCGAGGCCGATGGGCGGGTACGGAGGGGCCCCCATCACGCGACCCGCACGCACCCCGAACTCAATCGGCGTCTCGCCCGGCAGGTAGCGGAAGCCGCGCTCCTCGGCGGCGCGGGCCGCGCCCGCGTACAGGCGGTAGATCGGCTGACGCCGGGTCCACTCGTCACCCGGGGCGCGGCGGCCGCCGGGCAGCATACCGCGGAGCAACGCGCCCACGCCGATCCCCCCGGCGGTCTGCGCGCGCACCTCATCGACGCCCAACTCGCCGCGGTAGCGGCGGCGCATGATCAGCACGGCGAGCCGGAAGACCGCGTAGACAATCAGGGCGACGGCGAGGAACTTCAGCCCGTTCTGCGCCCACAGGGGGACGATCGATCCGGCGGCCTCGTCGGCCCCGTCCAGCGTCCCGGGTGGGCGCAACTGCAGGTTCGGGAGGTTCGGGAGCTGGAGTACGCCGTCCGGCCGCACCAGCCGGACGGCCCACACGATCACCCAGTAGATCGGCGTCACCACGAGGATCACGAGGAACGCGATCACCACCCACGCCAGCTCGCCGATCGCGCTCAGCACCACGCCCACGTTGAGGAACGCCAGTGTCCCGAGCAGCAGCGCGACGCCGAGGAGGATCGCGACGGTCCCGCCGACCGCCGCGAGCCAGGGTCCCGTGCGGCGCGCGCCATCGACGGGTGCGTCGCTGCGCGCGTTGTTCGCCACCGCCAGCGCGAGGATCCCGGCGATGAACTGCGGCACCGCGAACATCGAGACGCCGGAGATGCCCTCGATCCCGGCGAGGGCCAGGCCGCCGATGGTGATCAGGAACCCGGCGGTGAACGATCGCAGCACGCGATCGAAGGTCACCAGGCTGCGCCCGGCGAGGAGGAATCGCACCCACATCCCGACCATGAACGCGAAGACGAAGGAGACGGTGGCACCGTGCGGGTGGGTGACGTCCGGACGGCGCACGAACGCGTCGAGGTTCACCGCGCCCGCGGAGCCGCCGGCATCGGCGAAGGTGGCGGCGATGCTTCCGGGATCCCAGATGCGCAGGTCGCCCGCGACCGCGACGTGCAGCAGCACGTTGAGCGCGAGCACCGAGGCGGCAATCAGCACCACGGCCCCCAGGGCTCCCTCGAAGCGAGCACGGACCAGCCCACGCATCAGGAAGAAGCCGCCGAGGGCAGTGGCGAGCACGATCCAGAGCCCCGGCCCGTGCTCGACGTGCATGGCACGCTGCAGCAGGTCGAGCGCAGCGGCGGCCGGGGTGCCCGCGGCCAGGTCGGTGGCGGTTGCGGAACGGCGGATGCGCTCGTCGATCTGCGTCAGCGTGGCCTGCTCGAACGCCGTCGCGCCGACGCGGAGGATGATGTACCAGGCGATCGCCTCCGCGGTGACGAAGAGCACGTCAACGCTGGCCTGCTTCCAGTCGGTGGCGCGCGCGCCCATGCCCTCGAAGCTCATGCGCTTGCTCCGGTGGCTCCGATCGCCTCGGTGGCGGCGCGGACGGGGGCGCGATCGGGCATCTCCTCCAGCACCTGCATGGCCGCCGCCACCGAGACGACCGGGATGGGATCGAGCGAACGGTCCCAGATCGCGTGCGACGTCTTCACCACCGCAATGAAGTGGCCGCGGTCGCGCAGACGCATCAGCGTGGCCGCGAGATCCTCGGGCATGACGGCGGCAACCACAACGATCGTCGCTCCGGCGGGCAGCGGGTACGAGGGATCCTCCAGGTCGTGCGCCATGTTCGAGGTGGTGAACGACGTGATCATCGCCAGCGCCTCCAGCACGCGGCTCAAACGATCGGGGCCGCGGCCTGCGCCGATGCGGATCGTGCGGTCAGCGTCCGCGAACGACCCGTTCGCGACGAGGCCCAGCGCGTCGCCCTCGTCGGCGGCCCAGCGGGCGATCGAGGCGGCGACCGCGACGCCGCGCTCCAACAGCACGGGGTCGGAGCCCTGCCAGGCGAACTCGAACGTGGGGATGTTGAGCGCGACGACCACGGACTGCTCCCGGCTTGGCTCGTATAGCCGTGACTGCAGGCGCCCGATGCGGGCGGTCGCATACCAGTCGATGCGCTTCATCGGATCGCCGGGCTGGTAGTCGCGCACGCCGATCGTGCGGCTGGGGTCCTCGTAGATGCGGTTCCCGCCGCGGCGCTCGCCGAAGGGGCGCGCGCTGTCCAGCCCGAGATCCGGCAGCGGGTACGTCAACGGGTAGACCACGATCCCGTCCACCGGGCGCCCCGTCTCCTCGACGCGCTCGAAGAAGCCGAAGACGTCGCCGGACTTCAGGCGCGTGGGACCGATGCGGAAGTAGCCGCGGTGCACCGCGTGGAGCGTGATCGGCCACTCCAAATGGTCCTGCCGCCCGAGCGCGGTGGCGCGTTCCAGGAAGTGCGCCCCGGGAACGGATCCGGGCGTCGTGCGCACGCGCAGCGCCGGCATGCCGCGCGGCAGCGTCTCGCGCACCTCCATCCAGGGCACCGGGAGCGTCTTGCGGTTCTCCAGGATGAGCGTGACGACCACGGATTCGCCCACGAACACGCGGTGCTCGGAGAGCGTGCGGCGGTACACGACCTGCAGCAGCGCCATCCGCGACCACAGGCGCGCCGCGCCGCCGGTGCAGAAGATCATCGCTCCCAGGATCACCAGCGGCGCCGAGCCCGAGGTGAAGCCGAGGCCGGCGAGCACCGCCGAGGCCAGCAGCCACGCCTCGGAGACCAGCGCGCGCATCGCTAGACGACGTCTGCCAGCGGCACGGGAACCTCGCCCAGGATCTCGTCCAGCACGTCGTCGGCCGTGCGGCCACGCAGGCGGGTGTTGCTGGAGAGCATGAGGCGGTGGCCCAGGACCGGGTGTGCCAGCGCCTTCAGGTCGTCCGGCCGCACGTAGTCGCGGCCGTCGATCGCGGCGAACGCGCGGGCGGCGCGGAACAGCGCCAGGGTCGCGCGCGGGCTCGCGCCCAGATCGAAGGCGGCGTGGTGGCGCGTGGCGCGCACGAGCGCGACGGCGTACCGCGCGACGGCGTCCTCCACGTGCACGCCGGAGAGGCGGCGGGAGAGCACCACGAGCTCCTCGGCCTGCACCACGGGGCGCAGGTCCTCGAGGGGCGAGGCGTGCTCGAAGCGGCGCAGCACCGCCAGCTCGTCCTCGGCGTCCGGGTAGCCCACGGCGAGGCGCAGCAGGAAGCGGTCGAGCTGGGCCTCGGGCAGGGGGAAGGTGCCCTCCAGCTCCACGGGGTTCTGCGTGGCCAGCACCACGAACGGTCGGGGGAGCGGGCGGGTCTCGCCGTCCACGGTGATCGTGCGCTCCTCCATCGCCTCCAGGAGCGCGGACTGTGTGCGCGGGGTGGCGCGGTTCACCTCGTCGGCGAGCACGATGTTCGCGACCAGCGGGCCGGGGCGGAATTCGAACGTCCCGCTCTTCTGCGAGTAGAAGTTGATGCCGAGCACGTCCGAGGGCATGAGGTCCGGCGTGAACTGGATGCGCCGGAACGTCCCGCCGATGCTGGCGGCGAAAGCCCGCGCCATCGTCGTCTTGCCGGTGCCGGGGACATCCTCCAGCAGCACGTGCCCGCCCGCGAGCAGCGCGACCAGCACGAGGTTGACCGCGCGATCCGCGCCGACGATGACCTGTCCCACGTTCGCACGGATGCGATCCGCCGCGGCCCGCACCGCCGCCGCCAGCTCGCCGTCGCCTCGTTCCTGCACGCGTGACCTCCGGGGATCGGTGTCGTGGGGCGCTGAGGATAGCAGAGCCACGGCCGGCGCATGCGCCGCCGCGAGCGCCGGGCCGGCGGGCGAGCCTGCTGCGAGGCGCCCGCCGCGGACGCCGAGCACGCGCACCCGCCCTGCTATCCTCGCCGCGCGGACGCGGGCGCGCGAACATGGCGCCGGGGGCACAGAGGAGCCGGAGACATGCGCGCGGAGATTCTCTCGATCGGTACCGAGATCATGTTCGGCGAGATCACGGACACCAACGCCGCGTACATCGCCAGTGCGCTGCCGGAGTATGGCATCGACCTGCTCTGGGTGACCCAGGTGGGCGACAACCCGGGCCGCCTGCGCGAGGCGTTCGCGCGCGCCTGGGAGCGCTCCGAGATCACCTTCTGCACGGGCGGACTGGGCCCCACCGAGGACGACATCACGCGCGAGACGATCGCCGAGGTGCTGGGCGAGCCGCTGGCCATCGACGCCGAACAGGAACGCGTGCTGAGGGCGCGGTTCGCGGAGCGGTCCGTGCGCGAGATGCCGCCGCGCAACATCAAGCAGGCGGCACTGATCCGCAGCGCGCGGGCGATCCCCAACCCCCGGGGCACCGCGCCCGGCTGGTGGGTGGAGCGCGAGGGGCCCGCGGGGAGACGCATCATCGTCGTGATGCCGGGGCCGCCTGCGGAGATGCACCACATGTGGGACGCCGAGGTCGCGCCGGAGCTGGAGCGCCGCGCGGACTCGATCCTCGTCGCACGCACGCTGAAGACCACCGGGCTGGGCGAGTCGACGATCGACGAGATGCTCTCGCCGCTGCTCTCGGGCACGAACCCATCGATCGGCATCTACGCGCGCGCGGACGGCGTGAGCGCACGCATCGCGGCGAAGGCGAAGACGCGCGAGGAGGCGTGGGCGCTGATCCGGCCTGTGGAGGAGGAGGCCCGGCGCATCCTCGGCCCCGCGATCTGGGGGCAGGACGACGATTCGCTGGCGGCCGGGGTGGGCCGGTTGCTGCGCGAGCAGGGCCTGACGCTGGGCCTGATGGAGAGCGCGAGCGCCGGCGCGATCGCCAGCGCGATCACGGACGTGGAGGGCGCATCCGACTACTTCAAGGGCAGCCTCGTCACGTACTGGACGGAGGTGAAGGTCGCGCAGGGCGTCCCTGCCGAGGTCCCCGCGCGCCACGGCGTCATCTCCCGAGAGACCGCCGAGGCGATGGCGCGCGCGGCGCGGGAGCGTCTGCAGGTGGACCTCGCGCTGTCCGTCACCGGGATCGCGGGCGGCGAGCCGCTGGAGGGCCAGCCCCCCGGCACGATGCACCTCGCCCTCTTCGACGGCACGCGCATGGAGTACACGACGTTCCGCTACTTCCAGGGCCGCGAACAGGCGAAGCGGCGTATCGTGCAGCAGGCGCTCGGCATGCTGCGCGGATACCTGATGGAGCGGGCGGCACGGGGGTAGCTGACATGCCCGACCGCACGAAGTCCGCGAGGGATGCGTACCAGCTTCTCGCCGCACGAGAGGGGGAGTTGGTCACGTACCAGCAGATCTCCGACGCCACTAGCGGCGTCTGGAGCAAGAATACGGTCGGGAACTACAACTCGAAGAAGTGGGATGGGCTGCTGAAGCGCGAGGGGGGAGAGTACCGAGTCACGGGCGTCTCCCTAATGAGCGCGGACGAGTTCGTAGCGTTGCAGAGCCAGGTTACGCATGCAGTGCTTGATCCGCGCGTGTAACTGATCGATGACAGCATCGCCATCGGTGAGGGGCAGGCGGTCGAGTTCAAGGCCCGCATCCCGAAGAACGCAGATGGCCTCACGTCGGAGATCGCAGCGTTCGCCTCGTGGGAGGGCGGCACGTTGCTGATCGGAGTGACCGACGACGGGACCGTTGTCGGCTACGAGGATGATAAGGAGCGAATCGAAGGCGTTGTGAAGAACGTCTCGCCCGTTCCAACCGTCAACGTCGATCTGGTGCCGTACAAGGAACGGACCATCGCGCTGGTCCGAGTCCGGAAGGGCCCCGAACCGCTGTACTATGCCAACTTCCGTCCGTACGTTCGGCAGGGGACCTTGTCGCGCCCAGCCACCCCCGACGAAGTGAAGTCGATCTTCGAACGATACTACCGCCCTCGATAATCGAGCACGGCGGCTCATCCCCCTTCCCTGCGCGGGAAGGGGGATGAGATGAGTGGGGGTTGCACCCCCACTGGGAGCCCCCCCGCACAGGGCCTCGCGAAACGTCGCGCACCGACACGATCCGCGACCCTTCCCCGCGCAGGGCACCCGGGTTCATGAACGCGGGGGGTTCCCGCGCTCCGCGGTCACGACAAGACGGTGCCGAGGGCGGACGCTCTCCGCGGCGCACAGCGCCCGCGCAGTCCGGGGAGCCGTTGAGGGGCGAAGCCCCTCAACATCCCAACCCCTCTCGCGCCGGGAGGGGCAGGGGTGGGCCGCCACCCGACTTCACCTCGACCGACCTCGAGGCACGACGCGCTGACACCGCTCGGCGTGCGCGCGATCAGCCTGCCGGCGAGCAGGTCCGCGCTTCTTCGCCCACCGGGCCGGTCGACAGCTGCGCCGCCAGCGCGGAGGCGCGGGACCGTGCGAGGTTCCACGATCGGATGCCCTCGGACGAATCGGCGTGCGAGAGCAGCGCCTTCGCCACCACGCAGCGGTCCGCGGCCGGTAGCGCGTCGAAGCTGGCGATCAGCACGGGAACGGCGTCCGCGCCGAGTGATGCTGCGTAGGCTGCGTCGAAGGGCTTGCTCTGCTCGATGCGGGCGGCGTTCGTCCGGACGATCAGATCCTCCGGGCTGATGACGTACAGGGCGAGGAGCGTGAGCACGGCCAGCAGCGCCGCCGCCGAGAGGAACTGCTCCATCCGCTCCCGTGCCACCGACCAGATGAACCACAGCGATGCGGCGGCGAGCCAGGGCAGAGTTGCGACGGCGTACAGCCGCAGCTCCGTGAGGCCGAAGGCTTCGCGATACATCGCGAGGCGCTGCCATGCGGATGCCATGATCACGAACAGCAGCGCAGTGAGGATGACGGCCAGCACCAGGAACTGGCGCTTCGAGGGGAGGTCGCGGCGGCGTGCCCAGTTGATCGCGGCGAGCAGCGGCAGCACCAGGAGCGAGGCCGTCACCAGCTCGAAGAAGCCTCGACGCGCATAGGCCGCGTAGGTCAGGCCGACCGACCGCTGCACGACATCGTCGCCGCCGAAGAGGGTGCGGATCTGCACGGCGACGAACAGGGCGAAGAGGATGGCCAGCGACCCGAGCACGATGCCGGTCTCCACGCGCCCGAGCGATTGCCGGTCGGGGACGGTGATTGTCACCTCGTGCGGCAATCGCACGGCGATCGCCCCGGTGAGGCCGGCCGTGGCGAACCAGGCGCCGAACAGGAGCCAGAACAGGTGCACCGCCACGCCGGAGAGGTCGAACCAGAACACGTGGCGCACTTGCTCCGCAAAGACGGCATCCGCCGCGGCGAACAGCCCGCCGAACACCAGGAGCGCGGGCAGCGTGATCGCCAGCGCACGCACGACGCGCAGGGCGGGCACCCGGCCCCGGGAGGTCAGCAGCTCCCTCCATCCGAGGTTCGAGAGGAGCCGCCACTCCGATGTCCCCATCGACGCTGCGCAGTTGATCAGCGCCATCAGCGCCGAGACCGGGCTGATGTTGCGCACGGGGAGTCCGACTGCAAGACCGACGCCGACACCGAGCAGGCCCAGCGCGGCGACGAGTCCGAAGAACTGCAGGGCGCCCGAATCGCGCCAGGCGGTGACCGCGGACAGCGCGACGGCGATCGCGAGCACGGCCACGCGATCGGCAGGCAGAGGGCGTCCCAGCCTGCGGCCGGCGACCACAGCGGCCGTCGCGAGGGACGCGAACCAGATGGTCACGTTGATGCCCAACCCGGCGCGATAGAAGAGGACATCCGTCCAGACCGCGAGGATGCACGCGAGGCCGGCGACAAGACGCAGCTCTTGCTGCCGCAGGACGAACGGGGGCGCGAAGAGGCTCACGAGGAAGGCGTCCAACCCCCTCGGCGCGACCGGCGGGGCGAGCGAACCGCTGGCCGCCGATGGCAACGCAAGCGCGCTCGGGTCTGGCGCCTCCTGGAAGCCCGTCATGGCTCACCTCGCTCCTCGCACGCGGCGAGCGCGGGACCGCCGCCGGTCGTGCGATGGTAGGACGCCGGTCGTGCGGAGGTGGTTCCCGGCGAGGGGCATTTCTCCCAACTCGGACTGCCGCGGCAGCCTGTCACTCGCCGATCTCCCACGCCGGATTCCAAACGACCTCCCACAGGTGGCCGTCCGGGTCCGCGAAGTAACCGGCGTAACCGCCCCAGAAGGTGTCGTGCGCGGGCTGGATGATCGAGGCACCAGCGCGGCGGGCATCCTCCATCGCGGCGTCC
>JBAYVN010000057.1:0-14874 GCA_041674525.1 Dehalococcoidia bacterium | reverse complement strand
GAGAGCGCCCCCGCCGACCACAGCGAGCCGAGCGCCGAGACCACGGTCAGCGTGGGCCCCAGGGCCGCGACGTTGCGCAGCGAGGCGGCGATACTCTGGTCCTGGATCGGCAGAAACGCGATGATCCCGGCCAGGACCTGCTCCCGGATCCCCGGGTCCCGGAGCACCACACCGAAGATCGACATGACGAGCAGGGTCAGCGGGAACAGGGAGAAGAGCGCGTAGTAGGAGATGGCCGCCGCCATCTGGTTCCCGCTGTGCTCGATGAAGTTGGTGACGGCCCGGCCCAACACCTGTAGGGGGACTCGCCACTGAGCGGCGGAGAGGCGCAGGATCGGTGTCGGCTGCGCCAACGTCGGCCTCCAGTCCGCGACCTCGGGTCCATCTATCGTAAACGCCTTCGCTCCAGGGGGGAGCGCGCCATGACGGGACAGCGCCTCCAGCCACAGCAGATCGCCTACCGCCGGGTGGTGGTGAAGATCGGCTCGAACGTGCTCACGGCGGGCACGGAGCAGATCGACACCGCCGCCATGGCCACCATCGCCGCGCAGATCGCCACGCTCGTGGAGCACGAGGTGCAAACGATCGTGGTCACCTCCGGGGCGATCGCCGCCGGGCGCCATCGCATCCGCGCCCACCACGATGCGCGCTCGCTCCCGCCGCGCGACATCCAGTCGCGTCAGGTGCTCGCCGCCATCGGGCAGTCGCGATTGATGGCGCTGTGGGACCAGATGTTCGAGCAGCAGGACGTGCCGATCGCGCAGGCGCTGCTCACGCGCCGCGACCTGGCCGACCGCCTCGGCTACCTGAACGCGCGCAACACGCTGCTGGGGATGGTGGAGCTGGGGGTCGTCCCGATCGTCAACGAGAACGACGTCGTGTCGGTGGAGGAGATCAGCGACTCCACCATCGGCGACAACGACAACCTCTCCGCGCAGGTCGCGAACCTGGTGGACGCTGACCTGCTGCTGATCCTCACGGACCTCGCCGGGCTCTACACCGCCGACCCGAACCGCCACCCGGACGCCCGGCTGATCGAGGAGGTGCCGAGGATCGACGAGGCGATCCTCGCCGCCGCGGGCGGGACGGCGGGCGCGCGCGGCACCGGTGGGATGCTGACGAAGGTGCAGGCCGCGCGGATCGCCACGCAGGGCGGAACGCACGTCGTCATCGCGGGGGGCGGCGCGCGGGACATCGTGCTGCGGGCGGTGGCCGGGGAGCCGGTCGGCACGCACTTCCTCCCCGTGGGCGACCACCTGGAGAGCCGCCGCCGGTACCTGCTGTCCGGGCTGCAGGCGCGCGGGCGCATCGTGGTGGACGACGGCGCGGCGGGGGCGCTGCTGCGCGGCGGCTCCTCCCTGCTTCCGGCCGGCGTCACCGGCTGCGACGGGGCGTTCTCCCGCGGCGACGTGGTGCACGTGGTGACCCGGGCCGGCCGGCACCTCGCCAGCGGGATGGCGAACTACTCCAGCGCGGAGGTGGCCCGTATCCTGGGGCACCACTCCGACCAGATCGCGGAGGTCCTGGGCTACGAGTTCGGCGCGGAGGTCATCCACCGCAACAATCTCGTGCTCGTGTAACCTCGGACTTCAGGGCGGAGGAACACCATGACCAGCACCATCTCCCGGCCCGTGCCCGACGCCGGGTTCGGGTCCGAGGCGACCCGCAAGGCGGCACTGGCGCGCGCTGCGAGCCGCCGCATGTCCGGCGTCAGCACGGACCAGAAGAACGACGCGCTGCGCCGCATCGCGGATGCGATCGAGGCGGAGACGCGGCGCATCCTCGCGGTCAACGGCCCGGAGATCGAGCGCGCGCGCGCGAACGGCGTCACGGGGTCGTTCATCGACCGCATGGAGTTGAACGAGGCGCGCCTGGCCGCCATCGCGCGGGACACGCGCGCCGTCGCCGCGCTGCCCGATCCGGTCGGGGTGATCGAGGAGATGGTGACGCGCCCCAACGGGCTGCAGATCGGACGCATCCGCGTGCCCCTGGGGGTGGTGGCGACGATCTACGAGTCGCGCCCCAACGTCACGGTGGACATCGCGGCGGTGTGCCTGAAGTCCGGCAACGGCGTCGTGTTGCGATCCGGGACGGACGCGCACGCCACCTCGGCGGCATTCGCGGAGATCATTCAGCGCGAGGCGACGGCGGCCGGGCTGCCGGAGGGCATCGTCCAGTTCATCGACTCCACGGACCGCGCGGAGGTGGGGGCGCTGCTGAAGGCGGGCCCGCTGGTGGACCTGATGGTGCCGCGCGGGGGCGCGGAGCTGATCCGCCGGGTGCAGCAGGAGGCCACCATGCCGGTGGTCGCCGGCGGCATCGGCGTGTGCCACACCTTCGTCGACGCCGCCGCGGACCTGGAGATGGCGCGCAACATCGTGATCAACGCGAAGACCGTGCGGCCCTCGGTCTGCAACGCCATGGACACGCTGCTGGTGCACGCCGCCGTCGCGGATCGCTTCGTGCCGATGATCGCCGAGGCGCTGGGGGCGCGCGGCGTGACGCTGCACGCGGACGAGCGCGCGTTGCCGCTGGCCCACGGTGCGCCCGCGCAGCCCGTGCGCGACGAGGACTACGACCGCGAGTGGCTGTCGCTGGACTGCTCCGTGCGCGTGGTCGATTCCCTGGACGACGCGATGGGGCACATTGAGGTCCACGGGAGCGGGCACTCGGAGGCGATCGTCACCGACTCGTGGACCGCGTCGCAGCGCTTCCTGCGCGACGTGGACGCGGCGGCAGTCTTCGTGAACGCCTCGACGTACTTCAACGACGGGGGCCAGTTCGGCCTGGGCGTGGAGGTCGGCATCTCCACGCAGAAGATGCACGCCCGCGGGCCCATGGGCCTCAAGGAGCTGACATCGTACAAGTGGATCGTGCTCGGCAACGGGCAGGTCCGGTAGCATCGACCCGTCCCACGCAGCGCCGCGGCACGGATGCCGTGGCCCAGGCCCACAGCGCCAACCACCCCCGCGTCCGGCGGGAGCAAAGCGAGCCGCACATGCCCATGTACACCTTCGAGCGCATCGCGCGGACGCCGCACTCCGAGGAGTGGAGGATCGAGGCGGCAAGCGGCCCGATTGGCCGCGTCGACCTGCACTTCACCGGCGCCAAGGCCTATGGCACCCTCGTGGTGGCCGACACGCTGCCCGAGTCCGAGATCGAGGAGCTGATCGCGGACGTCGACGCCCGCCTGGTCTCGACGGCCGACGAGTATCGCGAGGACTTCGTGGTCACGGTGTGGCGCGGCGAGGAGTTCGGCACCTACTCCGAGGATGACTCGGCCGGGTACGAGGACGTCCTGGACGTTGAAGATGATGAAGGCGACGCCGACGACAGGTAGCACCCCCGGCCTGGACGTCGCGCGCATCGAGGTCGTGTCGTTCGACCTCGACGGCACGCTGGTGGATTCGCGGTCGGCGTGGCGCGACGGCTTCGCTGCGCCGTTCCTGCGGCTGGCGGAGCGCCACCCCGCGCTGCTGGACCTCGGCGATCCTGCCCGCGTGCACGACGACGTGTTCCAGTCGTACCTGACCACGATCTGGGAGCGTGTGCGCGGCGAGTGGAGCCCGGACTACGTCCGCGAGGGCTGGCGCATGCTCCTGGCGCGCCACGGGACGCCGGACGACGCCGCTGCGGATGCGGCATACGAGGAGTACGAGGCCATCTGGCCGTCGCTGATGCGGCTCTTCGAGGAGTCGCTCACGGTCCTCGAGGCCGTGCAGGCGCGCTATCCGATGATCCTGCTCACCAACGGCAACACCGCGCACCAGCGCATGAAGATCGACGCCCACGACCTGCAGCGCTGGTTCGGGCACGTGGTGGTGTCGGAGGAGGTGGGCCTGGTGAAGCCGGACCCGGCGATCTTCGCCCACGCGCTCGCGCCCTTCGGGACGGCGCCGGAGGCCGCACTGCACATCGGCGACATGCGCACGCAGGACATCGCGGGGGCTCGCGCGGCGCGATGGCAGTCGGCGTGGGTGAACCGCGGGGGCGCACCCGCCGGCGACGAGCACGAGCCGGACGTGGAGATCGCGTCGCTCGCGGAGCTGCTGGACCTGCTCGGACTGCGCTGACCGCAGGGCTGCGGCGCGCGAGCCTAGCGCTTGCGGGCAACCACCCGGCGCGCGGCCTGCTCCACGCCGGCGGCGGTAAGGCCCATGATCTCCAGCACCTCGTCCCAGGTGCCGGACTCGCCGTAGCGGTTCTGAACGCCGACGAACTCCATCGGCACGGGCTGCGTGGTGGCGGCGAGCGCCTGCGCGCACATCGCGCCGAGGCCGGAGTGGGTGAGGTGCTCCTCGGCGACGACGATCGCGCCGGTGTCGCGCGCCGCATCCTGGAGGGCGGCGACGTCCAGCGGGCGGATGGTGCCCATGTTCAGCACGCGCGCGGTGATGCCGCTGCGTTCCAGCGCCTCGGCGGCGCGCAGCGAGCGCTCCACCAGCAGGCCGCACGCGACGATCGTCAGGTCCGATCCGTCGCGCAGCATGTCGGCCCTGCCGAGCTGGAAGCGCGGGCCGTCGGTGTAGATGACGGGAATCTTCGGGCGGCCCGTGCGGATGTACCAGGGGCCGGGGTTGGCCACGGCCGCCTCCACCATCGCCTGCGCCTCCACCACGTCCGCGGGCACGCAGACGGTGACATTCACAAGCGACGAGAAGAGCGCGAAGTCCTCGATGGACTGCGCGGAGGCGCCGTCCTCGCCGGTGGAGACGCCGCCGTGGCTCGCCACCAGCTTGACGTTGAGGCGCGGCTGGGCAATCGACATGCGGAGCTGATCGAACGCGTGCTCGGCGAACACGGCGAACGTGGAGGCGAAGACCGTGTGACCCAGGGTGGCAAGGCCGCCGGCGGCGGAGATCATGTTCTGCTCCGCGACGCCGAACGTGAAGAAGCGCTCCGGGAAGGCATCGCGGAACGTCCGCGCCGACGTGGACTTCCCGAGGTCGGCGTCCACGACGACGATGTCGGCGCCCTGGTGTTGCAGGCGGACGAGCGTGGGGCCGAGCGCCTCACGCGTGGCGGCGGCGGGGAGCGTGGTGGTCATCAGTCGGCCAGCTCTTCCATGGCGCGCGCGAACTGCTCGGCGCTGGGGGCGGCGCCGTGGAAGTTCGGGTTGTTCTCCATGAACGAGACGCCCTTGCCTTTCACGGTGTCGAAGATCACGAGCGCGGGCTTGCCGCGGACATCACGCGCCCACGCCAGCGCCTCCTCGACGGCGTCGAGGTCATGGCCGTCGATGCCGGCGCGCACCTCCCAGCCGAAGGCGCGGTACTTCTCGTCCAGCGGCTCGGTGCGCATGGTGGCGGCGGTGAAGTCGTCGTTCTGGATGCCGTTGCGATCGATGATCCCGACGAGGCGGTCGATGCCGTGGTGCGACGCCGCCATGGCAGCTTCCCACACCTGGCCCTCGTCCTGCTCGCCGTCACCCATCAGCACGTACACGTGCGCGTCCATCCCGCGCAGCCGCATGCCGAGGCGGATGCCGAGGCCGAAGGAGAGGCCCATCCCCAGCGCGCCGGCGGAGTTCTCTACCCCCGGCGGCTTGCCCAGGACGGAGTGTCCCTGGAGGCGCGAGCCCTTCCGGCGGAAGGTGGAAAGCTCCTCCACGGGGATGTACCCGTGCTCCGCCAGGGTGGCGTACTGGACGGGGGTGCAGTGGCCCTTGCTCATGATGAAGCGATCACGCTCGGGCCAGTCGGGGTGCCGGGGGTCATGGCGCAGGATGCGGCCGTACAGCACCGCCAGGATCTCGGTGGAGGACATCGACCCGCCGATGTGGCCCGATTGCGCTCCGTAGACCATCTCTACGACGTGTCGCCGGACGCGCCTGGTCAGCGCGCGCAGATCGGTACCGGCTCCAGCCACCATGCTCGCCCCCCACGTCGGTAGGGCGTGAGTATACGAAGCCAGGAAAGGGGGGTCGAACCGGCGCGAATCCGCGAGCCGCAAGGAGCGCCGAGATTCGCCCGCGTGACCTCCACCGCACGACCTCGCCCGCTACACGGCGCAGGAGGAGTGCCCGCAGATCGGGCACACGCTGCACCCTTCGCCGAAGACCAGCGGACCTGCGCACTGCGGGCAGCGCGGCCCGGCGTACGTCCACTGCCGGCGGCGGCGAGGCGGGGCGGTGTCCGCGGGAACGGTCGGGAGTGTCGGAGCCACGGGGCACCTCCGTGAATGTCCGTTGAACGCGTAAGAACTGACGTTCTTATCGACACCCACGATAGACAGAACTCATGTTCTAGTCAACCCCCTCGACCTGCTCGGGTAGGATGCAACTCGGCACGCGTGAGACGACGTGACGCGGCGTGACGCTGAACCGGCGCCGGAGTGGCGTGGAGGCCGCACGGCGGCAGAACGGGTCCCGATGGGCACGGCCATCCGCTGGATCACCCTGGTGAGCGTGGGTGTCCTCATCTACCTCGTGCTCACCGAGGGCCGCCAGAAGGGCGGGCCCGGGGTGATGGGGAAGCTGCGCCTCATCGGCCAGAAGATCCGGCTGGTGGCGCTCCTCTACGTGCTGGCGATCGTCCTGAGCGCGGCGGTGCGCGTGCTGTTCGGGTGGAACACCTGATGACGGCCCTGCATCGCATCCTCGTGTGCCCGCAGGAGTTCAAAGGGTCGCTGACCGCGATCCAGGCGGCGGCGGCGATCGCCGCGGGCGTGCGCTCCGTCCTCCCGGACGCGGCCGTCGTCGAGATGCCGATGGCCGACGGAGGCCCCGGGACGGTCGCGATCGTCGCGAAGGCGACCGGGGCGCGCCTGGTGGGGCACACCGCCACCGGCCCCCTGGGTGACCCCGTGGCCGCCACGTATGCCCTCCTCGCACGCCCCGGGGAGCCCGTGGTCGCGGTCATCGAGGCCGCCGCGGCGGCAGGGATCGCGCTGGTGCCGCCGGAGCGCCGCGACCCCGCGCGGGCCACCAGCGCGGGGGTCGGGGAGCAGATCCGCGACGCCATCGAACGCGGCGCGCGACAGGTGATCGTCGGCGTCGGCGGGACGGCGACCAACGATGGGGGCGCGGGGGCGGCGCAGGCGCTGGGCATGAGGCTGCTGGACGCCAACGACGAGGCGCTCCCACGGGGCGGCATCGCGCTCGTGCGCCTCGACCGCGTGGAGGCGCCCGCGGACGCCGCGATCCGCACGCTGGACCTGCGCGTGGCGGTGGACGTGCGCAACCCCCTGCTGGGGCCCGCGGGCGCCACGGCGGTGTACGGGGCGCAGAAGGGCGTGCAGGACTGGCAGGCCCCCGCCTTCAACGCCGCGCTGGCGCGCTGGGCGGACCGGCTCTGCCGCGACCTGGGCGTGGACGTCGCCGCGCTACCCGGCGCGGGCGCGGGCGGTGGCATCCCCACGGGGCTCCTCGGCACCTGCCCGGGCGGCCGCATCGAATCGGGCGCCGAGCTCGTCGCCCACACGATCGGCCTCCGCGAGGCGATCGAGGCGGCCGACCTGGTGGTCACGGGCGAGGGAGCGATCGACGGCCAGACCGCGTACGGCAAGTCGGTCGCGCACGTCGCTGCGCTGGCGGCGGCCGCCGGGACGCCGTGCATCGCGGTCGCGGGGATCGTGGACGGATTGCCCGCCGGCATCACCGACGCCGAGGCGCTCACGGGTGCCGGCGCCGATCTCACCTCGGCCATGGCGCTGGCGACGGAGCACGCGACGTCAGCCGCGGCACGACTTATCCACAGGCGAACCGCCTCGATCTAGGGGCGCGCGCGACCGCGGCAGCGGGATCGCCTGTCGGCGCGGGGTTTTCGTGCGCACAAACGGCGAAACACCAGCAAATCCGGGCCTTGAGACATATTACGTCCACGATCGCCAGTAAATATCTGCCATTCTGGGTGTTGGGCGCTTGACATCAGCCTCGACATGACAAAGGATGATGTGCGTAGGCGCTTCATAGATGGCGGGGACATCCTCCCCCAGGAGGTTTCAGATGACGAAGGCAGAACTGATTGCCCTGGTTGCGACGCAGGCCGGGACCTCGAACGCCGATGCCGAGCGCGTCCTGGACGGCTTCCGCGACGTGATCCAGGCGAAGGTGAAGAACGGCGAGGACGTGGCGTACCCCGGCCTCGGCAAGTTCAGCCGCACCCAGCGCAAGGCGCGCATCGGCCGCAACCCGCAGACCGGCGCCGAGATCAAGGTGAAGGCCTCCAAGGCGGCGAAGTTCTCCGCCGCGGCGGGCCTCAAGGCGATCGTCAACGGCGAGGCCCCGGCCCCGCGGCTCGCGAAGGCGAAGTAGCGAACCCGACCCGCCGCCCCGGCGCTCTCCGAGTGTCGGGTGTCGGGATCGCTATCCGTTGGAAGGCCGCCCGCCCGGGCGGCCTTCCTGTGTCCGGACCGCTCCGGCGCCGCGCCGCGAACCGCTCGCGACCGCGCCTACTCCAGCCCGAGCGCCTCGAGGCGGTCGTCGTCGATGCCGAAGAAGTGGGCGACCTCGTGCGCCACGGTGCGCCGGATCTCCGCTTCCAGGCGCTCCGCGGGGAACCACCGCTCGTGCGGCCCCTGGAAGACGAGGATGCGATCGGGAAGGACCATGTGGTAGTCGTGGCGGTCCGTGAGCGGGATGCCCACGTACAGCCCGAACAGATCCTCGTCGGCAGTGACGCCCGCCTCCGCGCACTCCTGCGCGGAGGGCTCCCGCTTCACGACGATCGCCACGTCCTCGATGCGCCGGCGGAACTCCGGGGGCAGATCGGCCAGGGCGTGGAAGACGAGGCGGCGGAAGCGGTCCCGGTGCACGCGCGGGCCTACGGCGCGGCGGAGTCGTCCGACTCCGGCCAGATCGTGCGGTAGCCCTTGCCGGTGATCGCGTGGCGGAGCTCGTCCTGCTCGGCACGCTGCAGATCGTGGAACGCGCGCTCCAGCGCGCGCACCTGCGCGAAGGCGTCCATGCCGGCGAGGCGATGGCGCACGGCCTCGATGAACCCGAGCCGGCCGAGGGCACTGACGCCCAGCGGCCACGCCATCACGTACAGCCGCTCCGGGCGCGGGAAGTTGGGCCGCGCGGCGGCGATGCTCGCCAGGCGCTCCTGCATCGTCTGCGCCGCGGGGAGCACGAAGACGCCCGGGCCCTCCTCGGCGCTGGTGCGGAAGTCGATCAGGAGCCGCTGCGCGAGGGTGGAGAAACGGACGATCACGTGGTCGGATGCCCGCACCGTACGCAGCAAGCCGTCCAGGTCCACCTCGTACGCGCTGTCCATGCTCCGAGTCTACACAGCCTGCCGCGAACGCTGACGGGACCCCGCGGCACGCGGGCGGGTGTGGCTGACCTTGCGCAGTGGTCATTACCGAAAAGAAACCATCCGCCCGCTGGTGAGAGCCGGGACCCCGCCGATGATTGCCTTAAGGGTTTACCCGATCACGGGGGCCCGCACCGTGCTGCGGCTACGGCCAGCGGCTCCAGCGGGGACGCGCGCCGCGCGGAAAGAGGAGGGACCGATGTTGAGCACACTGCTCCGCCGATTCCGCCCGGATCCGTTGCGGGCACGGGTGGAAGACTCCATCCGGCGTGGAACCGGACTCTCCAGGCAGGAATGGCTGCTCGGGGACGATCCCCTGGACCGCGCGGACATCGAACAGCTGGCGGAGCAGGTGATCCGGTGGTGCCAGGAGCGGATCGCCGCGACGCGACGCCCGTACGGCATCGACCAGATGGCACTGGCGATCGCGTGCGCCGAGCCGGGCGGGCAGCCGCTCGCCTCCACGACCTTCGGGGTGTTCCGGCCGGTCGAGTTCTACCAGGAAGACGGCGTGGAGCAGCGCGTGCGCGCGTACCTCGAGGGGCTGTCGCTGGATCACCTGAACCACCGTGCCGGGGGCATCCGCTTCGCCGCGGCGCTCTTCTCGTGGGGCGACGTGGCCCGCGACACGATCTTCGCCGACGACACTCCGTCGACGTAGCGAACCCCCGGAGAGCGCGCTACGCGCGGAGGGCGCGGGTCGCGACCGCCTCGGCCGTCTGCTGGATCGCGCCCCCCTCGGCGGCGAGCGCCTCGCAGACCATGAGCAGCTCGCGCATCTCCAGCGGCCGTCCGGTGGGGACGCCCGCCACCCGGGCCGCACGGCTGATCATCGCCCGCGCGTCCGAGCGCGAGGCGACCCCGCCCAGCTCGGCCAGCAGATCGTCGGTCGTCAGGAAGGCCATCGAGCACTCCTCGGCTGCCTCGGCTGCCCGTGGGGCACCGGGATCCTCGGAACGGTGGCAGCGCCAGCGGAGTGGGGAAGACCCGCGGGTTCAACACGGCCAGGCCGATGGCGCCGAATCCGCCGTAGTGGGTCGATACGGCGACGAAGGCTCGAATCGTTCGCCGAGCACCGGCCACTCCGGGTGTTGTCACCGGCTGCACGGAAGAGCGCGTGTTCGGTAACGCGCAGAACGATTGGCTCAGCTGTCCGTCATCGAACGCAGCAACCTGACCTTGCGAATGTCGTGCCGTCGTTTCACCCGGCTCACCAACGGCTGCTCGAAGAAGGTCGAGGACCTGGGGCACGCCGTGGCGCTGCAGAACGCGGCACTACAACTGGGGCCGCAAGCAGGCCTCACTCAAGGGCCTGACGCCCGCTCAGCGCGTCGGCGATCGCACCGTTGGACGCTGGACGAGCTAGTCGGAATCCTCGAAGCGTCCGAGGGAGGCCGCGATGTGGAAGCGACTCAAGGCGTTCCTGAAGTGGCTGTGGAAGGACGCCCCGCTGTCGTGACACGCGGCCGCAAGTCAAACTGACCCGCTACCGAGTCCGCTGCTGCGTTGACCGCCCGGATCGCCACGCGCAAGATCGAGTGATGCGCCCTCGATCCCGGCTCATCCTGCTCCTGCTGGCGCTTGCGGCGGCTTCGCTGCTGGTGAGCGCGTGCCGTACGCAGCAGACCGGGGGCAGTTCCTTCACCCCCCGCGCGAGGACGGAAGCCGGCGATCCGCGCGCATACCGCCTGGGCTTCTCGGACGTGCCGTGGGCGCTGACGGAGCTGGGGACGCGCCAGACGTACGACCTGGCGGCGAACTACGGCGAGGTGATCGTGGTGCAGCGCGCGCCGGCGTGGGCGGACTTCCTCCCCGGCGCACATCCGTCCGATGCGACGCGCGAGCAGCTGATGACGATCCGGGACGCGGCGAAGGGGCGGGGACTGCTAGTCGCGATGGTGATGGACCCCTTCGACCCCACGGCTCGAGAGCGGCTGCAGCGACTGCCCGCGAACTACACCGGCAAGGACCTGGGCGACGCGGACCTGCGTCGCGCGTTCGTGCAGGAGGCGGCGCTTACGGCGAAGACCCTGCGCCCCGCCTACCTCGTGATTGGAAACGAGGTGAACGCGACGTTCGAGCGCAACCCGGGCACGTACGTCGCGTTCGTGGCTGCCTACCGGGAGGCGTATGACGCGGTGAAGGCGGCCTCGCCGGAGACGCAGGTCTTCCCCTCGTTCCAGTACGAGGAGCTGCTGGGGGTCATTCCCGACCTCCCCCCGCATCCCCCGCGCTGGCAGCTGCTCAAGGACTACGAGGGGAAGATGGACCTCTTCGGGATCACCTCGTACCCCTCGTTCGCATACAACGTCGCGCGGAAGGTGCCGCCGACGTACTACACGGGGATCCGGGAGCACACGCCGCTCCCGGTGGCGTTCCTGTCGGTCGGGTACGCCTCCGGGCCGGGGCGCGACAACCTGAACTCCTCGACCCCCGCGGAGCAGCGGCGATTCCTCCAGCGGCTGTTCGAGGACGCCGACGCGCTGGGCGCGCCGCTGGTGGCGTGGTTCGCGGAGCGCGACCTGTCGTTTGCCACCGCACCGCCGTACGACCTGCTGGCGAGCCTGGGGCTGCGCGACATCGGCGACCGGGCGAAGGAGGCGTGGCCGGTGTGGGAGGCGGCGTCGAACCGCCGGTACGATCCGCCGGCCGCGGAAGCGCTGCGGCTCAAACGTGCGGCCGAGCAGGCGCCGGGGGCAGGCGCCACGCCTTCCTCGACGCCGCCATCGGCGGGTACCCCACCCCGGTAAGCGGTGGTGCACAGGTTGACCCAGATTGCGCGGCGGCGTACGGTTGAGATTCTGCTCGGGCACACGTACACTTGGCGATGCGTGGGGCGCAAACGAAATCACGGTTAACTCTTGGTGGAACCCCGGCGGCCGGATGGCCGTGCGGGGTGTCGCTGTGTCCGGGTCCTCCGGCACCCCTGAGTACCGTTCGAGGCGCACCCCTGCCCGGCAACGAGCGCGACTGGCGCGTGGTCTCCACGCCGCCGGGACCGATGAGGGGAGCGTCTGTTGACCACTGACCGCCGAATCGTGATTTCCAACCGGCGAGTACCGAGCATGAAAAAGGGCTTCGGTACGAATCGTCACGTCATGGAGATGCCCAACCTCATCGACATGCCTCGCCGGTCGTACGACCGATTCCTGCGCGAGGGTCTGCGCGAGCTCCTGGACGAGGTGTCCCCGATCCAGGACTTCACCGGCGGTCGCATGGAGCTGCGCTTCGGCGACTACCACTTCGAGGAGCCCAAGTACACCGAGGCGGAGTGCCGCGACCGGGAGCGCACCTACGCCGCGCCGCTGCGCGTCTCCGTGGAGCTGCTGGTGAAGGAGACCGGCGAGGTCAAGGAGCAGACGCTCTTCATGGGCGACGTGCCCATGATGACCAAGCACGGCACGTTCCTGATCAACGGCGCCGAGCGCGTGGTGGTTTCGCAGCTCGTGCGCTCGCCGGGCGCGTACTTCACCGCCGACAACGACCCGGCCACGGGCCGCCGCCTGACCGCGGCCAAGCTCATCCCCAACCGCGGCGCGTGGCTGGAGTTCGAGACGAACGCCAAGGACGTGCTGTCCGTGAAGGTGGACCGCAAGCGCCGCATCCCCGTCTCCGTCCTGCTGCGCGCGATCGACCTGGACGACAACCTCGCCGACGAAGAGATCGGCACGAGCGATCGCGTGCGGGCGATGCTGGCAGAGGTGGACACGGACGAGGATCACCCCTACGTGGAGGCGACCCTCGCCAAGGATCCGACCAAGAACCGCGCCGAGGCGCTGGAGGAGTTCTACCGCCGCCTCCGCCCGGGCGACCCGCCCACGGCGGACAACGCCCGCGAGCTGCTGGAGACGCTGTTCTTCACCGACCGCCGCTACGACCTGGGCCGCGTGGGCCGCTACAAGCTAAACAAGCGCCTCGGCATGGTGGAGGCGCCGGAGATCCGCACGCTGCGCCGCGAGGACCTGGTGGCGATCGTCAAGCGGATCATCATGATCAACAACGGCCGGGGGACGCCGGACGATATTGACCACCTGGGCAACCGCCGCGTGCGCTCCGTGGGCGAGTTGATGCAGAACCAGTTCCGCATCGGCCTGCTGCGCATGGAGCGCGTGGTGCGCGAGCGCATGACGATCACGGACCCGGAAGAGGCGACGCCCTCGGCCCTGGTCAACATCCGTCCGGTCGTCGCCGCCATGAAGGAGTTCTTCGGCGGCAGCCAGCTCTCGCAGTTCATGGACCAGATCAACCCGCTGGCCGAGATCGCCCACAAGCGCAAGCTCTCCGCCCTGGGCCCCGGCGGCCTGTCGCGGGACCGCGCCGGGTTCGACGTGCGCGACGTGCACCACAGCCACTACGGGCGCATCTGCCCGATCGAGACGCCCGAGGGGCCGAACATCGGCCTCATCGGCAGCCTCGCCACGTACGGCGTGGTCAACGACTTCGGCTTCATCGAGACGCCGTACCGCCCGATCGTGCACGAACTGCCGAAGACAGACGCGAAGGGGCTGCTCCACCGCATCGTCTCCGGGGACGTGAAGGACGCCTCGGGGCGCGTGATCGCGGCCGAGCGCACGATGATCGACGAGGCCACTGCGCAGGCGCTGGCGAACGCCGCCGAGGACTCGATCGCCCTCGTCCCGTTCCCCTCGCCCGAGGTGCAGTACCTGGACGCGCACGAGGAAGAGAACTTCCGCATCGCGCAGGCGAGCACGGCGACCGACGACTTCGGCAACCTGACCGCCGCGCGCATCGAGGTGCGGTGGGGCGACAAGCTGCTGCTCTCCAACCCGGTGGACATCGACTACATCGACGTCTCGCCGCGGCAGATCGTCTCGGTGGCGGCGGCGATGATCCCGTTCCTGGAGCACGACGACGCGAACCGCGCGCTGATGGGCGCGAACATGCAGCGCCAGGCCGTGCCGCTGATCCGCCCGGAGGCCCCGCTGGTGGGCACCGGCATCGAGGGAGCGGCGGCCGCGGACTCCGGGCAGGTGATCAACGCCGAGGAAGACGGCGAGGTCATCTCGGCCACCGCCGACTACATCGTCGTGCGGTACGCCTCGGGCCGCGAGGAGCGGCACCCGCTGCTGAAGTTCGTGCGCTCCAACCAGGGCACGTGCATCAACCAGCGGCCGATCGTGAGCCGCGGCGAGCGCTTCAGGAAGGGCCAGCCGCTGGTCGACTCCTCCTGCACGCAGGACGGCGAGCTGGCGCTGGGCCAGTCCGTCCTCGTCGGGTTCATGTCCTGGGAGGGCCTGAACTTCGAGGACGCGATCATCCTCAGCGAGTCGGTGGCGAAGGACGACAAGTTCACCTCCATCCACATCGAGAAGTACGAGGTGGAGGCCCGCGACACGAAGCTGGGCCCGGAGGAGATCACGCGCGACATCCCCAACGTGGGCGACGAGGCGCTCCGCGACCTCGACGAGGAGGGGATCATCCGCATCGGCGCGGAGGTGCGCGAGGGCGACATCCTGGTCGGCAAGATCACGCCGAAGGGCGAGACCGAGCTGACGCCGGAGGAGAAGCTGCTGCGCGCGATCTTCGGCGAGAAGGCGCGCGAGGTGAAGGACACCTCGCTCCGCGTCCCGCACGGCGAGCGCGGCAAGGTGATCGACGT
>JBAYVN010000056.1:0-15602 GCA_041674525.1 Dehalococcoidia bacterium | reverse complement strand
TGCATGTACATCTTCCACTCGGTCGGGTCGATGTTGTCCATCTTCGCCCGGTCACGAATGGCGCCCAGCGTGGCGACGGTCAGCACCTGCGTCTGCCCGCGCTGGAAGAGCCCGGAGCCGTGGACGCGCGGCAGCACGCCGACGTCAGCGGAGATCGGGCGGATCTGCGTGGAGTTGCGGCCGTCCGCGCGCACGTCGTCGTTCAGGACGCGGCCGCGCACGTATGCCTTCAGCACCGTCTCGGTGGCGGCGCGCACGGCCTTCTCGTCGATGGCCGCGTCGACCTCGGAGAGCTCCGCGTAGACGCGCTTGCCCATCTCGTCGATGCCGCGGAAGCCCTCGCCCTGGACGGCGTCCAGCATCTCCTGCCCGCGGGCCGAGAGGTGCTTGCCGACCAGTTCGATGAGGCTCGTGTCCTCGACGGGCTTGTGCCACTCCATCTTCGTCACGGGGTACGCGGCGATGATCTCCGCCTGCAGCCTGTTCAACTGCTGGCAGATGCGCTCGCCGTACTCGATGGCTTCGATGAGCTCGGCCTCGGGCATCTGGTTCGCGCCCGCCTCGAGCATCACGATCGAGTCCGTGGTCGCGGCGACCGTGAGCTCGAGGTCGGATTCCTTCAGCTCGGCGTAGGTCGGGAAGGCCTTCAGCTGGCCATTGACGCGACCGACGCGAACGGTGGACACCGGG
Organism: Dehalococcoidia bacterium; assembly: GCA_041674525.1. GTDB lineage: Bacteria > Chloroflexota > Dehalococcoidia > UBA2979 > UBA2979 > SHYQ01. The sequence continues at coordinate 14,912 of JBAYVN010000056.1, read as the reverse complement.
CCCTCGAACGGGAGCCTGGAGATGTTGATGCAGACGGACGCGGCGGTGGTCGCCAGCGGGTCCGCCGGGTTCTCGCGGTCCGAGGCGATCAGCAGCGCGGCGATTTCCACCTCGCGCTTGAAGCCCTTCGGGAAGAGCGGTCGGATCGGGCGGTCGGTCATGCGCGCGGTCAGCGTCGCGTCCGTGCCGGGACGGCCCTCGCGGCGGAAGAACGAGCCGGGGACCTTTCCGATCGCGTACATGCGCTCTTCGTAGTCGACCGTCAGCGGGAAGAAGTCCAGTCCGGGGCGGGGGTCGCCCTCGCAGACGGTCATCAGGAGCACCGTGTCGCCGTAGCGGATGGTGCACGCCGCGGCGGCGTTCTGGGCGAGTCGCCCGAGGCCGATCTCCAGGGTCTTGCCCTCGATCTCGGTCGTGAATGTGCGCGTCTGCGCACCGGTGTTGGTCACGGGTGTACCTCTTTATCTCTCTCGTCTGTCACGGGGCGATCGCCTTGGATCGCCGGCCGGCCCTCAGCCGGGGCGGGGACGTTCGGGGGTCTGCGGGGCGGCGGTGCAGACCGGGCGCGATGGTGGTTGGGTGCGCCTCGGTGGGTTGAGTGCCGGGGGGACCCTCGCGGCCGCTTCGGGAAGCGGTGGGACGAGGGGGCCTGCGGCTGCCGCAACTGCGGATCGGACTGAACGTCCGCGGAATGAACGGTGTCTCTATCTCTCGCTACTTGCACGTCCGCGCCGCACGCGGCCTCGACAGAAGTCCCGGTTGCGGCGCCTGAAACACAGCGGGCTGCGCTATCGGCGCAGCCCGAGTGACTTGATGAGCGTGTGGTACCGGTCCACATCCGTGTTGCTCAGATAGCGCAACTGTCGACGGCGCTGGCCGACGAGCTTCAGCAGGCCGCGCCGGGTGGCGAAGTCGTGCTTGTGCTCGCGGAGGTGGTCCGTCAGCCGGACAATCCGGTCGGTGAGCAGCGCCACCTGGACCTCGGGCGAGCCGGTGTCGCTGGTGTGCTGCTTGTACTGCTCGATGATCTCTTGCTTGCGTTCGGCCGTCTGCATCTGGTGAGTCTGCGTCCGCTACCTAGTCGTCCACACGCACACTTCGCGGCCTCACCCGGTGTGATCTCGGCCCGCCATCCCGGTATTGTCGGAGGGGCTGGGGGAGTGAGGCCGCCCGAGACCCCCATTTCGGCAGGTCCCAGACCACCCAACGCTAGCACACGAGCCCGGCCAGACGCTACGGGCCAGCGGCAGGAGCGCCGTCATGCCCCAGGCCCCACCCCCGCCCTCGCCCCTGTCCGGCTCCCCGGCACGCTTCCGCGTGGTCGTGGACGCGGACGCCTGCGTGCCGCAGGAGGCGCGCGTGGCGCTGCGTATCGCCGTCACGCCCGGTGAGCCGGAGCTGCTCCTGGAGCGCGTCCCGATCCCCCGGCTGTTCCTCGAACGCGCTCCCTTCGAGGTGGCGGCGATCGCGCGGGCGTGTGGGGCGGTGGCAGAGCCCGGCGAGGGCGTCCTGTACGTCCGCACGGGGGACGGTTACGGCAGCCCGCCCGAGGCGGCGGACGCTGCCCGCGCGGCTGTGGAGGAGCGCGGTGCCGCGTTCCGGGTGGTGGAGACCGGCGCGGCGCTGATGGGCGCCGGTTGGGCCGCCGTGGTGGCCGCCGAGGCCGCTGCTGCCGGCGCCACCATCGGAGCGGCGGCGGCCCTCGCGCTTGCGGCAGCCGGGCGCACGCACGTGATGGCGATGCTGGAGCACCCGGAGGTGGTGGGCCTGGTCGCCCCCAGCCTGTACGTGACCCCGGCGCGCATGGTCACGGAGCTCGACGGCGAGGCGGTGCACACGCTGGCGGCGGTGCCGAAGCGCGAGAACGCCCTCGCGGCGTTGCGCGACGAGTTCGCACGCCGGCTGCGCGCCGAGGGCGGACGGCCGCGGATCGCGGTTCACCACGCGGCGGCGGGCGCGGCAGCCGAGGCGATGGGGGCGTGGTGCGCGCGCCACCTGGACGCGGCGGAGATCGTGATCGCGCCGCTCACCCGCCACCAGGGCGCCCGGCTGGGGCCCGGCTTCCTGGCGATCGCGTGGCTGTCGGCGGTAGAAGCCTCGGAGCAGGGCTAGACGAGGCGGCGGCGGAGGGAGTCGCGGATCCTCGGATAGCCGCTGCGGTCCAGCCAGTACGCCGCCACCAGCGCGGCCAGCGAGATGACGACGCCGGCGGCGGCGTCGAACAGGAAGTGGTTCGCCGTGGCGAGCACGGCGACGGATTGGAGGCCGAGCACGGACGCCCCGGCGGCGCGCACGAGCGGCGCCTGCGACACCTGGAAGATCACGATCGCGAAGAGCATCGCCCACCCCACGTGCAGCGAGGGCACGGCGGCAAAGGGGTTGACGAACGGCCGCAGCGACTGCGCCTGGTACGAGAGCTTCGCGTACTGCTGCATCGTGTCCACGAAGCCCCACTCCGGCAGGTAGCGCGGGGGGGCCACGGGGAACGTCCAGTACAGGAACAGCGCCATGGCCCCGGAGATCAGCAGCGCGTCACGAAGCAGGGTGTAGTGACGGCGGCTTCGCCAGAACAGGTACAGGCCCACGCCGATGATCAGCGGGAAGTCCAGCCAGAAGTAGACGAAGTTGAACAGCCGCACGCGCCACGCGGCTGCCATGGCCCAGTCGTTCACCAGCGGCTCGATGAACACCCCCGCGGCGCGCTGGCCCTGGATGATCCACCGCGCGTGCTCCAGCGCGTCGCCGGGGCGGTCGACCACGCCGCCGCGCACCAGGAAGTAGAGGAGAAACCCGAGGGCCACGAGCCCGAGCTCGACGAGATCGAACCACGCGACGTTCGTTCGGTCGGGCGCCGTCGCCTCGTGCACGTAGCGAAGCAGCTTGATGCGCACGACACCCCCGACCGAAACGGTGGGGTAGCAGTGTAGCCCCTCGCTCCGGGGCCGCGCGACGTGCGAGGTGCGGCCCGGTGTCATCGGCGTGCAGGCCTCGGCGGTTGAAGGCGCCGGATCGCTCCGCCTATGCTCGGCTCCTGCCCGGATCGGTGAGCGGGCACCCACACGCGCGCAGGACGAGGACGGGCGATGGAGATCACGGTCGCAGGCGGCGGGATCACGGCTCAGGCGGCGGACACGTACGTGGTGGAGGTCACCGAGGACGGCGGTCGCCTCGCCGCGGAGACCACGGCGGTCGACACGGCGATCGGCGGGGCGATCAAGCAGATGATCGCCGACGGCCACATCACGGGCCGCGCCGATGAGGTGACGGTCCTGCCCGGCGGACGCCGGCTGAAGGCGAAGCGCGTGGTCGTGGTGGGCGTCGGCAAGCGCGAGCAGATCACGGCCGATTCCGCCCGCACGCGCGCCGGGAACCTCTCGCGGCGCCTGCGCGACCTGAACGCCGGCCACGTCGCGATCGCGCCGCAGGAGACGTCCAGCGCGCTCGAACCGGGTGACGCGGGGCGCGCCCTCGCGGAGGGCTTCGTCCTCGGGCTTTACCGCTTCGATCGCCACCACACGCGGGTGCAGGACCGCCCGCGCCACGTCATCGATCGCGTGACGATCGCCGAGCCGGCGGTCCGGCGCGCGGCGGCCGTGCGGCGCGGGGTCGAGGAGGGCGTGATCCTGGGCGAGGCGACCAACTACGCACGGGACCTCGCGAATGAGCCGGCGAACCTGATGACGCCGACGATCGTCGCCGCGCGCGCGCAGCAGCTCGCCGCCGAGTACGGCCTGGAGTGCAAGGTCATCGAGCGGGCCGAGGCGGAGCGCCTGAAGATGGGCTCGTACCTCTCGGTGGCGAACGGGTCGGCACAACCGCCGAAGTTCATCGTGCTGACGTATCGCGGCGGGGGAACCGGCCGGCCGGTCGCCCTCGTCGGGAAGGGCATCACCTTCGACACCGGGGGCATCTCCCTGAAGCCCGCGGAGAACATGGACGCGATGAAGGGGGATATGAGCGGCGCCGCCAGCGTGATCGCGGCGATCGGCGCGCTCGCCCGCCTGAAGGCGAAGGTCAATGTGATGGCGATCGCGCCCTGCACGGAGAACATGCCCGGTGGCACCGCCACCAAGCCGGGCGACGTGGTCTACGCGATGGACGGCACCAGCATCGAGGTGCTGAACACGGACGCCGAGGGCCGCCTGGTGCTGGCCGACGGCATCGCCTATGCGAAGACGCAGGGCGCTGCCACGATCGTCGACGTCGCGACCCTGACAGGCGCGATGGGCGTGGCCCTGGGCGGGGTGCGCACGGGGGTGTTCTGCAACCACGACCGCACGATGTCCGAGCTGGAGCGGGCGGCCGCGGCCGCGGGGGAGAAGGTCTGGCGGCTCCCCCTGGACGCCGAGTACGACGACCAGATCAAGTCCGACGTGGCGGACATCAAGAACACGGGCGGGCGCCCGGCCGGGTCGATCACCGCGGCGAAGTTCCTCGAGCGGTTCGTGGGGACGACGCCGTGGGTGCACCTGGACATCGCGGGCGTGATGAGCCGGTCGAGCGACTCCGGCGTGTGGGTGAAAGGGATGAGCGGGAACCCCGTGCGGACCCTCGTCCACTTCGCCCTCGGCCGCGCACGCTAGACGAGGACTGCGCGATGAGCGACGGCATCACCGGGCTGGCGGGCGTCGTCGTGTGGACCTCGCACGAGCGCTTCCAGGCGATGCGCCGCTTCTACCTGGAGACGATCGGGCTGCCGGTGCGCTCGGACCGCGCGGACTTCGTGTCGTTCCAGTGGGGGACACCGCCCCGGGACGTGCGCCTGACGATCTCCGTCCACGCGCGCGTGCAGGGCGCGGCGGGCGACCCGCTGCGCATCATGGTGAACCTGGGCGTGGACGACATCCACGCTGTGGCGGCGCGCCTCGTCGCCTCGGGCGTCGACTTCAGCCGCCCGCCGGAGGAAGAGCCGTGGGGCGGCTGGATCGCCACGTTCCACGACCCGGACGGCAACGTCGTGCAGCTCCTGCAGCCGACCGGCTGAGCCGGGTGGTCGCAAGAACGTCGAGGCTGAGCGTGCGGCGGCCCACCCCTGACCCTCCCGGCGCGGGAGGGGTTCAGATCTCGGGGGCTTCGCCCCCGGTGACCCCCGACCCGGTCAACTCCGCACGCCCGCGACTGTGCCTCGCCCTCGGCCCGGGGGTTCCCGCCGGGGGCTCCGCCCCCGGTAACTCATCCCCCTTCCCGCGCCGGGAAGGGGGCAGGGGGATGGGCCGCACGCCCGCACCTCGATCACGCCGCGCTGCTGCTGCGGCCACCTCCACCGCGGAGGTGCGCTGATGCGGCTGGGGATCGACTTCGACAACACATTCGCCGACTTCGGCGGGATGCTCCGGCGGCTCGTGCTGGAGCGCACCGGGTTCGATATCCGCGCCGTGCGGGAGGCCGACCCGACGATCGTGGACATGGAGGCGGTGGTCCACGCGGCGATCGGCAAGGGCCGGCTGGACGCGCTCATCCAGGAGATCCTCGAGACCGACCTGTCCGACGCGATGGAGCCGCGCCCGGGGGCGATCGAGGTGGCCCGGCGGCTGGGCGAGCGGCACGACCTCGTTGTGGTGGCGGCGCGCAACGAGCGGGAGTCGGGCGGCCCCCGCCGCTGGCTCGCGCGCCACGGGATCCCGCTGGCCGATTACATCCCCACGGCGTATGGCCCGAAGGCCCCAATCGCGCAGCAGCAGGGGCTGCACGCGCACCTGGACGACTCGGTGACGGTGTTCGCCGAGTTCGACGCGGCGCACCCCACGCTGCCGGTGCTGCTGGTGCACCCGATGAACGTGGGCGCGGATCGCCCGGCGCACTGGCGCACGGTGGAGGACTGGGCGGCGTTCGAGCGGCTCGTGGGCGCGCTCGAACGCGAGCGCTATTAGCCGCGCCTCGCGGCCTTCGCGGCGGGACGCGCAGTGCGCTTCCCTGCTGGTCTGGGTGCGGGTCTGGCCGTGGCCTTCGCCGCCGGCTTCCCGGCTGGCTTCGCGATCGCCCTCGCCGCTGGCCGTGCCGCTGCCTTCGGGGCGACCCGGCGCGGGCGGGCCGGGGCTCCGAGCAGCGGCCGCACCCGGTCGAGGATCGCGTAGCCCACGGCGTACTTGGTCATCAGCGGCAGGTCCGCACGCCCACCCTCGTCGTCGAGGATGGTGACGCGGTTGTCGTCGGACCCGAACCCCGCATCGGTGGCCGTCACGTCGTTGGCGACGATCAGGCGCGCGCCCTTGCTCGCCATCTTCGAGATGGCGTTCTCGATCAGGTTCTGCGTCTCCGCCGCGAACGCGACCTTCACCAGGGTCCCGCGCGAGGTGGCGGTGGGTGTGGACCCGATGATGTCCGGGTTCTCCGCGAGCTCGATGGTCGCGCTGGCGGTGCCCTCGCTCTTCTTCAGCTTCTGGCCCGCCGCCGCGGCCGGGCGGTAGTCCGCGACGGCGGCCGCCATCACCAGCGCATCCGCATTGGCGCACTCGCGGCGCACGGCGGCCTGCATCTCGATCGCCGAGGAGACGGACACCGTGCGCACGCCCGCGGGCGCGGGCAGGCCGACCGTGGTCACGATGACGACGTCTGCTCCACGGTCCCGCGCAGCCTCGGCGATGGCGTACCCCATCTTCCCGCTGGAGTGGTTGCTGATGTAGCGCACGGGGTCGATCGCCTCGCGGGTGCCGCCCGCGGTGACCACGATGGCACGGCCGGCGAGGTCGCCGTGATCGCGCCCGAGGCGCGCCCGCACCTCGTCCACGATGCGCTCGGGCTCCACGAACCGCCCGGAGCCGACGCGCCCAGAGGCGAGGCGGCCCTCGACCGGCCCGATGAACTGCGCGCCTCGTGCGCGCAACGTGACCACGTTCGCCTGCACCGCCGCGTGCTCCCACATCTGCGAGTCCATCGCGGGGGCAATGAGCACGGGCGCGGTGGTGGCGATGGCGGTCAGCGTGACGAAGTCCTCTGCAAGGCCCGTGGCGAGACGCGCGAGCGTGGCTGCGGTTGCCGGGGCGATGAGCATGACCTCCGCGCGCCGCGCGAGCTCGACGTGGGCTTCGCCCTCGGGACCGGCGGGGTCGAACATGTCGACGTAGGGCGTGCGTTGCGTGATTGCCTTGAAGGCGAGCGGGGTGGTGAACTCGGTCGCCGCGCGGGTCAGCACCACGTCCACGATCGCGCCCGCCTGCACCAGGCGGCTCGTGACCTCGATCGCCTTGTAGCAGGCGACCGACCCGGTGACGCCGAGGACGACGTGGCGGCCGCGCAGGGGATCGCCGGGTCGGCCGGGGATCGGCGCGGCGTCGGCGTCAGGGTCGCCAGGTGCGTCAGCGGCGGAAGAAGTGCTCATCGGTTTGCCTCGTATACCAGGCGCAGGCCGTCGAGGTTGAGATCGGGCTCCATCGCGTCGAAGCAGCCTGCCTCCTCGGCGATGAGATCCGCGTATCCGCCTGTGCCGATCACGATGGCCTCCTCGCCGATCTCTTCCTTGAAGCGACGGACCATCCCGCGGACCAACTCCACGTAGCCGAAGAATATCCCGGACTGCATGGAATGCACGGTATTGCGGCCGATCGGCCCGTCCGGGTGGGAGATGCCCACGCGGTGCAGCATGGCCGCGCGGCTGAACAGCGCCTGTGACGCGAGCCCGATGCCCGGGGCGATCGCGCCGCCCAGGTAGTCGCCGTCCCTCGACACGGCGTCGAACACGCACGCCGTCCCGAGGTCGACGATGATCATGGGCGGATCGTAGCGATCGAGGGCTGCGACGGCGTGGAGGATGCGATCGGGGCCCACCTCGCGCGGATTGTCGTAGAGCACGCGGACCCCGGTCTTGACGCCGGGGCCCACAACGATCGGGTCCACGCCGAAGTGGCCGCGGCACACCTGCTGGAAGGTCTGGAGCAACGGCGGCACGGTGCTGGACATGATGGCGGATCCGATGTCGCTCGGGTCGAGATCACGCGTGCGCAGGAGCCCCAGCAGCAGGATCGCGTACTCGTCCGCGAAGTTATCCTGGTCCGTGGCGATGCGGAACGTGGCGATGAGATCCTCGCCATCGAAGACCCCGATGGCGACGCTCGTGTTGCCGATGTCGATCGCCAGGAGATGCCCGGCACCGCTCTTGGGCGCTGGCATGGTCGCCTCCTTGATACTCCGCCGGGCGGTTCCGGTCGGCGTTCGGATGACAGTGGCGTCAGTATACATTCGCAATCCCTCGCGATCGCTCGCAAACGATCGCATGGGAGCGCTGCGCGCAGGGTGTGGACGGCACAAAGTGGCGAGAACACGCGGGATTTCCCATTGCTCCGACATAAGTGCCTTGATCGGCCGGAGAGCCCGGTGCTACATTCCGACCGGTCGATTTCCGACGCGCGCGTTTGCGGCAAGACGATGCGCCGGGGCCGGCTCTGACATCTTTGGGACGGTTCCAGTTCATCGCTGCCTGATAACAGATCGCCCAGCCCGGGCGAAGTCGCGCGCACGCCCAACGTGCAGCCGTGGAGCGATGTGTGTGCCCGAGACCACCTCGGGCGTGAAGAGGTAGCGGCTGCGTGCAAGACGACCCCGTCGCTCTCTGGCAGGCAGCACTGAAGGACCTCTCCTCCCAGGTGTCGCGCGCCAACTACGACACGTGGCTGGACGGGACGGCCGGCATCCGGCTGGAGGCCGACCACCTGGTGGTGGGTACGCGATCAGAATTCGTCACGGAGTGGCTGCAGAAGCGGCTGCGCCCGACGATCATCCGCTCGCTCACAGATCTGGCCGGGCATCCGCTGGACATCGCATTCGAACCCCTGCGTTCCGTGGAGGAGCAGGTCGCCGCGCTGAACGAGCTCGCCGGCGGCGCCCAACGCTCCTCGCAGCCTCGCCCCCGGCTGCGCGAGCGTTACACGTTCGACAACTACATCGTGGGCCCGGGTAACCGCCTCGCGTTCGCCGCCGCCGAGGGCGTCGCACGGGACGCCGGTCGCCTGTACAACCCGCTCTTCATCTACGGCGGCCCCGGCCTCGGCAAGACGCACCTGCTGCACGCCGTGGGGCACGCCCTGCTGGAGCAGGGGCTGCACGTGGTGTACCTGAGCGCGGAGGCCTTCACCAACCAGCTCATCACGGCGATCCAGCAGCGCAAGATGGACGAGTTCCGGGCGCGCTACCGCTCCGCCGATGCGTTGCTGATGGATGACGTGCAGTTCATCGCCGGCAAGGAGCAGACACAGGAGGAGTTCTTCTACACCTTCAACGAGCTGTACGAGGCCGGGAAGCAGATCGTCATCACCTCGGACAAGAGTCCGGCGCACATCCAGCACCTGGAGGAGCGCCTGCGCACTCGCTTCGAATGGGGGATGATCGCCGACCTGCAAGCGCCGGACATGGAGACGCGGATAGCGATCCTCCGGCACAAGGCCGCCGAGCAGCACATCCGCGTCCGCGACGACGTCCTGCAGGTGATTGCCGCTCGCTTCAAGAACAACATCCGCGAGCTGGAGGGCTCGCTGACGCGGGTCGTCGCCTACTCGCGGCTGACCGGCGAGGCGCTGACGCCGGAGCTGGTGCACTCCGCACTGGCGTCGCTCGAGCCGACGGAGCCGCGGCTCCCCCCGTCGCCCGAGCTGATCATGGACATCGTCTGCCGCTACTTCGACATCGACCGCGAGGGCCTGCTGTCGAAGAGCCGCGAGAAGCGGGTGGCCTACCCGCGCCAGGTGGCGATGTACCTGATGCGCGAGCTGGCGCATCGATCGCTGGTGGAGATCGGGGATGCCCTCGGCGGGCGCGACCACTCCACGGTGCACCACGGCTGGCGCAAGATGGAGCGCTCGCTGGCGGTGGATCCGGAGACGAAGCGCGACATCGGCAGCCTGCGCGAGATGATCGAGTCGTCCCGCCGCATCGCCTGACTCCGGGCTCCGACGGTGGGGCTCCAAGGGTGGCCGGTCATGCCCGAGCGGGGGGCCGCTTCGGTACCTCGTGCCCTGGACCTATCCACAACCTGACCGGTTATCCCAGCGCAATCTGCTTGAAGGCTGACCTCGCCACTGTCGATCATCTGAGTAGGCCGATGCCTGCATCTGCTGACCGATTCGTGGATAAGCCGAGGAAATCCGGGGATATCCCCGCCGGGTTGTGCCTTATTCCGGTGTCCCCCGCGATTTGTGCGTAGCCCCGGATCTGTGTTTCGCACCTCCCTGCGGTATGAGTGTTGATGATCGATGCGACGATGAGCGACTTATACACGGCCCCGCTGGATTCGCCTCACTCCCACTCTCCACACGATCCACACCATGACGATGACTACGATCTCCGTGCTTGCCGCATGGGTGGACGCACCCGCACAGTGGAATCCACCCATCGAACTATCCACATCGTCTCCAGCAGCAGCCGTGCGAGCGTTTCGTGATTGATGTCGTTGAAATCGAGGTCGCGGGAGGAACCGGCGGGAACGGCGCGGCGTCGTTCGTCCGGGACCGCTTTTCCCCTCGAGGTGGCCCGGACGGTGGCGACGGCGGCCGCGGCGGCGATGTGGTGCTGGTCGCCGACTCGCGCCTGGTGTCCCTCGATCGCTATGCCGATCACCGGCCACACGAGGCTCCAGATGGCGCGGCAGGTGGCCCCAACCAGCGCCGAGGCGCCTCGGCGCCGCCGCTGGAGATCCCGGTGCCCGTGGGCACGAGCGTGTGGCTCGTGGACGCGCCCGGCCCCGAGCCCGCGGCCGACCTCCAGCACCCCGGCGACCGCGCAGTGGTCGCGCGCGGTGGGCGCGGAGGGATGGGCAACCGGCGCTTCGCCACGCCGACGCGGCAGGCGCCGAAATGGGCTCAGCGCGGCGCGGAGGGCCAGCGCCTCCGCGTGCGCCTGGAGCTCCGGCTGCTGGCCGACGTGGGGATCGTGGGGCTGCCGAACGCCGGGAAGTCGACGCTGCTGACGGCGTGGAGCCGGGCGACGCCGAAGATTGGCGCGTACCCCTTCACCACGCTGGAGCCGAACCTCGGCGTCGTGCACCTCGGCTTCGACTCGTTCGTGGCGGCGGACATGCCCGGGCTGATCGAGGGAGCGAGCGGGGGCGTGGGCCTGGGGCACGAGTTCCTGCGACACATCGAGCGCACGCGCGTGCTCGTGCACCTGCTGGACATGACCCGCGAGGAGCCGCTGGAGGACTTCGCGCTGATCAACGGCGAGCTGCAGGCATTCGGGCACGGACTGGCGGAGAAGCCGCAGATCCTCGGGCTGAACAAGATGGACGACCCCGACGCCCGGGCGCGCCTGGAGCTGCTCGAGCCGCAGATCGACGCGCTGGGCCTGCCCTGGGTGGCGCTGTCCGCCGCCACGAACGAGGGCACGCGCGACCTCGCCCTGCGGGCGCTCCAGGCGCTGCGGGAGGTGCAGGCGGCGGAGGCACAGGTGGAGGCGCACGAGCTGCCGGTGCTGCACCCCGAGCCGGCGCAGCGCGCCCGCTTCGAGGCGTCGCGTGGGGACGATGGGGTCGTGGATGTGGACGGCGCGACGCCGAACTGGCTGGCGCGCACGCTGCCCCTGGATGAGCGCGAGGCGCGAGAGGAGTTCTTCACCCGTCTCCGGCGCATGGGCGTGCAGCGCGTGCTGACGCGGCTGCACGTGAAGGACGGCGAACGCATCCGCGTGGGCGGCGTGGAGATCGCGTGGGAGGCGTAGCGAGGTGACCGCGGAGCCGGGAGGCGTGCGCCGCACGGGCATCCTCGGCGGGACGTTCGACCCGCCGCACGTGGCGCATCTGGCGCTGGCCTCGGCAGCTCGCAACGCGCTGCGTCTGGACGCGGTGCTCTTCATCCCCGCGGGGGACCCCTGGCGCAAGGCCGGGCGCCCGATGAGCCCCGCAGCCGACCGCCTGGCGATGGTGCGCGCCGCCGTGGCCGGCCTCCCGTGGGCCCGGGTGAGCGCCATCGAGGTGGATCGCGAGGGCCCGACGTACACCCTGGACACCGTGGAGACGCTGATCGCGGAACGCGGCGAGGCGGCGGGGCAGTGGTGGTTCATCCTCGGCGAGGATGCGCTGCGGGACCTCCCGCACTGGCATGAGCCGCAGCGCCTGATCGCCCGTGTGCGCCTCGCAGTGGCTCGCCGCGGCGGCGCGGCCGGGCCGCTGGTGACGCCTGAGCTGGCCGCCGCGCTCCCGGGCATCGAGGATCGGGTGGATGCGGTGCCGATGCCGTCCATGGACGTGTCCGCGACCGACATCCGCGCGCGTGTCCGCGAAGGGCGCTCGACTGAGGGCTTGCTCCCGGAGGCGGTGCGCGCGTACATCGACGCGCACGGGCTGTACCGCTAGCCCGGCGTCGCCTGGAGGCGGAGATGTGACAAGGCTCCACGGGCTCATCGGCAGCGGTCGAGTTGCCGCCCTGCGGATCCTCGATGCGCGGCAGGATGTTTCTCGCGCGACCGCGCTGCAGCGCGGTGCGGACGAGACACAGCTTCTTCGCACGGTCGCTCTCGTGCAGCAGCGCTGCTCCTGAGCCTCGCTACAGCTTCGAGAGGTCGAAATCCTCGGGTGGGCGGCCGACGATGATCGAGGCGCGCGGGATCGGCGGCAGCAGAAACGGCCGCAGATCGGCGTAGCGCGAGAACGGGAAGCCCACTTCGGTCGCCAGCCGGCGCAGCGTGGCGCTGGAGCGCAGGCGCGTCGGCGCGCCGGGCTGTGCGACCACGCGCGCGTTCCACGCGTCCAGTCGAGGGTTGCCCGTAGGCCCGTACTCCCAGATCACGGCCAGTCCGCCCGGCGACAGCACGCGCCCGATCTCCAGCAGGAGTGCGCGAGCCTCGTCGTCGTCCAGGTGCCGCAGGACGTAGCCGCAGGTCACGAGCGTGAACGTGGAGTCGCGGAACGGCAGCGACAGCCCGCTCCCCTCCACCAGCCCGGCGCCGCGCCCCGGGTTGCGCTCGTCGTGCCGCGCCAGCGTGAGCGCCAACCGCGACACGTCGAGGCCCACGGGGGGCACATCGCACTCCAGTGCGTCGTCGAAGGCGCGGAGCAGCGCCCCGCGCGTACACCCGATGTCCAGGAGCCTCGTGGTGTGGTCAAGCTTCAGCCCCTCGGGGAGGCGGAACAGCGCCGCGTTGGCCGCCCAGTGCAGGGGCCCCATGAGCCAACGCGCCAGCACGGCGGACGGCGCCGACGATCGCAGCCAGCGCTCGCGTTCGCCTGAGCGCTGCGCCTGCTCCGCGGCTCGGTCGGGGTGGGTCGTCGTGTGCTGTGTCACGCGATGTATCGTGGCACGCGTTCCGGGCGGGGTCGAACCGGTTCGCGCTAGTGCCCCGCCGGCCGCGAGGCGCGCTGCTCCGGGGTCTCCAGCAGGAACGTCATGCGCACGCGCGCGTTCCTCGCGGCGGCCCAGTCGCACATCGCGGCGAGCTCCTGGAGACGCGGGGCGAGGTGTTCGTAGCCCGCGGTCAGCGGCGCGAGCGTGTCGTCCGGCGCGGTCCACGCCTCGGCGACGGCGCGCGCGCAGGCGGCGAGGTCCGCGGCGGGCTGCCACGAGCGGTCCATCTCGCGCTGGTCGTTCACGGTCTCGATGTAGCGGTCGGCATAGCGGAGCAGGGGCTTGAGGTCGATGCGGCGCTTCATCTTGAGGTGCTGCGCGGCCTGCGCGAGTTCGTGCGTCCCGCCGAAGTCGAGGCTGTACGCCCAGGACTGGAAGAACAGGATGATCGCCGGATCGTCCGCGAACGTGACCGGGCACGCCTCGCCCGGCGCAGGGTCGAACTCAACGAAGAACCGCTGCGGCGCGTCACTGCTCATGCGTCGAGGATAGCGAAGCACGCCGCCTCGACGCGAGTGGGGCGCGAGTGCGGGCGCGCGCGTCGAGGTGCGCGAGCGGGGCGGCCCACCCCTGGCCCCTCCCGGCGCGGGAGGGGATCAGATGTTGGGGGCTTCGCCCCCAACGGGCCCCCCGGCGTGAGAGCCGTCGTAGACTTGCGCCAATGTATGACCGACCGCTTGCCCGGGGATTCAGAGAGCGTTTCATCGCCGCCTTTGTCCGAGTCGTCGTTGACTGGAGGCTGCTTCTCTTCGAGTTGGTGCTTTCGTTCTTGGTCGTTCCCAATTGGAACACGCCGCACGACGGCGCGATGTTGGGGTTCGCATTATGGATGCTAATCGCTGTCTTGGGGGCGGCCCGGGAGGCGCAGAAGCGGCAACTCACCGTTCCAGAAGCAGTCACGCTACTGTACGCGGTCGCACCAGCAGAAGTCGTGGTGGAGATCGCGCCCGACACGCTCGCCAATCGGCACTTCCTGCGTCAGTTCCGCACCCTCCTTGAGACAGCAGGGTGGAAGGTCGAGGACGGGGGAGCGTGGCTGAATGACCTCCCACTTGAGGGAATCAACATCAACTATTCGGAACGCTCCCGCAACGGCGAAGCGTATCGGGTGCTTGCGCAGGTCCTGAACGACATGGGCTACCTCGTAAGTGTGGAGTCCGAGAACGAATGGGACGAGGTTGACCGCGCGAAGGTTCTGATTGCCGAGGGCTGCGCGCGATGAGCAGCGACCTGCAGGGCACCGCCCGCTTCCAAACGCGACCGTGGCCGTTCCGACGCGTGCGGGATGTGGCCCGCGTGGTGTGCTCGCTCCGCGATACGTCCCACATGGACCGGGGCCCGTGGGGGCGAAGCCCCCACAAACAACAACCCCCTCCCGCGCAGGGAGGGGGCAGGGGGTGGGCGCCCCGCGAGGGCACCTCGACGCACCGCGGCGTCGAGGCGGCGCGCTAGACGTCCAGCGTCGCCTCCAGGGCGTGGGTGGTGATGAACTTCTTGCGCGGGGGGACCTCGTCGCCCATGAGCATCGTGAAGAGCTCGTCGGCGGTCTCGGCGTCGTGGACCTCGGCGCGCAGGAGCACGCGGTTCGCGGGGTTCATCGTCGTTTCCCAGAGCTGCTCGGCGTTCATCTCGCCGAGGCCCTTGTAGCGC
>JBAYVN010000055.1:0-15861 GCA_041674525.1 Dehalococcoidia bacterium | reverse complement strand
CGGCTTCCTGCCGGGCGTCTCGCAGGAGTACGGCGGGATCATCGCCCACGGCGCGAAGCTGGTGTACGCGTACGCCGCCGCCACCGTGCCGAAGATCACGGTGATCCTGCGCAAGGCGTTCGGGGGCGCGTACGTGGCCATGGGCTCCAAGCACCTCGATGCCGACGTGAACTACGCGTGGCCCGGGGCGGCGATCGCCGTGATGGCGGGCACGCAGGCGGTCAACATCATCAACCGCCGCGAGATCCAGGCCGCCGATGACCCCGCCGCGGAACGCGCACGGCTGGTCGTGGAGTACCAGCAGCGGCTGGAGCACCCGTACATCGCCGCCGCCCAGGGCGACATCGACGACGTGATCGACCCGGCGGAGACGCGCAAGAAGATCGCCCACGCCCTGGAGCTGCTGCGCACGAAGTCGACCCCCGTGCTCCCGAAGAAGCACGGCAACATGCCGCTGTAGCGAGCCGCGCGGCCGCCGGAAGGCGGACGCTGGCCCGTGCGAGCCAGCGGTGGGCCGGGACACTCGGCGACCGCAGCGACTCCGGCCGACGTCGAGCGCCCGGGCAGGCAGCGCCGGCGTGCAGGGCCGTGCAGGGTCGCGTTCGGGCATCCGCGACGGGACCGACGAACGTTATATTGACGAACGTAATAATGCGCGACTACGCTCGCGGCGTCGCACGACAGGTTCCGCTGGCGCCGCGGACCACCCCGGGGCCCTGGACGGTCTCACCGGTTCGGGTAGGAGCAGCAGCATGGCGAGATACGCAGCACGGCGACTGATCGGGATGATCCCGACCGTCCTGGTGCTCCTGTTCATGGTCGTCCTAATGGTCCGCATGCTCCCCGGCAACATCGTCGACATCCTCCTGGAGGACGGCGGCACGAACACCCCCGAGGCCCGCGCGGAGTTCACGCACGCGCTCGGCCTGGACATCCCGCTCCCGATCCAGTACGGGCGCTACGTGCTCGGGGTTGTGCAGGGCGACCTGGGCGTCTCGCTCTGGGACAAGCGGTCCGTGACGGAGATCATCGCGGGCCGGGCGCAGGTGACGGCGCAGGTGGCGGCGATCGCGATCGCAGTATCGGTGCTCGTCTCGATCCCGCTCGGCGTGGTATCGGCGGTGAGGCGCAACTCGCTGCTCGACTACTTCCTGCGCTCGATGTCGATCCTGGGCATCAGCCTGCCCAGCTTCGTGGTTGCCACCTCGATCGTGATCCTCCCGGCTCTTTGGTTCAAGGTTTCGCTGCCGTTCCAGTACAAGAGCTTCCTGGAGGATCCCGTACAGAACCTGCAGATCGTGCTGCCGGCCGCGGGCGTGCTGGGTGTGCTGCTATCCGCGAGCATCGCGAGGATGATGCGCACGACGATGCTGGACGTCCTGCAGCAGGACTACATCCGCACGGCGCGCGCGAAGGGCCTCTCGGGCTTCACCGTGGTCCTCCGGCACGGGCTGAAGAACGCGCTGATCCCGGTGGTCACGCTCCTGGGCCTGCAGCTGACGGCGCTCATCGGCGGATCGGTGATCACGGAGAGCATCTTCGCCCTGCCCGGGCTGGGGCGGTTGCTGCTCGACTCGCTGGTGAAGCGCGACTACCCGATCGTGCAGGGTGTGGTGGTGTCGGTCGGGTTGCTGATCATGTTCACGAACCTGGCCGTGGACCTCACGTACGGGTATCTCGATCCACGTATCCGGTATTCATGAGCTGCGGTGAATCGTGACCAATAGCGAACACGACATGGGGATCGGGCGGACCGCAGTGACGAGCACCGCAACGGCCTTGAATCGTCCGGCTCGGGGCATGCGCGTGCCCGTGGTGGGCGGGATCTTCCGGTTCGCCCGTCGGCAGCCGCTGGGCACGTTCGGCGCGCTGGTCATCCTCACGCTGGTGCTGGTTGCGGCGTTCGCGAGCGTCATCGCGCCTGCCGACCCGCTCGCCCAGGCGCAACGCGAGGCGCTGATGGCGCCGGGCGCGGCGCATCTGGCCGGCACGGACCAGTTCGGACGCGACATCTTCAGCCGCCTGATCTACGGGGCGCGGGTATCGCTGTACGTGGGCATCGGCGCCGTGCTGCTGGCCGTGATCCCCGCGACAATCGTCGGCGTCGCGAGCGCCTTCTTCGGCGGCACGTTCGACTACCTGGTGCAGCGCGTCGTGGATGCCGTGCAGGCGATCCCGGGGCTGATCCTGCTGATCGTGATCATGACGGTGCTCGGCGTGAGCCTGACGAACATCGTCATCGCGCTGGCGCTCCCGGCCTCCATCTCGGAGTCGCGCGTGATGCGCAGCGCCACCACCCAGATCGCGAACAGCGAGTATGTGGCCGCCGCCCGCGCGCTGGGCGCGACCGACGCGCGGCTGATGTTCCGGCACATCCTTCCGAATATCGTGTCGCCCATCATCGTCGTAGCGTCGCTGGGCTTTGGCCGCTTTATCCTCGCGGAGTCCACCCTGAGCTTCCTCGGCTACGGCATTCTGCCGCCCGCGCCGTCGTGGGGCGGCATGCTCGCCGCCGAAGGGCGCGCGTACATGTTCGCCGCGCCGTGGCTGCTCTGGGCCCCGGCGGTCGCGCTCAGCCTCGTGGTCTTCGGAGCGAACATGTTCGGCGACGCCCTGCGCGACGAGCTCGACCCACGGCTGCGAGGGACACGCTAGGCCCCCTTCACCTCGACCCGTCGAGCGGGCCACCCGCGCATCAAGCGCCCCTCGGACCGGCAGCCGGTCCCGTTGACACTGCAATGCGCCCACCTAAGATGAGTCGGGCGGGAGCATCACGCGTGTTATCTCGCACGTGTGGAATATACCGGAGGGGAACTCGGATGACGGGATCGGATTCGAATGTGTGGCTCAGCCGGCGCACCGCGCGGATGGGCCGGAGGGGGCTGATCCGCGGCGGTCTGCTGACGGGCGCGGGCCTCGCGGGGACGGCGCTGGTGGGCTGCGGCTCAACGCCAAGGCCGGCCGCCGGGACGCCGCAGGCCTCGCCGGCCGCCGGTGGCACGGGCCCCGCCGCGGCCCCGGGGCGCCCGGGCGTCCCCGTGGTGAAGGGGACGATCAAGGACGGCGGGACGTGGACGGAGCCCATCACGGCCACCTCGTCCACGCAGGACATGCACACCACCAACACGTCCTTCTGGCAGACCATCAGCGAGGGCCCGCTGATCGCGGACCCCTACACGGGGGAGCCCCAGGCGAACCTGATCGAGAAGTGGGAGGTCCCGGACTCCACGCACATCGTCTTCCACGTCGCGAAGGGAACCAAGCTCCACAACGTCGCGCCGTGGAACGGACGGGAGTTCGACGCCGAAGACCTCGCGTTCAACATGAACCGGACCGTGGGCAGCACCGCCGCCGCGGAGGGCATCCCGAAGGGAGCGTTCCTCCACGCCGACTGGTTCACTGCGATGGACAAGATCGAGGTCGTCGATAAGTACACCGCGCGGGTGACGCTGAAGGCACCCTCCAGCGCCTTCCTGATCAACATGGTGGACCACCGCAACATGATGATGCCGAAGGGCGTGGTGGAGGTCGGGTTCAAGGATCCGATGAAGCTCGCCGGTCTCTCGGCGTTCCAGCTGACGGAGTTCGTGCCCGGCGTACGCGAGGTTTACACGCGGTTCCAGGGCTACCGCCGCCCGGGCCAGCCGCACATCGACAAGATCATCAACACCGTCACCGCCGACCGCGGGGCGCAGATCGCCGGGTTCATCAGCAAGCAGTTCAGCATCCTCACGGCTGCATCGCAGCAGGACATCAAGACCGTCCAGACGGCGCGTCCGGACGTGCTGCTCTACAAGGGCATCGGCATCTCGTGGCACCACTTCCGCCCGAACTTCAAGTACGGCGCGTTCGGTGACTTCCGCGTGCGCAAGGCCATGCAGCTGGCGGCGAACTACCAGGAGATCGGCGACGGCTACTACGGCTCGGGCTGGGGCTACCTGATGGGGCTCCACTCCTACTTCCCGGAGTCGTGGAACGAGGAGAAGGTCAAGACCCTCCCCGGGTACAACCCCGCCACGAAGGCGAAGGACCGCGAGGACGCGGTGAAGATGATGTCTGCCGCCGGACACGACAAGGGCGACGGGATCACCTTCGAGATGCTGACATCGCCGGGGTGGTCGTTCAGCGACGCCACCAAGGAGAACGCCCTGCGCTTCCAGTCGCAGATGCAGCAGCTCTGGCCGAACGTAAAGATCACGATCAAGACCTCGCCGGACGTCGCATCGTTCGCGAAGGCGCAGGCGGACAAGAGCATCCAGGCTGTCTCGTACGCCATCGGCGCGCAGCGGGACATCGGTTCCGAGGCGTACTCCAACTTCCACTCGAAGGGCGTCCGCAACTACGGAAGCTTCGAGAACAAGGAAGCTGACGCGATGATCGAGAAGGCACTCGTCACGCTGGACGCCAAGGAGCGCGCCGCGATCTTCCAGGGACCGGGCGGCTTCATGGAGAAGTTCTTCAACGAGTGGATGCCGATGATCACGTTCAACCTGTTCCCCTCGACCACGCTGATCCAGCCCAACGTCCAGGGCTATGACCAGTTTGTGGGTCCGTGGGCTTCGGGACGGAGCTCCGCCCTCCGGGGCTCCCTCGGCTTCGTCTCGTGACGGGCCTCGTCAACAGGCGCGCTACGAAGCGCATCACGATGGTCCGCGCGGCCGTGCGCTGACCTGAGCCTGTGCCGGCCTGCACGAGATCGACGTCTCGCGCAGGCCGGCCCGAGGCGCGTACGACGCGCTCGGCCGGCCGCGCGGGTCGACCGTCGCCGCTCCGCCACGGATCTCCGGCACGCATCACACGCGTATTGACTGGCCCCGCTCGAGGGCGCTATAAGTCCGGGGAACATCACCAGCAGCACGGTGCGTACGGGCCGCGAACGCGGGCGCACCACGTAGACGAAGGACCGCACTGTGAAAATCGGGCTGATGATTCCGAACTACGCACGATGGTTTCGTGACGACGCCATCTGGGACGTCTGCCTGAAGGCCAAGGAGCTCGGCTTCGATGCCCTGTCCTTCGTTGACCACGTGATCATCACGCGCAACCAGTACGCCGGCATGGGCAACGGCTACATGGAGCAGTACATGGCGATGTGCTACGTCGCCGCCGTCACGAATGCGCAGGGCTGGAAGCCGATCCTGACGCAGACGATCAACGTGATCCCCTACCGCCCGCCCGTGCTGCAGGCCAAGATGGCCGCCACGCTGGACTCGCTCTCGGGCGGGCGCCTGATGATCGGCGCCGGCTCCGGCTACGTGGAGCAGGAGTTCGCCTCGTTGGGCCTGGACGTCACCAAGCGCGGCGAGATGACGCGCGAGTACGTGGCCTGCATGCGCGAGCTGTGGGAGAACCAGGTCGCGTCCTTCCACGGCAAGTACGCGGACTTCACGGACATGACGATCTCCGTGCGCCCCACCACGCAGCCGTACCCGCCGATCATCTACGGGTCGCACGGCCCCGGCCCGCGCCGCGACATCGCGAAGCTCTACCAGGGATCGATCGGCAGCTTCGGCCAGGGCGCGAGCGAAGAGGCCGTCGCGGCCTTCGAGACGGACATGAAGGACCTCGACCGCCGCTGGAAGGAGAACGGCCGCCTCGGCAAGCCGTTCCTGATGGCCATGGACCGCGCGCACCTCACCACCAGCCGCGAGGAAGCGGGCGAGGTGGTGACGAAGGGCGTCACGCCGCGCGGCGTGGACCGCCCGACCGCCCCGGTCGCTCGCGTGGCCGAGGGCGAAGAGCGCGTGTACATGTCCGACTACCACCTGACGCACGTGGACGAGTTCGTCGACCACCTGCGCCGGCAGGAGGCCATGGGCATGGACCTCGCGGTCATCTGGCTCCCCTCGTACAACTTCCGCGGCATGAACAACCTCCAGCTCCAGCTGCAGCAGATGGAGTTGGTCGCGGAGCACGTCCTGCCCAAGCTCAGCAAGGACACGACGCCGATCGAGATGGACTTCAACGGCAAGCTCTACCGGCCGTACGGCGACGACATCCACTCGATGGACGGTCCGATCCGGGCGGCGAGCGCCGCGAGCGCGGCCAAGGCGTAAGCCTCCCGTACGCTGGCAACGGCGCTGCAACGATCCTCACGGGTCGTTGCGGCGCCGCTTCTTTCCCGGCTGGTCCCGTGAGAGCCGAACTCGATCCGGTCGAAGAGGCTCACTCATCCGGGCGGTTCAACACTGTCAGGAGACAGCGATGCCGCTGCCGCTTTCGGACATCCGAGTTGTTGATTTCGCCACGGTGCTGGCGGGGCCGTTTGCGGCGCAGCTACTGGCCGACCAGGGCGCCGAAGTCATCAAGATGGAGTCCCCCGAGGGAGACAGCGCGCGCCGCCTCGTGCCGGTGCCCGGCGCGGACGACCTGAGCATCGGCTTCCTGGCGTTCAACCGGAACAAGCGCTCCGCGACGCTGGACATCACGACGCCCGGCGGCAAGGAGGCGGCGTACCGCCTCCTCCAGTGGGCGGACGTGCTGATCATCAACATGCGCGTGGACACGCGCCGGCGGCGCGGCTTCACGTACGAGGAGCTCGCCGCGATCAACCCGCGACTGATCTACGTGTCGCTCACCGGGTACGGCGACGACGGCCCGGACGCGGACCTGCCCGGCGTTGACATCGTGATCCAGGCGCGCATCGGCGATATCGCGGGGCGCCAAGAGCCGGGGCAGCCGCCGCCGGCGCACACGCACCTGTACCACTTCGACATGGGCACCTCCATGCTCGCGGCGTACGCCGTGACGCTCGCGTTGCGGGAGCGCGAGCGCACCGGCATGGGCCAGAAGATCGAGGTGAGCCTGCTGCAGACCGGCGTCTCGCTGCACGCGGCGCAGATGACGAAGGTCCTCGGCTTCGACGGCCGGTACGCAGCGCGCGCGACCGGGCTGCCGTTCATCTACCGCTGCGCCGATGGCCGCTACATCCTCAACATGTACATCAACATCGGCCCGCGATGGGAGAACCTCTGCGAGACGCTGAAGCTCGATGAACTCACGCACGATCCCCGGTTCAAGACGCCTGAGAGCCGCGCGGAGCAGATCGACGCGATCGCCGAGATCCTCTCGCGCCACTTCCTGACGAAGCCCGCCGCCGACTGGGAGGCGATGTTCAAGGCCGCCGGGCACACGAACAGCATCGTCAAGGACATCGAAGAGGTCTTCGACGACCCGCAGATCCTCGCCAACGACATGATCGCCCAGTACCACCAGCCCGGCGTGGGCGAGGTCAAGGCGGTGGGCCTGCCGTTCAGGATGTCCGCCACCGCCGGCGAGCCCTGGCTGCACAGCCCGGCACCCCACCGGGGCGAGCACACGGACGAGATCCTCGGCGAGCTCGGCTACGCCCCGGCTGAGGTGATCGCGCTCAGGAAGGCTGGCGCCCTCGGTTAACGTGCGCACGGAGCGTGCCGGCGTCGGGACACCTCCACGCGACCCACGACGACGTTCGATCCACAGGCCACGGCTGGAACCACGAGCACGACCGCGAGGAGGAGTCCCATGAACGCCATCGACTTGAAGGAGCGCCTGCAGAACGGCGGCACGGTGTTCGGCTGCATCCTCGGTGCGGTCGGCAACACTCGCTGGAAGAACGCGTTCGCCGGCAGCACCATGGACTACGTGGTGATCGACACGGAGCACGGCTCGCGCGATCGAAAAGAGATCCAGGAACTCTGCCAGATGTTCCGCGAGATCAACATCGCGCCGATCGTGCGCGTCCCCGCGCCCATGTCGCACTGGGTGGCGATGGCCCTCGACGCCGGCGCCGCCGGCATCCTGGTCCCGTACTGCGAGACCGTGGAGGAGGTGCGCGAGACCGTCGGCACCGCGAAGTGGCACCCGCTGAAGGGCGAGTACCTGCGCCGCGCGATGACCGAGGGCGTGCTCCCGAGCGAGCGCACGAAGGAGTACCTGGAGAACCGCCGCCGCGAGACGATCGTAATCATCGGCATCGAGAGCGAGCCCGGGCAGCGCAACCTCGACAAGATCCTCGACGTCGGCAGCATCGACGCGATCTTCATCGGTCCCAACGATATGACGACGTCGCTGGGCATCCCCGACGAGATGTCGAACCCGAAGTACCAGGGCGTCATCAGCGACATCGTCACCCGCTCGGAGGCGCGCAACGTCCCCGTGATGGTGTTCAGCACCTCGATGGACGAGGCGGTCGCCGCCATCAACCTCGGCTCCCGCTTCATCTTCCACACGGGCGAGGCGCGCTTCATGCAGATGGCGATGCAGCAGCAGTTCGGCGAGCTGCGCAAGGTCGCCTCGGCGCGCGGCAGCATCGAGGGACAACCGCGCTGACGATCGCGCTGAGGTGCCCCTGCGCAGCAGATATCGTAGGATATCGCGGCGTTTGCCCCGCCCCTCGGCGCCGGCACGCGAGTACGATCGCGCCGGGCACCGCTCTCGAGTCAGCCTGACTCGTTCATCCCCGGCGGCGGGGGTGGGGGCGGTGCCCGCGGGGCCTGGAGGCAGTTCGTGGCCATGACACATGAACCCAGCCAGCATTCGATCGAGGAGTTCCGTAACCCCGGGGCAGGCTATCAGCTCCTGCTGCGGCTCCGGGTGCAGAACCTCCCGGGGACGCTGGCGCGCGTCCTCACCACGATCGGCGACGCCGGCGCCAACATCATGGACATCGACATCCGCGAGGCCTCGGCGGCCGAGCTGGTCCGCGACGTTCGTGTGCTGTGCGACGACGAGGCCCACGCGCACCGGGTCGTGGCCGCCGTCGAGGAGATCAGCGGTGCCGAGCTCATCGAGGCATCCGACCGCACGTTCCAGCTCCACCGGCGGGGCAAGATCGAGGTCACGAACAAGGTGCACATCCGCACGAATGCGGAGCTGGCGCACGTCTACACCCCGGGCGTGGGGCGCGTCTCGATGGCGATCCACCACGACCCGGACGCGGTCTGGTCGCTGACGATCAAGCCCAACGCGGTCGCGATCGTCACGGACGGGACAGCGGTCCTGGGCCTCGGCGACATCGGCCCGCACGCGGCGATGCCGGTCATGGAGGGCAAGTCGATGCTCTTCAAGTCCTTCGCGGGCATCGACGCCTGGCCGATCTGCCTCGATACGAAGGACCCCGAGGAGATCATCCGCATCGTCAAAGCGATCACACCGGGCTTCGGCGCGATCCTGCTGGAAGACATCTCCGCCCCGCGCTGCTTCGTGATCGAGGACCGGCTCCGCGCGGAGCTCCCGATCCCCGTGTTCCACGACGACCAGCACGGCACGGCGGTGGTGGTCCTCGCCGCGCTGATGAACAGCCTGAAGCTCGTGCAGAAGCGCCCGGAGGACCTGAAGGTCGTGGTGCTCGGCGTCGGCGCCTCGGGCGTCGCGTGCTCCAAGATCATGCTGAACTTCGGCGTGAAGCACCTCATCGGCTTCGACCGCGAGGGCGCTGTGTACGAGGGGCGCGCGAACCTGAACGAGGCGAAGCAGTGGTTCGCCGCGCACACGAACCCCGATCGCTTCACCGGCGGGGTCGAGGAGGCGCTGCAGGGCGCGGACGTGTTCCTCGGGCTGTCGGGGCCGCGCACGGTTGAGCCACGGTGGATCAGCGCGATGGCGAAGGACGCCATCGTCTTCGCGCTCGCGAACCCTGAGCCGGAGGTGATGCCCGACCTGATCCGGGGCATGGCGCGGGTGATCGCCACCGGCCGCTCCGACTACCCGAACCAGATCAACAACGTGCTCTGCTTCCCCGGCCTCTTCCGCGGTGTCCTGGATGCCGGTGCGCTTGCGATCACCGAGGAGATGAAGCTCGTCGCCGCGCGCGCGATCGCCGAGACGATCCCGGACGATCAGATCGCCGACGATTACGTCATCCCGTCCGTGTTCAACGAGGGCATCGTGCGCCGGGTCGCTGCCGCAGTGGAGCAGGAAGCCCGGCGCACCGGCGAGGTCCGCCCGCAGGGCTCACGCGTCTTCGTCTAGCATTGGCGTCCAGGATCTGGTCTCGCGCGGGGACCGCCGCTGCATCCTCGTGCGTGGCGCAGGGGACAGAAGACCCGCGCGTGAGCCCGCTTGGCGGACCCACGCGCGGGAAGCATTCTCGTGGCGCGAAGCGCCTGCGGCGCCGGCTACGCGACGTAGTACAACTGGCCGGGGCGGTGGAAGCCGCCAGCCTGCGACCACGGCCCAACCGCCTTGTCGAACCCGCCGATGTTCGGCTGCAGCATCGTCCGGTTCGGCTGGACGTACAGCGGCAGGATCGGCTGCCACTGCTTGTCGCACTTGTCCTGGAACTGGGCGAAGATCTCCGCCCGCGCCTTCGAGTCCAGCTCCGTCAGTGCCTTCTCCAGCAGAGCGTCCGCCTCGGGCTCCGAGAAGTTCGCGTAGTTGCGGCCGCCCTTGCTGTGGAAGAGCGAGTTCGCCTCGCTCGCCACGTCCGGCTGCGGCACGCTGGAGTACGACATCATCTGGAAGTTGCGCGACGCCTGGATGGTCGCGAACTGCGCCCGGTCGGCGACCGGCTTCATGGCGACCTTGATCCCCGTGAACGCCTTCTGCATCTGCGCCTGGAAGCGCAGGGCGTCCTGGTTGTGTGCGGCGAAGACGCCCGTCCCCGTGGGGGTGAGGATCTCGAAGGAGATCCCGGC
This sequence comes from Dehalococcoidia bacterium, assembly GCA_041674525.1. Taxonomy (GTDB): domain Bacteria; phylum Chloroflexota; class Dehalococcoidia; order UBA2979; family UBA2979; genus SHYQ01. The sequence continues at coordinate 5,245 of JBAYVN010000055.1, read as the reverse complement.
CCCGTTCGCGTGACCCGCGGCTGACATCAGCTTCTGGGCCTCGGCGATGTCCTGCGCCTTCGTGGCGGGGTTGAAGCCCGGCATGGTCTTGATCTTGTCCGCGTGCACGGCCTCGGGGTAGCTGGAGTACAGCAGGCCCGTGTACTCCCAGCCCGGTCCGTAGAACCCGTCACCCATCTCCTGGTAGTTGATCGCCAGCTGGAACGCCTTGCGCACGCGGTAGTCCGAGAGCTGATCGAACTTCGCGCTGGGCCAGAGGTACAGCCACTGGCTGCCCGGCGTGGAGTAGAGGAGCGCGTCCGGCCGCGCTGCCTTGATCGTCTGCTCGTCCTGCGGTGTGGGGCTGCCGAAGACGCTGAATTGCTTGCTGATGAACCCCGCGAGCGCGCCCGCCGCGTCGGGCACCACGTTGTGGACGACCTTGTCGAAGTGCGGCTCTCCGGAACGGTAGTAGCCCGCGAACTTGGTGAAGGACTCCCGCACGTTCGGCACGAACTCGGCCATCTGGTAGGCTCCGAAGCTCGCGAACTTCATCGGGTCCTTGAAGCCCACCTCCACGATGCCCTTCGGCATCAGGACGTTTCGCCACTCGAGGAAGCCGCGCATGTAGGCGCTGGACGGCTTCGCCATCGTGACCTTCACGGTGGACTTGTCGACCACCTCGACCTTGCTCATGCCGGCGAGGGTGTTGCTGCGCTGGAAGGCCGTCACCGGAAGGCCCTCGGCGGCGGCGGTGTTGCCGGCGATCCGGTTGATGTTGAACGCCAGATCTTCGGCGTCGAAATCACGCCCGTTCCAGGGCGCGACGTTGTGGATCTTGACGCCCTTGCGCACGGTGAACACGAAGTGCGTGGAGTCCGGGACTTCCCACTTCTCGATCACGTTCGCCGTGATCTCGCCCGTCCAGGGGTCCGGCATCAGCGCGGGCTCGCTGATGTAGTGCCAGAGGGACTGCGCGAGCGCGGTGTGCATGTCCTGCTGGGGCGACGTCGTCGTCACCGCCTCGGTCCACGTGCCGCCCTCTTTCACGGCGCCCTTCACCACGGGAACGCCCGGGCGCGCGGGCCCCGCAGCGGCAGCGGTCCCCGTGGCCTGACCCGGTGCCGGCGCCCCCGCCGTTGCGGTGGGCTTCGGCGCCTCGGCGCTGCAGCCAACGAGCGCCGCCCCCGCGAGGCCGGCGCCGACCATCGCGCCATTCCTCAGCAGGCGCCGGCGACTCATCCGGCTCAGTACGTGAGAACTCAAACCAGCCATGTGATCCCCTCCGGTAATCTGGCGTTTTCTACCATCATGCTCGTGATTATACGGCCGGGTCGGGCGTGTCAAGGCGCGTAGGGTGTCCCCGCGAGGGGCCGCACGCGCCACAGCCACACGCAGAGAGCACTTGCGTTGGACTCGGCCAGTCGAGGCCGTGCGGGGCCGCGCACTGGAGGAACCCGAGCGGAGCCGAATGCGCTCCACCCAGGGGTCGGAGGTTCCGCGCTCAGCGGGAGGTTGATGGCTGATCCACCTCGGCTGCGACGGGCGACGTGCGGCAGCGTGGCATCGCTCGGACCGCACCGGTGGTGGGCGCCACGCGCAGCGATGCGGCCGCCAGCACCGTCGCCATCAGGGGCGTCCACCACTGCGCAGATCACGAGAGGTGCGCCTCGATGCCGTCGGTGCTTCTCAGGGCAACCCATCGCGAGGCGGCGACCAGGCCGGGCGCGAGGATCGCGCATGCCGCGATGCGCCATTCCCACGGCACGGCCGTGAGCCAGACGACGCTCCCCATCGCCACCGCGGCGAATACCGTGGTGGCGTAGGCGAGGATGACCAGCCGGTATCGCAGCACGAGGATCGCGTACAGCGGGGTGGTGAGCCCGCCCACCAGGAGCCAGTTCAGCGGCGCCTCCACCGCCACGCCCGCGACCACGAACGAGCCGGGTCTCGCGCCGAACGCTTCGTAGGCCCACGTGCCGATCGCCAGCGGAACGAAGAGCGCACCGATGTCCATGAGCACGCCGCCCGAGAGCCGAAGCCCTCGCCGATAGCGCACGGCCACCCCGGCCCCGAACACAGCGAGGCCGCCCGCGATCAGCAGCGCCTCCAGCGTCCAGATCGAAGCCTGCACGCGGAACGCCAGGACCGTCAGCGAGAAGGTCGCCGCGAGGACGAGTGCCGCGCCGAGATACAGAAGGACCTGGAGGGTGTTCTCGGCGAGGAACGCGATCCCCACCTCGGACCACGACGGCCCGCGAACGAGCACCGGTGCCGGCGCCGGAGGTGCCGTGGGCGTCGCGGTTGCGGCTACTGCTGGCTCCGGCACGGCGAACGCGGGGGTGGGGCTCCCCGTCTCCGCCGTCTCCGCCGGTGCGAGAGAAGACGCCGCGGGCTCCGTGAGCACGATCGCTGCCGGTATCTCGATGCGCTCGGGTACCGCGCTCACGGCTGGAGTTCGAAGCGCCTCCAGCAGCGCAGCGTAGCGGCCGATCAGGGCGTCCGCTGTGGCGGCCGCGAGTGTTCCGTCATCCCGCCACCGCGCGACCTGGTGCAGCAGCGCGGCGAGGCTCGCGATGTCGGCATCGAGCCGGGGGGCCGTCCAGGCGGTCCCGCAATCCGCGCAACGCTGCGCCGCTGATGGGAGCGCCGCAGCTGGTACAAGAGCGGGTGCTGCGGGCGGGTCGGCGTCCGCGATCGGGGGGGACGCGCCCGCGGCGATGGAGTCCGCGCTCGCTGCGCTCACGACATACGTGCCTGCCAGGAGATCGTGCCAGGTTCGGCCCTGCGCCTGACGAATCGCCGCGAGATAGCCCGCCCCGAACGGGATGAGGCTCAGGATCACCCCAAACGTCCGGAACGTACCGCGCAGGAATCCCGGGGCGCGACCATCGGCCCCGATGACCCGCGTGCCGAGCACACCGCGCCCGACCGACCAGCCGCTCATGTTGCCGCCCCAGTAGTACAGCAGCACGAACTGCACGCGGTCCGGCCCCCCGACCAGCATCGCAGACGCGATCGACGCGATGACCAGGGCCACGAACACGTCGATCAACGCGCCTGCGGCGCGCCGCCCGAAGCGCGCGTACGAGATCTGGACGTGGCCCGGAGCGGCGCCCTGCCCGGCGATCATCGCCTGACCTCATCCCACGCTCCTCGAACGACCTCGCCCGGCGCCACCCCGCCACGCACTGCGCATGCAGCGGCGCCGTCGAGCCGGGAGGGGGCACCGGAGCACGCGGCCGGGGTGCGTGCTCGCGCGGGCGTGCATGCCGGGGGGCCGCGGCGGTCGCGCGATCGATGAAGCCGTGCGCGGTTGGTCCCGTATCGGTGCCGCATAGCGGCCTCCCGGGCGATTGCGCCGCCGGGATGGTACAGCCGTCGCACGCGGTTAACATCGGCAATTCTAGTGCACACACGTGCGATGACTCTCGGTGCGCGCGGCTTCCGCTCACGGCCATCCGGGGACCGGGAGCGCATCTGGCCTGCTCAATGGCGCCCGTCGAGGAATTGCACGGGTTTCCGAGCCGCGCCCGCGTGAGCGACCGCCGCGGGCACATCACATATGTTGTACCGTGCTCCCGTCCGCGAACGCCCGGCCCGGCGGCATTCAGGAGGAGACGGCCATGCTCGTCATCGACGCACACACCCACTGGCGACGCGACCCCGGCTTCGTGTCCATCCGCTTCATCGCGCGGCAGGCATCCGGGCGCGTCGACAAGGCGGCGCTCTTCGCCCGCCCCGAGGTGCAAACCCGGTACTTTGACCCGGATGCCTCGAAGATGATCGCGTACATGGACGACGCGGGCGTGGACATGGCGATGACGTGCCCCGTCGACTACGGGCTGTTCCTCGGCGAGGCGGATATGTCGATCGAGGAGATCAACGCCTGCTACCCGCCGATGATGGAGCGCTGGCCCGGCCGGTTCGTCTACTACGCGGGCGTCGACCCCCGCCGCCCGAACGCCGTCGCGCTGTTCAAGAAGGCGCTCACGGAGTGGGGAGCGCAGGGGCTGAAGCTCATGCCCGCCGCAGGCTTCCTGCCGAACGATGAGATCTGCCACCCCCTCTACGACCTGGCGATGGAGTATGGCGCGAGCGTGATCTTCCACACCGGTCCGAAGGCCGACATGAAGAGCCGCCTCGGGCACCCGTTCTACGTCGACGATCTCGCGGCGGACTACCCGGACCTGAACATCGTTCTCGGGCACGTCGCCGGCGAGTGGTGGCGCGATGCGAAGACCGTGATGCGCGGCAAGCGGAACTGCTACGGCGAGCTCGCCGGGTGGCAGCGCCGCTTCCACGAGGAGCCGGAGCAGTTCTTCCGCGACCTCGGCGAGTTGCGCGACGCGATCGGCGCCGACCACATCATGTTCGGCACGGACGCGCCTACGCAGGTCTCGCTCCGGCGCTTCGTCGACGCGCTCAAGACGCTCCCCGAGTCTGCCGGGCAGTACGGCGTGAAGTTCACCGCCGAGGAGGCCGAGGCGATTGTCGGCGGCAACTTCGCGAGGCTGCACGCCATCGCCGTCCCCCCCGCGCCCGCGGTCGCGGAGCGCGTGGCGGAGCCCGCGTCCGCGCGCCGGTAACGGCCCCGCGGGCGGCTACCGCCTGAATCCTCCCGCACCGGAAGCGGCCGGAGGCGTGTCTGCGTCCCGCGTGCCCCGGATCCTGTTGGCAGAGGGGGACGCGCCCCTCGCGGCTGGGCGTGCGCGCTCTGAGCCTCGCGCCGGCGGGGGTACGCCGTGCGGTCTCTCGAGCCACCGGGCGGGTCCGACCAGCGCCGCGGGGTAGCGAAAGAACCGACAGAGACGCAATCGCGGGCGGGACAAGGAGGCGCAGACGGCGCCCTCGCGAGACACATCCGGCGAGGCGCACGCCAGTCGCGAAGGTTCCGGCGGCTCGGCCGTGGCACCTCCCCGGGGGCCCCGAAACAGACTGATCCGCCTGGTACCCTCGGCAGTCTCTTGAGCTCCTCGGCGGCCGACCATCTGCTCGCAAAGCAGAGGGTCGCCATCTGGCGGCGTTATCCCCTATGATTTGGGGCGATGCGGGAGTAGCTCAGTTGGCAGAGCATCTGCTTCCCAAGCAGAGGGTCGCCGGTTCGAATCCGGTCTCCCGCTCCATCCTCGGATAGAGCACGTGTGGAGTTCCGGTAGCTAGACGACAGTCTGGCTCCGGTACCTCCACGACACTTGCCGGACGCGGCTTCGGTACCTGGGCGACACTGGCTCCGGTACCCACACGACACCCCTTCCCCGGCCCT
>JBAYVN010000054.1:0-16298 GCA_041674525.1 Dehalococcoidia bacterium | reverse complement strand
GCATCCACGTCGTGGACGATGTAGCGAACGCTCACGGTGCTCACGGGTACTTCGCTTCCCGTTGCGGCGCCGCCTCGGGCGCCCCGCTCTCAGAGATCCCAGAGTACGCCCGTGTCCGAAGCGCGATGCGCGCCTCCGGGAGCGACGGCGCAGCCCTACGGCTGCTCGTCCAGCCAGCGGCGTTCCGCAGGGGTGATCTCGGCGCGTTCGAGGAGGTCCGGCCGCAAATCTCGCGTGCGCAGCAGGCGCTGGCGGCGGCGCCACCGATCCACCTCCGCGTGGTGGCCGGAGAGGAGCACCGGCGGCACCTCCCACCCCCGGAACTCCGGCGGCCGCGTGTACTGCGGGTACTCCAGCAGTCCGTCGTCGAACGACTCCTCGGACAGCGAGGCCTCGGAGCCCAGCACCCCGGGAACCCGGCGGGCGACCGCGTCGATCAGCAGCATCGCGGGCAGCTCCCCGCCCGACACCACGAAGTCGCCGATCGACACCTCGATGTCCACGGCGTGCTCGCGGACGCGCTCGTCGATGCCCTCGTAGCGGCCGCAGAGGATGAGCATGCGCGGGTGCTCGGCCAGCTCATCGACCAGCGCACGCGTCAGCGGTCGGCCCAGCGGCGACATCAGCACCACGGTGGCCGGCTGCGGCGCCAGGGCCTGGATCGCCTCGATCGCCTCGAAGATCGGCTCCGGCTTCATCACCATCCCGGCGCCGCCGCCGAAGGGGTAATCGTCCACGGTGCGGTGGCGGTCGTGCGTCCACTGGCGCAGATCGTGCGTCTGGACCTCGATCAGCCTCGCCGCAAGCGCCCGCGCGAGGATCGACTGCTCCAGCGGGCTCTGGAACATCGCCGGGAAGATCGTCAGCACATCGAATCGCACCGAGGAGACGGGGGTCACGCCTCTGCCTTCGGCTGCTCGTCCTGGAGGTGCTCGTGGAGAGCGGCCACCTCGGTGGTCACGCCCTGCAGCGAGTCACAGGCGTGCGCCAGCACGGGGAGCACGACGCGCAGGTTCTCGCGCGCGGCGCGCTCGCTCCCCGGCAGGTTCACGATCAGCGTCCGCCCGCGCACGCCGACGACCGCGCGCGACAGCATCGCGGTCGGCACGACGGCTGCGCTGGCCGCCCGCATCGCCTCCTCCATCCCGGGCACGCGGAAGTCGATCGCCCGCAGGGTCGCCTCCGGCGTGTGATCGCGCGGCGAGAGCCCGGTGCCCCCCGCGGTGACGATGAGGCTGTACCCCTCCTCCGACCAGCGGATCAGGCGCTCCTGCACCTGGCCGTGGTCGTCCGGCAGCATGGCCCGCTCGCCGACCTCGAAACCGATGCCCGCCAGCATCTCCGCGACGGCGGGTCCGGCGGTGTCCTCGCGCTCCCCCCGGGAGCCCAGGTCGCTCACGGTGAGCACAGCCGCGCGGTGGGTCATGTCATTCCTCCGTATACCCGGGCGAACCGCCGGGCGATCCGATCCTAGCGCGACAGAATTTCCCGGGGGCGGGTGTTGCAGGGCTGGCAGCCCGATGGTAGAGTGCGGGGTGTTGTGGGGGGAAATGGGAGAACTGCCCATCCCCAACCGAATTCGAGGGTGGCCGGGGTGTTCTTCTTCGGTACCTTCGAACATTCCCTCGACGAACGCGGCCGGATAGCAATCCCCGCCCGCTACCGGACCGCGTTCGTCGATGGGGGAGTCCTGCGCCGCGGCCCTGAAGGCTGCGCCGAGCTCTACACGCAGGCCACCTTCGACGAAGAAGTGCAACGCCGCCTGGGCAGCGAGAACGGCAACCGGCGCAGTGCCGGGCGCCGCATCCGCCGCGCCTTCCTCCCGGACGCCTACAGCGTCGAGCTGGACCGCCAGGGCCGCATCCTGGCCCCCGCCCAGATCCGCGAAGAGGCCGGACTTGTGGGTAAAGTATTGGTAATCGGCTGTGGCGATTACCTGGAATTGTGGCATCCTGACCGTTGGGCACAGGAACGCGCGCAACTCGACGCCGACAGCGGCGCCGACGGGGGCGACGAATGACGGCTGCTCCCCAGCACGAGCCGGTCATGCTCCGCGAGATCGTGGAGGGGCTCGCCGTGCGCCCCGGCGGCCGTTATGTCGACGCGACGCTCGGCCTCGGCGGGCACGCCGGGGCGATCATCGCGGCGGCGCAGCCCGGTGGGCGGCTCCTCGGCATCGACCGTGACCCCGCCGCCCTCGCCGTCGCTGCCGAGCGCCTCGCGCCCTTCGGCGACGCCGTGATCGTGGCGCGCGGTGCCTTCGCCGACATCGCGCAGATCTGCGACGCGCACGGCTTCCGCCCCGTCGACGGCATCCTGTTCGACCTCGGCGTGTCGTCGATGCAACTCGATATGCCCGGGCGCGGGTTCTCGTTCCAGCGCGACGAGGCGCTGGACATGCGCATGGACCCCGACCTCGGCATGACCGCAGCGGACATCGTGAACACGTACGACGAGGCCCGCCTCGCGGCGCTGATCTGGGAGTACGGCGAGGAGCGCAACTCCCGCCGCATCGCCCGCGCCATCGTCGCTCGCCGCCCCCTGCACACCACGGGCGCGCTCGCCCACCTCGTCGAGGGGGTCTCGCGCCGATCCCCGGGCGATCGCATTCACCCCGCCACGCGCACGTTCCAGGCGCTCCGCATCGCGGTCAACGGCGAGATCGAGCAGATCGAGCGCGCGCTGGTGGACGCCGAGACGCTGCTCGGTCCCGGCGGGCGCATCGCCGTCATCTCCTTCCACTCGCTGGAGGATCGCGCGGTCAAGACCTTCTTCCGTGATCGCGCGCGCGACTGCATCTGCCCACCGCGGCAGCCAGTCTGCACCTGCGACCACCGCGCCACGCTGCGCGAACTTTCGCGCAGGGTCGCGCGTCCCACAGATGACGAGGTGGCGCGCAACCCCCGCGCCCGCTCCGCGCGACTGCGCGTCGCGGAGTCCGTGACCCAGCGAGAGGCCGCGTGATGGCCTCCATCCCGCACCCCACGCCGCCCCACGCCACCCCGGTGCTGCCACACACGCCCGGGCGCAACCCGCGGCCCTCCGTGGCACGGCCCATGCCCGAGGGCTGGGGCGTGGCGCGCCGCCGCGTCTCGCGACTGATGCTCGCCTCCTTCGCGCTGCTGGCGGTGGGCGCGGTCGGCCTGTTCCAGGTGCTGCAGACCACGCAGGTCGCCGCCACGGGCTACGAGGTGCGCGCCCTGGAGAAGGAGCAGCAGGACCTGGATGCCGACATCCGCCTGCTGGAATCGCAGATCGCCTCCTCGTCCAACCTCGATCGCATCCAGAAGGAGGCGACGGGGCGGCTGGGCATGACGCGGCCCCAGCAGAAGGTGCGCGTCTCGGAGGATGTCCCCGCGCCGGCCATCGTCCCGTTGCCCCGGCGGTACGTCCCGGCGCAGGTGCGGGAGGCGCCACCCGGCGTCGCCTGGTGGGAGCGCGTGCTGGGGGTGATTCCCGGCATGCACTAGCCGCGCGGGCCACACGCCCCGCGCTCAGAGAACAAGGGTTGCCTCCACCGACGGGGAGGGACGGATCATTGAACAAGTCCCACTCCAACCACCTGACCTGGCGGCACTGGGTGCTCGCGACCTTCGTGGTCGCCTCGTTTGGTGTCGTCCTGGTGCACCTCTACCGCGTGCAGGTGCTGGACCACGACTCCTACATGAAGGAGGCCGCGGTCACGCGGCAGGGCGCGACCACCGTGTCCGCGTCGCGGGGGGCGATCCTCGATGCGACCGGGTATCCGCTGGCGACCTCCGTGGACACATGGGACGTGTACATCGACCGCTTCCAGTGGCGCGACCACGCAAAGGCGCAAGAGGCGGCGATCGGGCTCGCCTCCTTCCTCAAGCGCGACGCCGCGCAGCTCCTGAAGGACGGCTTCGCTCAGAACAGCGGTGACCTGCTGGTGCTGCGGAACATGCCGTACGACGAGGGCCTGAAGCTCGACCAGCTGGACCTGTGGGGCATCCACCTCACCCGCTCCTCGGTGCGCATGTACCCGGAGGGCGACCTGGCGGGCCAGCTCATCGGGTACGTGGGACGCGACGCCGAGGGGCTGTGGGGCGTCGAGGCGGACTTCGACGGCATGTTGCGCGGCAAGGACGGATGGGTCACCACCGAGCGGGACGCGCTGGGCCGGCCGATCGCCTTCAGCAAGCGCGCGGAGCGCCCCGCCGTCGAGGGCGGCGAGGTGCAGCTCACCATCGACCGCTTCATGCAGGCGATCATCGAGAAGTCGCTGGAGAGCGCGCTGGCGAAGTACGGCGCGAAGAGCGGCTCGATCATCGTCATGAACCCGCGCACGGGCGCCGTGCTCGCCATGGCCTCGCGTCCGGCGGTGCAGCTCTCGAAGGTCAACCTCAACGACCAGACACTGGACAACCTGGTGCGCAACCGCGCGGTCACGGACCTCTACGAGCCGGGGTCCACCATGAAGACCCTCACCACTGCGATGGCCATCGAGCGGGGCCTGGTCACGCCGGAGAGCACGTACAACGACACCGGCGCGGTGAAGGTCGGCGCATACGTCATCCGCAACTGGGACTACAGCGCACACGGCACCACCACCGTGCGCTCCTTCCTGCAGAACTCGCTCAACACCGGGGCGGTGTGGCTCTCCGACAGGATCGGCCCCGACACCTTCTACCAGTATGTGAAGGCCTTCGGCCTGGGCGAGGCGACCCACATCGGGCTCGCGGGCGAGGCCGAGGGGCAGTTCCGCACGCCCGCGGACCCCTCGTGGTACCCCGTGGACCTCGCGACGAACTCGTACGGCCAGGGCATCGCGGTCACACCGATCCAGATGCTGACCGCGGTGAACTCGATCGCGAACCAGGGCCGGCTGATGCGCCCGTACGTGGTCTCGAAGGTCGTCACCAGCAACTCCTCTCGCACGTTCGGCCCGGTGGAGGTGCGGCAGGTGATCTCGCCGCAGACCGCCGCCACGGTGCTGAAGCTGATGAACGACGTGGTGGACGGGATGCCGGCGCACGGCGCGCAGACGCCCGGCTACCACGTCGCCGGGAAGACCGGCACGACCCTCGTCTCGATCCCCACGGGCTACGACCTCGACTCCACGATCGCGTCGTTCGTGGGCTTCATTCCGTACGAAGATCCGCAGGTCTCGGTGCTGATTAAGATCGATCAACCCGGTGGCGGCCTGAACCTGGGCGGCCAGGTGGCCGCGCCGGTGTTCTCCGAGATCGCGACCCAGCTCATGGATTACCTCCGCGTCTCGCCGACGAATCCCGCCACCCTGCCCCGGCTGGCCGGACGGCCGTGAGCACCCCCGTCCTGGATGCCGCGTTCGTGACGACCGCCCTCGGCGGTCGCCTGCGCTCACGCGAGGGGCGCGCGCCGGACTCGACGCGCTTCACCGGCGCGGCGATCGATTCGCGCGCGGTGCACCCCGGTGACCTGTTCGTGGCGCTCCCCGGCGAGCGCGTGGACGGCCACGACTTCGCCGCCGGCGCCGTGCACGCCGGCGCGACGGGGTGCCTCCTCAACCACGGTGTCGAGGGGACCGCGGCGGCGGCGATCTTCCTGGTGGACGACACGCTCGCGTCGCTCCAGCACCTCGGCGCGGCGTGGCGCGCGGCGCTCACGGACACGCAGGTGATCGGCATCACCGGCAGCGTCGGCAAGACGACGACGAAGGCGATCGTCGCCTCCGTGCTCTCCGCGAAGTACCGCATACAGGCCAACCCGCTGAACTACAACAACGAGGTCAGCGTCCCCCTCTGCCTCCTGGAGCTGCGCCCGGAAACCGAGCGCGCCGTGATCGAGCACGGGATGTACACCACCGGCGAGATCGCGCTGCTCTGCCGGTGGACGCGTCCGCGCATCGGCGTGGTGCTCAACGTCGGTCCCACCCACCTCGAGCGTGCCGGGTCGATGGAGACGATCGCGCGGGCCAAGCGCGAGCTGATCGAGGCGCTCCCCGCGGAGGGCGCGGCCGTCCTGAACGCGGACGATCCGCGGGTGCGCGAGATGGCCCCGCACACGGCCGCGCGCGTCTGGTGGTTCGGCACGTCCGAGGACGCGGACGTGCGCGGCACGGACGTCGCCTCGGGCGGCGCGCGGGGCTTCGAGTTCACGCTCGCCGCGCAGGGGCGGTCGCGCCGGGTGCGCGTGCCGCTGCCCGGGCGCCACCTGCTGTCGAACGTCCTCGCCGCCGCCGCCACGGCGCTCGCCGACGGCCTGACCTTCGACGAGGTGACCGCGGCGATCGAGGCGCTGGACGTGCCACTGCGCCTGACCGTGATCGAGATGCCGGGCGGCATCACCGTGCTGGACGACACGTACAACGCGCAGCCCGCCTCCACCCTCGCCGCGCTCGACCTGCTGGAGGAGATGGCGGGGCGCCACGTGGCCCTGCTGGGCGACATGCGCGAGCTCGGCGAGGTCTCGCGCATGGAGCACGAGCGTATCGGCCGGCGCGCGGCGGAGGTCGTCGCGCTCCTGGTCACCATCGGCGACGAGGCGCGCGCGCTGGGCGCGGCCGCCCGCGCGGCAGGCCTCGCGCAGGCCGTCCACGTCGGTTCGCGCGAGGAGGCCGTCGCCACGCTGCGCGCCCACCTCCGGCCGGGCGATGTGGTGCTGGTGAAGGGATCGCACGCCCTCGGCCTGGAGGCCGTCGTCGCCGACCTCGCGCGCGGCGGGGCAGGCGAGGGAGGCGCGCGATGATCCACGCCCTGCTCGTCGGCGGCGCCGCGTTCCTGCTCTCGCTGCTCCTCGGCCGCCCGACGGTCGCGTGGCTGCGCGCGAAGAAGGTGGGGAAGTCGATCTCGGAGGACGCGCCGTCCACGCACTCCGTGAAGGCGGGCACCCCGACGATGGGCGGCATGTTCATCTGGGCGACGGTCGCCCTGGTCACGCTGCTGACCAACCTGCTGGTCTTCCGCGACGGCGTGCCCCGGCTGGAGCACGAGTCGATGCTGCTGCCGCTCGCCGTGGTGATCGTGACCGCGCTCATCGGCCTGTGGGACGACTTCGGGACACTGGTGGGCGGGCACCGCAGCGGGCTGACGTGGCGGTTGAAGTTCGCGCTGATCGCCGTCCTCGGCTGCGTTGTCGCGGGCACGATGTACTGGGTGCTGGACGCGCAGAGCGTGAACATCCCGTGGGCGGGCCAGTTCAAGCTCGGCCCGGTCTACCTGTTGATCGCATTCGCGATCGTCTTCTCCACCACGAGCGCCGTGTCCATCACGGACGGGCTGGACGGGCTCCTGGGCGGGACCGCGGCGTTCGCATTCGGGGCGTACGCCGTGATCGCGTTCCTGCAGGGGCAGGCGTTCCTCGCGGCCTTCTCGTTCACGGTGACCGGCGCCCTGCTCGGGTTCCTGTGGTACAACGCCCACCCGGCGGCGGTGTTCATGGGCGACACCGGTGCGCTCCCCCTCGGCGCGGCGCTGGCGACGGTGGCGCTGATGACCGGGCACTGGCTGCTGCTGCCGGTAATCGGCGTGGTGTTCGTGGCCGAGGCGCTCTCGGACGTGATCCAGATCGCCTACTTCAAGACCACCGGCGGCCGCCGGCTCTTCCGCAAGACCCCCCTGCACCACCACCTGGAGCTGCTCGGCTGGAGCGAGCCGCAGGTGGTGATGCGTCTCTACCTGTTCGGCATGGCTGGCGCGATGGTGGGAATCGCGTTGGCGCTCTCGGTGTGATATACCCTGTGGATAACAACGGCTTACCCGCTATGACAGATATGCAGAATCTGTTGGAGGCGCGCGTGACGGTGGTGGGGCTGGGGATCGAGGGCATCGATCTCGTGCGCTTCCTCACGGCCGAGGGGGCTCACGTCACCGTGTCCGACGCCCGTCCCCCCGACCAGCTCGTCGACCAGCTCGCCGCCATCGAGGACTGCGACGCCCGCCTCTCCCTGGGCGCGAACCGCGTCGAGGACTGCGCCGGGGCCGACGCCGTCTTCGTCTCGCAGGGCGTCCCGGCGGATCTCCCCGCGCTCACCGCCGCCGAGGCGAAGGGCGTCCCCGTCTCTTCGATGCTGGAGCTCTTCCTCGACCGCTGCCCGGCCCCCGTCGCGGGCATCACGGGATCGGCCGGCAAGACGACCACCACCGCGCTGGTCGGCGCGATGCTCGACGCGTCGGGAGACCCGCACGCCGTCGGCGGCAACATCGGCATCGGGTTGCTCTCCCTGCTCCCCGAGATCACGGCCGAAACGAAGGTCGTCGTCGAGATGTCGCACACGCAGCTCGCCCGCGTGGCGCGCAGTCCGGAGGTCGCGTGCGTGACCAACGTCACGCCGAACCACCTCGATCGCTTCTCGTGGGAGGACTACGTCGACCTCAAGCGGCGCATCTTCCGCTTCCAGCGCGCGGAGGACCGCGCGGTCTTCAACTACGACGACGAGGTCGCCCGCGCCTTCATGGCGGAGGCCCCGGGACACGTCCTCTCGACCTCACGCCGCCAGCGCATTCCCGGCGAGGGCGCCATGATCGAGGGTGATCGCATCGTGCGCGTCACCGCGGGCGCCGCCGTCCCGGTGATGCGCCGCGACGAGATCATGCTCCGGGGCGAGCACAACGTGGAGAACGTGCTCTCCGCCGTCGCGGTCGCGGGCCTCCTCGGCGTCTCCGAGGAGGCCGCCGCGCGCGCGGTGCGCGCCTTCACCGGCGTCGCGCACCGGCTGGAGCCGGTCGCCACCATCGATGGCGTCCAGTACATCAACGACTCCATCGCCACCGCGCCGGAGCGAACCCTGGCGGGGATGCGCGCCTTCACCGAGCCGCTCGTGCTGCTCCTCGGCGGGCGAGACAAGAACCTGCCGACGCGCGCGCTGGGCGAGGAAGCCGTGCGCCGCTGCCGCGCGGTGATCACCTTCGGCGAGGCGTCCGACCTCTATGCCTCCGCGATCCGCGCCGCCGAAGGCGGCGATCGCATCACGCTGCGGCAGGTCGCGGACGTGCCGGCGGCGGTGCTGGAGGCCGCGCGCCTCGCCCGTACCGGGGATGTGGTGCTCTTTTCCCCCGCGGGCACCTCGTTCGACGCATACCGCAACTTCGAGGCGCGCGGGCGCGCGTTCCGCGAGGCTGTGCGGGACCTGGAGGCCTCGCGATGACGCGCGCCGCCGGCAGCCCGCCCCGGCCCGCGCAGGCGGCCCGCGGCGCGTCCCACGCGCCGGACTACCTGCTGCTGACCTCCGTCGTGGTGCTCTGCGTCTTCGGGCTGATCGCGGTGTACTCCTCGTCGTACGCGCTGGGCACCGCGCAGTTCAAGGACGCCAACTACTTCATCAAGAAGCAGACGCTCTCGCTGGCGATCGGGACCGTGGCGCTCGTGCTCTGCATGCGCATCGACTACCGGATGCTGATGCGGCTGAGCCCGCTGATCATGCTGGTCGCGCTGATCGGGCTGGCCGGCGTCCTGGTCCCGGGGATCGGGCACTCCTCGAACGGCGCGGCGCGCTGGATCAACATCGGCCCGCTGCCGCCGCTCCAGCCGTCCGAGTTCGCGAAGCTCGCCGTGCTGATCTACCTGTCGGCGTGGCTGGCGGCGAAGGGCGACCTGCTGCACGACCTCGCGCTGGGCGTGCTGCCGTTCGTGGGCATGGTCGGGATCGTCGGCGCGCTCATCATCCTCGAGCCCGACCTGGGGACGGCGCTGGTGATCGCCGCGATCACCGGCACGCTGTTCTTCGTCGCCGGAGCGCGCCTGATCCACGTGCTCGCGCTGGCCGCCAGCGGTCTGCTGATGCTCGGCGTGCTGATCCTGAGCGGCGGCTACCGCATGGATCGCATCACCGCCTTCACCTCCGCCGAGGACGACCCGTCAGGGGTCGGCTTCCACGCGCTGCAGCTGCTGGTGGCGTTCGGTTCGGGCGGCTTCGGGGGGCTGGGGCTCGGCGTCTCGCGCCAGAAGTTCTTCTACGTCCCCGGCTCCCACACCGACGGCATCCTCGCGATCATCGGCGAGGAGCTCGGCTACATCGGCGTCTTCGTGATCATGGCGCTCTTCCTCGTGCTCCTCTACCGCGGCTGGCTGGCGGTGCGCGACGCCGATGATCAGTTCGGCTCGCTGCTCGCGGTGGGCGTGCTGTCGTGGCTCGCGTTCCAGTTGCTGATCAACGTCGGCGGCGTGTCCCGCCTGCTGCCGCTCACAGGCATCCCGCTGCCCCTGATCTCGTACGGCGGGACGTCGCTGATCCTGACCATGGCCGCGATCGGCGTGCTGCTCTCCGTGACGCGCTACACGCGCACCGCGGGCGCCCCCTCCGAGGCGCCGACACGGCCGCAGGGGCGAGCGCTGCCGGGCTTCCGCCGGCCCCCGCGCCCCTCGATCGGCGGTGCGCGATGAAGTTCGCGCTGGCGGGCGGCGGCACGGGCGGACACGCCTACCCCGCGATCGCGGTGGCCGAGCGCCTGCGCGCCGTGCCGGGCACGGAGCTGGTGTACTACGGCACCGAGAAGGGGCCCGAGCGCGCCGTCGCCGAGCATGCCGGCATCCCCTATCGCGCCATCCCCGCGAGCCAGGTGCGCGGCCGCTCCCCGATCCGCCTCGCCACGGGACTCGCGCGGCTGTGGCGCGGGTCGCAGGTCGCGGCGCGGTTGCTCGCCGAGGACCGGCCCGCCGCCGTCTTCGCGACCGGCGGCTACGCCGCCGCGCCGGTGGGACGCGCGGCGCGGCGCGCCGGGATCCCGCTGGTGGTGTTCCTGCCGGATGTGCACCCCGGGTGGGCCGTGCGCTTCCTCGCGCGGTACGCCACCACCGTGGCCTGCTCCGTGAGCCGCTCGCTGGCGTCCCTGCCCGCGCGCAAGACCGTCGTCACCGGCTACCCGGTGCGACAGCAGTTCCTGGACGCCACACGCGAGGAGGGCATCGCGCGCTTCGGCCTCGACCCGTCGCTGAAGACGCTGCTCGTCGCCGGCGGATCGCTCGGCGCACACCAGATCAACCTCGCGATCGCCGAGGGCCTGCGCGCGCTGCTCGAGCAGTCGCAGATCATCCATGTCTCCGGCGTGGACGAGGAGCACTGGCTGCGCCGCGAGCGCGACCGCCTCCCGGAGTGGATGCGCGCGCGCTACCACCTGCACGCCTACACCGAGGAGATGGCGTATGCCATGCGCGCGGCGGACCTGGCGGTGACGCGCGCCGGCGCCTCCACGCTGGGCGAGCTGCCCGTGACCGGCCTCCCCGCGATCGTGATCCCGGGGTCGTTCTCGGACCAGCACGTGAACGCCGACTACCTGGCAAGCGAAGGCGCCGCGATCACGCTGCCCACGATGCGCCTGGACGAGCTGGAGCCGCTCATCCTCGGGCTGCTGGAGGACACGCCGCGCCGGGAGTCGATGGCGACCGCGATGCGCGGGCTGGCGCACCCCGACGCCGCCGAAACGCTGGCGACGCTGCTCAGGGAGGTCGCCGCATGATCGGCCTCAAGCCTCGCCAGCGGAACGGGAACGGCAGCGGCGGAAGCGGCATCCCCCACCACGTGCACCTGGTGGGCGCCGGAGGCGTGCACATGTCCGCCATCGGGCAGATCCTGCGCGCCCGCGGCCACGAGATCAGCGGATCCGATCTCGCGGCCTCCGAGTTCACGGAGCGCCTCGTCGCGCTGGGCGCCGAGATCTTCGTGGGCCCGCATAACGGCGCGCACATCGGCGACGCGCAGCTGGTGGTCGCCACCGCCGCGGCGAAGCCGGACAACCCGGAGCTGGTCGCCGCCCGCGCCCGCGGCGTGCCCGTGATGGTGCGCGCGGAGATGGTGCAGCGCCTGATCGCCGATCGCGACGTGGTGGCGATCGCGGGCACCCACGGCAAGACCACCACCACCGCGATGGTGTCGCTGATGGCGGTGCGCGCCGACCTCGATCCGATGATGTTGCTCGGCGGCGACTCACGCGATCTCGGGAACATCAACGTCCGCGACGGCGCGGGGCGCCTCGCGATCGTCGAGGCGGACGAGTACGCGGCGGCCTTCCTGGAGTACGCCCCGCGCATCGCCCTGATCACCAACATCGAGGCGGATCACCTCGACTACTACGGGACCGAGGATCGGCTGCGCGACGCGTTCCGCCAGTTCGCCGAGCGCGTCCGGCCCGAGGGCACCCTCATCGTCTGCGCCGACTCCCCCGCCGCCCTCGCGATCGGCGAAGCGCGGCGCGCGGCCGGAGCGCGCGTGGAACGGTACGCGCTGGACAACGAGGTTGCGGAGTGGCGAGGCACGCGCGTCCGCGGCAACGACCGCGGCGGGCTGGACGCCACCGTGCACATGAACGGCGTGGAGCTCGGACGGCTCTCGCTGACGGTGGCCGGGCGCCACAACCTGCTCAACGCCCTCGGCGCACTGGCTGTCGCGATGCGCGCGGGGGTCGATTTCCACCGCGCGGCTGCCGCCGCCGCGGAGTTCACCGGCGCGCGCCGCCGCTTCGAGATCGTGGGCGAGGTGCCGCGCCCCGGCGGCGCGCCGATCACCATCGTCGATGACTACGCGCACCACCCGACCGAGGTGCGCGCGACCCTGCTTGCCGCGCGGCAGCGTTTCCCGGGGCGCCGCCTCGTCGCCTGCTTCCAGCCGCACACCTACTCGCGTTCGACGTACCTGCTGGACGCCTTCCGCACCTGCTTCGAGGGGCTCGACGCGCTCTACGTCCTGCGCACCTACGAGGCGCGCGAGTCCTCCGACCGGGGCATGAACGCACAGGCGCTGGCGGCCGAGATCGAGCGACCGCGCCCGCAGTACGTCGACTCCTTCGAGGAGGCGACGGCCCGCATCACGGCGGACCTGCGCCCGGGCGACGTGTGCTTCACGCTCGGCGCCGGCGACGTCACGACCCTCGGCCCGATGATCATCGAGCGCCTCGGCGCGGACGGGCTTCGCCCGGACGGATCCGGGGGACGGCGATGACCGGCGCACCCGTCCAGCAGCTCGGCGTGATCTTCGGTGGCCGCTCCGTGGAGCACGAGGTCTCCGTGGTCTCCGCGCGCGGCGTGATGCGCGAGGCCGACCCGCAGCGCTTCGAGGTGGTGCCCTTCGGGATCACCCGCCACGGCGCCTGGCTCACCCCCGAGGAGACGCGCGCCCGCCTCGTGCGCGTCGAGGCCGGTGAGACGCGCTCACTGGGCGACGACGAGGGCGCCGGCGCGTTCGGCTACCCGGAGGTGACCGCGCGGCTCCGCGAGATGGACGTCGTCTTCCCGATCGTGCACGGCACCTTCGGCGAGGACGGCACGCTGCAGGGGTTGCTGGAGATGGCGGAGATCCCGTACGTCGGCTCCGGGGTGGCAGCGAGCGCGGTGGGCATGGACAAGGCGCTGATGCGCGCCGTCTTCGCCGCGCACGGCGTGCCGCAGACCGAGTACGTGGTCCTCGCCGACGAGGAGACGCGCAGCCCCTCCCCCGCCACGATGCGACGCATCGAGACCGAGATCGGCTACCCCTGCTTCGTGAAGCCCGCGAACGGCGGCTCCTCCGTAGGCGTGTCGCGCGCCCGCTCCCGCGAGGACTTCGGCGAGGCGCTCGCCGGCGCCGCGCGGTACGACCGCAAGGTGCTGGTGGAGGCCGCGGTCACCGGCCGCGAGGTGGAGTGCGCGGTGCTGGGGAACCACGCGCCGGAGCCGTCGCCACTCGGCGAGATCCGCCCGACCACGGAGTTCTACGACTACAGCGCGAAGTACCTCGACGACTCCGCGGCCCTCGTCGTCCCGGCGGAGGTGTCCCCGGCAAGCGCCGAGCTCGTGCGCCTGCTGGCCGTCCGGGCCTACCGCGCCCTGGACTGCGCGGGCCTCGCGCGCGTCGACTTCTTCCTGGAGCCCGACGGCGGCGTGAAGTGCATCGAGGTCAACACGCTGCCCGGCTTCACCCCGATCTCCATGTACCCGCGCCTGTGGCAGGAGGCCGGTCTCTCCTACCGGGACCTGATCTCCCGCCTGGTCGACCTCGCGTTCGAGCGGTTCGAGGAGGTGCGCGCCCATGCGTAGGCTCCTCGGGCTCCTCGGATTCCGTCGACGGCCGGGCGGCCGGGCCGCCTACGCGCCGCCGATGCCCGCGCCTCGCCGGTATGAGGTGCCGCGCTCGGAGCCCCGGCGGACGGACCTGCGACGCGCGGATTACCGGCGCCCGCGGGGTCACTCGCAGGGCCGGGTGTCCTGGCGGCGCATCGGCGCGCTGGCGCTGGCCACCACCGGCGTGACCGCCGTGCTCTTCGGCGCGACCTGGCTCTACCGCAGCGACGTGCTCCGCGTCCGCGTGATCGACGTCGAGGGCGTGCAGGTCGGCGACCCGCAGACCATCGCGAACGTCTCCGGCCTCGCGGGCGTCTCCATGCTGACGCTGGATCTAGGGCGCGCGAGCGGCGAGATCGGGAAGCTGCCCGCCGTGAAGGCGGCGACTGTGTCGCGCGAGTGGCCGCACGGGATCCGCATCGACGTCACGGAGCACCAGGCGTGGGGCTACTGGCAGGCCGGGCCGCAGCGCCTCGTGATCGACGAGGAAGGGCGCGTCCTGGAGCAGTCGCGCCCACCCACCGCCGACGCCCCAACGATCGTGGAGGTGGCGTCCCAGGCCGCCGACGTGAAGAGCGTGGCGATTGACGCGGACACGGTGCGCCTGGTGAACCGGCTGCGCACGGACGGGACGTTCGAGCGCCTCAACGTGAAGCCGACCTCATACGTCTTCCGGCGCGACCGCGGCCTGACCGTGATCGTTGCCAGTGGCCCCGCAGCGGTGCTTGGCGACTCCAGCAACTACGAGTTCAAGGTGCGCACGTGGCAGGTGTTGATGGAGCAGGTGCGGGCGGGGCAGGTCCCGCAGGTAGCGACCGCGCCGAGACAGCCCGACACGGCGGCTCCCGCGATGGCCCAGCCGGCGATGGCCTCCGAAATCGACCTGCGCTTCGGCCGGAACGTGGTGCTCCGATGACGGCCCCGATGACCGCGACGACGAGCAGAGGAGCGCGCTGATGGCAAACCGCAGCATCGCCGCCATCGACGTCGGGACGACGAAGATCTGCACGATCGTCGCCGAGGTCACCACCCTCCAAGAGCTGCGCATCCTCGGCGTGGGGATCGGGCCGTCCGCGGGCATCACCCGCGGCGCCGTGGACAACATCCACGCGGCGATCGAGGCCATCGCCTCATCGGTGGAGCGGGCCGAGCGCGCCTCGTCGTCCCGCATCCTCTCGGCGCACGTCGGCATCGCGGGCCCGCACGTCTCCTCCATGAACCAGCGCGGGATCATCGCCATCGCCGACCCCCGCAGCCCGATCACGGAGGGGGACATCCACCGGGCGCTGGAGAGCGCGCGCATCGTCAACGTCCCCAACAACCGCGAAGTGGTCCACGTGGTCCCCCGCTACTACCTGGTGGACGGCCAGGACCACGTGATCGACCCCACGGGCATGTACGGATCACGGCTGGATGTCGAGACCCACATCGTCACCTCGTCCGCCTCGTCGCTCAGCAACCTCGTGCAGTGCGTGCAGGGCGCGGGGGTGCACGTGGAGTCGCTGATCCTGGAGCCTCTCGCCTCCGGCGAGGCCGTGCTCTCCGAGGAGGAAGTGCAGCAGGGCGCGGCGATCATCGATATCGGCGGCGGCACCACGGACATCGCGGTGTACGTGAACGGCGCGGTGATCCACACCGCGGTGCTCCCCATCGGCGGCGTGCACATGACACGCGACCTGGTGGTCGCGCTGCGCGTGCCCCAGCCCTCCGCGGAGCAGGCGAAGCGCCACTACGGGCACGTCATCCCCTCGATGGTCCCGGAGGACGAAGAGGTGGAGATCGAGGCCTTCGGGTCCGAGGGGACGAAAACAGTCTCGCGCCGCCTGATCGCCCAGGTGCTGCAGGCACGCACCGAGGAGCTGTTCGAGCTCGTGCTCGCCGAGATCAAGCGCGGCACCGACCCTGACATGCTCTCCGCGGGCGTCGTCCTCACCGGCGGCGCCGCCACCCTCCCCGGCATCGACATGCTCGCCGAGGACGTCCTCGGGCTGCCGGCACGCGTCGGCCGCCCGCGCCACCTCGCGGGGCTGTCGGACATCCTCCACGACCCCGCGTACGCGACCTCCGTGGGCCTGCTGCGCTGGGCACTGAAGGAGCAGGAAATCCAGTTCCGTTCCTCGCCGATGCCGGTCCCGGCACTCGGCGGGTTGTTCAGGAAAGTGGCGCATCTGATGCGGGTCGTCCTCCCCCAGTAGGGGGAGCCCGTGGGGAACGAGCGGACTGCGGACGGCAGGGCAGAGAGGCAGGGATCGCGATGACGAATACCGGAACGACCGGCGGCTCGGACCCGATGGGCGCCGGCACGCTCTTCGACTACCTCTCCGCGG
>JBAYVN010000053.1:0-16310 GCA_041674525.1 Dehalococcoidia bacterium | reverse complement strand
GCCGCTGGCCATCTCGCGGTGCGTCTGGCTCTCGGTGGTGCGCGCGCCGATCGCGGCCCACGAGATCAGCCCCGCGATGTACTGCGGGACGATCGGGTCCAGGAACTCGGTGCCCGCGGGCAGGCCCATCTCGTTCACCTGCAGCAGCAGGCGGCGCGCGGTGCGCAGCCCCTCCTGGATATCGAACGTGCCGTCCAGGTGCGGGTCGTTCAGCCAGCCCTTCCACCCGATGGTGGTGCGCGGCTTCTCGAAGTAGACGCGCATCACCACCACGATGCGATCCTCGAGCTCCTTCGCGAGGCGGGCGAGCCGGCCGGCGTATTCGAGCGTGGAGGCCTCATCATGGATCGAGCAGGGGCCGACCACCATGACCATGCGCGGGTCGTCCCCGTGCAGGATATCGCGGATCGCCTTCCGGCTCCGGATGACCGTGTCGATGGCCGCCTGGGTGAGCGGGATCTCCCGATCCAGCTCGTCCGGGGACATGAGCGGCTCGGTCCGCGCCACGTTGACGTCAGAAGTAGAGCGCATGGGGAGTCGCCCTCCATGGTGCCGGCCGGGCCGGCGGGATGCGTGGATCGCCTCGAACGGGTCGTGCGTCTGGTTATTGTAACGAAAACATCGCTGGCGCAGTTCAAGACGCCATCAAGGTGCCGCCAGCGACCCCCAGGTCGCGCTCGCTGACTGGCCCCCGGGCCGCGGTTCGTCCCCGCCGCCTTCCATCGCCTGCCGAGTGCGGTACTCTCCCGCCGTGCTGCTCGAGGAGGACGACGTGACCACAGCCACTGCGACTCTCGTGGCGCCGGCGGGGGGCAGGGTGGCGGTGCCGGTGGGGACGCCCCTCGGCTGGACGACCGCGCGCGTCGCGGGGCACCCCCCCGGGGACCTCGAGGGTGATCGCGGCGTCCAGCGCGCGCGGGGCGGCTCCGCGTGGACGAGCGCCGCGCTCCCGCGTGCATGACCCGCCTCACCTTCCGCGCGGCGGATGCGTCGACGTGGCATGACCTGGAGCGGCTCTTCGAGGCGCGCGGCGGGCCGGGCCATTGCTGGTGCATGGTGTGGCGCCGCACCCCCGAGGAGTCGCACGATGCGCGCCCGGCGAGCCGCAAGCGGATGCTCCACGCGCGGGTGGAGGCGGGCGTCCCGGTGGGCATCCTGGCCTACCGCGGCGGCGAGCCGGTCGGGTGGTGCTCGGTGGCCCCGCGCGAGACGCTGCGCGGGACGGCGGGCGCGCCGGCAGCCGCCCCCGGTGACCGCGTCTGGTCGATCGTGTGCTTCTTCGTGCCGCGCGCGCTGCGCGGGGGCGGCATGACGCGCCGTCTGATCGGCGCCGCCGTGAAGCATGCGCGCGCGCAGGGCGCGAGCGTCGTCGAGGCCTACCCCGTCGACCCCGACTCGCCGAGCTACCGGTTCATGGGCTTCGTCTCCACGTTCCGCGATCTCGGGTTCGTGGAGGTGGGCCGCGCCGGCACGCGCCGGCACGTGATGCGGCTCGCGCACCCTCGTCGCTGAGCCGGGCGGGCTACTCGCGGGCCGCGACCTCGTCCCGCGCGGGTGCGGAGGACGGCGCCGGAGACGTGGCGTCGGGGACCTCGCGCAGCGTCCTCGGGAACCAGAGCACCGCCACCAGCCCGGCGACGCTGGCGATCGCCATCACCCAGAACGTGCTGTGCACCGCCTCGGTCATCCCGAGCTGCAGCGCCGCGAGCACGTCGGGGGCGAGCGCACCACGCGCTGACGGATCGAGCAATGCGCTCGCGGCGCCGGTCGTCCCGGTGACCTGGTAGCGCTCGATCAGGGGCTGCATGCGCAGGCCCATGATCGTGCCCATGATCGCAACGCCCACGCTCCCGCCGATGCTGCGGAAGAACTGCAGTGAGGCCGTCGCGACGCCTCGATCCCTCCAGCCGACGGAGTTCTGCACGGAGATCATGAAGCCGACGCTGGAGAACCCGAAGCCGAGGCCCATCAGCGTCATGCACGCGGCGGCGAAGAACGTGCTGCTGTCCCGGCCCAGGAGCAGGAAGCCGGCCTGCGCAACCGCTGTCAGGGCCATCCCGGCGATGGCGGAGCGCCGGAAGCCCACGCGCAGGAGAAAGCGTCCCCCGATGCCCGCGCCGATCGGCCAGCCGATCGTCATCAGCGGGAGCACCATCGCCACGTCCGCCGCCGTGCCGCCCTGCGCGCCCTGCACGAAGATCGGGATGAACGATGTCGCCCCGGACTGGACGATGCCCGAGGCCACGCTTCCCAGCGCGGCGATGCCGAGCACGGGGATCAGGAAGAGCCTCGGCGGGAGCACCGGCTCGGCTGCTCGCGTCTCGTTCCAGACGAAGAGCACCAGCAGGACGCCGGCGATCGCGATCAGTCCAAGCGACTGCGTGCTCACGCCGGCGGTGCGGTTCGTGGGCGACAGCGCGAAGAGCAGTGCGAGTACGCCGGCCCCCAGCAGGAACACCCCCGCGAAGTCGATGCGGTGGGACTTCCGCTCCACGCTTTCGTGGTACTTCGTCGCCATCAGGAAGGAGGCGCACAGCCCGAGGGGCACCGTCACCAGGAAGACGAGGCGCCAGCTCAGGTAGAACGTGATCGCGGTTGCGATGATCGGCCCGATCGCGCTGGCGACGAACCACGCGCTGGCGAACATCCACTGGAGCTTCGCGCGCTGCGCCATCGGGAACGCGTCGCCCATGATCGTCTGCGCCACGGGCTGCACGCACGCCGTCGCCAGCCCGATCAGGATGCGGCAGACGATGAGCTGCTCGACGTTCTGTACCAGGGCGGACAGCACCGCGGCCACTGTGAACAGCCCCATGCCGAAGAAGTAGACCGGCTTCCGCCCGAACAGGTCCGCCAGCTTCCCGAAGATCGGGATCGCGATGGTCAGCGTGAGCAGGTAGCTGGCGAACACCCAGCTGTAGAGCGACAGCCCGTCCAGCGCGCCGATCACCGTCGGCAGCGCCGTGCCGACGAGGGTGGCGTCCAGGGCGGGGATCAGGTTTCCCAGCCACAGCGCCGCCACGAGGAAGTAGAACGGACGACCGGTCATGTGCGCCTATCTCGGATTGCCGCAGAACGGGTGATGGGCCGGCGAGCGAGCAGGGTGTCTATTCTGCGCCGCATCGCGCTCAGGTGCTCCTCGGATCCCGCCGGGCCACCTCGCGGATCATCCGGGGCCCGCAGTCTATAATCGCGGCAACGCGAGCGGCCGCAGGGCCGCCGAGCCCCGGTCAACGGAGTCCGCGATCATGATCGATTCTCGCTGGATCACGCGATTCCTGCTCATCGTCACCGCCGCCGGGCTGCTGGGCGGCCTGGGACTGCGATGGGCTGGATATGTGAGCACGGCCGATGCGCTGTGGGCGGTCATCTCAGTGCTGGCGCTGCTGCCCCTGCTCGTCGACACCGTGCGACAGCTGCTGGCCCGGCAGGCGGGCGTCGACCTGATCGCGATCCTCGCGATGGCGGGCGCGCTTAGCTTCGGCGAGTACCTGACCGCTGCGGTAGTCGCGCTGATGCTGAGCACCGGAGCGGCGCTGGAGCAGTATGCCGCCGGACGCGCGGAACGCGAGCTGTCCGCGCTGCTGCGGCGCGCCCCGCAGACCGCGCATCGTATGGACGGCACCACCCTCACCGACATCCCGGTAACCGAGGTGCGCGCCGGCGACCAGCTGCTGATCAAGGAAGCGGACAGCATCCCCGTGGACGGGACGCTGCTCCAGCCGGCGATGCTGGACGAGTCTGCGCTGACCGGCGAATCACGCCTGGTGGATCGCGGGATCGGTGACGCGGTCTCCAGCGGAGTGGTGAACGCCGGCGCGCCGTTCCAGATGCGCGCCACCGCGACCGCCGAGGGCAGCACATACGCGGGGATCATCCGCCTCGTGGAGAGCGCACAGAACGCGAAGTCGCCGTTCGTGCGCCTGGCGGACCGCTACGCCGCGATCTTCGTGCCGGTGACGCTGGTGGTGGCGGGAGCGGCGTGGGTCGCGAGCGGCGACCCGGTGCGCGCGCTGGCGGTGCTCGTGGTCGCTACACCGTGCCCGCTGCTGCTCGCCGCACCCATCGCCATCGTCTCGGGGATCTCCCGCGCCGCCCAGCGCGGGGTGATCGTGCGCGACGGCGGGGCGCTCGAGGCGCTCGCGCGCACGACGACCGTCTTCTTCGACAAGACCGGCACGCTGACGATGGGCGCGCCGCGGCTCGCGGACATCGTGGTGGACGGCGGACGCTTCGAGGCCCCGACGGTGCTGCGGCTGGCGGCGTCGGTGGACCAGGTGTCGTCGCACGTGCTGGCGGCGGCCGTGGTGCGCGCGGCGCACGAGCGGCGCGTGGACCTCGCCATGCCCACGGAGTCCGTGGAGGTTCCGGGCGGCGGGGTCCAGGGGGTGGTGGACGGGCGCCGCGTGGTGGTGGGGAGCCTGCGCTGGGTCTCCTCGCAGCTATCGCAGCCTGCCAACCCGGATCTGCAGCGACGGATCATGCGCCACGGCGGATCGCACGTGGTGGTCGCCGCGGACGGTGTGCTGGCGGGGGCGGTGCTGCTGGACGACCCGATCCGGCCGGACACCCCTCGCACGCTCCGCGCGCTCAAGCGGCTCGGCGTGCGCGAGACGGTGATGGTCACCGGCGACCGCGAGGAGGCCGCGACCGCGGTCGGGTCCGCGGTCGGCGTCGATCGGGTGCTCGCCGAGCAATCGCCTGAGGCGAAGGTGCTCGCCGTCGCGGCGGCGCGTCACGACGACGACGGCACGACGGCGATGATCGGCGACGGCATCAACGACGCCGCCGCGCTCGCCAGCGCCGACGTGGGCGTGGCGATGGGCGCCCGCGGCGCGACGGCCTCGTCCGAGGCTGCGGACATCGTGATCACGGTCGATCGCATTGACCGGCTGGAGGAGGCGCTGCGCATCGCCCAGCGCACGCGCCGCATCGCGCGCGAGAGCGTGCTGCTCGGCATGCTCCTGTCGTTCGTGGCGATGGGCGCGGCCGCCTTCGGCATGCTGGTCCCGGTCGCAGGCGCGCTGCTGCAGGAGGGCATCGACGCGGCCGCGATCCTGTGGGCGCTGCGCGCGCTCACCCCGATGCGGCGCCCGCGGATGCGCGGCAACGTGAGCCTCGATCTCATCCGGGAGCTCCGGCAGGAGCACCGCGTCATCGACGCGGGCGTGGACCGATTGCGCGAGGTGGCCGACCAGCTGGAGGGACAGGACAACGCGGCGGTCGAGCGCCTGCTGGACGAGGCCCGCGCGCTGATCGACGACGTGCTGATCCCGCACGAGCGCGAGGACGAGCGGCGGGTGTACCCGCTGCTCGGCCAGGCGATCCGCGGGGACGACCCGCTGGGCACGCTGAGCCGCGCGCACCACGAGCTGGAGCTGCAGGCACGCCAGTTCTCGACGCTGCACCAGCACCTGGCAGCCGAGGGCCCCACGCCCGGGGAACGCCAGGAGTTCCAGCGGGTGCTGTACGGCCTGCACTCCATCCTGCGCCTGCACAACGCGCAGGAGGAGGAGCTGTTCCACGAGCTGAGCGACGGATAGCGGGCGCGAGGCGCCAGGGGAGCGGACATGGCCGAGATGACGCGCGACGAAATCTATGCGTGGCTGGATCACGGACCCCAGTGGCTCCGCGTGGCGACCGTGGGGAGCGACGGCTATCCGCACATCGTGCCGCTCGGCTACTTCCGCCAGGGCGACGACATCGTGATCCACATGCGCGGGCAGCGGCGCGTGAACGTCCGGCGCAACCCGAGCGTCTGCCTGCTGCTGGACGCCGGGAGCGCCCGGAACGACCTGAAGGGCGTGGTGATTCAGGGCGACGCGACGCTAGTGGAGGACCCCGCGGACCTCATCGAGCTGACGCGCGCCGGGGCCCGCGCCCGTGGGGTGCCCGAGGATCAGCTCCCCACCGAGGCGCGGCGCGGCCGCGTGTTCGCGCGCATCCGCCCGGTGAAGTTCGCCTCATGGGACAACAGCAAGCCCTGACCCCCGAACGGGACCGGGAGCCGATATGTCGATGGTGATCGCCACCGCGCTGCTGACCATCGAGATCCCGCATGCCACGTCGCTGGAGGACAAGCGCACCGTCATCCGGCCGCTCCTCGCGCGTGTGCGGGCGTGGCGCCCGGTGTCGATCGCCGAGGTGGGGATGCACGAGCGGGTGCGCGGTGCGCAGCTGGGCTTCGCCGTGGTCGCGGACGATGACGATGCGGCGCGCGCGCAGGTGGAGGAGCTCCGGCGCTTCATCATCGACGACCTCGATGGCGTCGCGAGCGTGATCGATGAACGCCTGGACGCGCGGGTGCTCGAGGAACGCTACGTGATCGCGGACCGGCCGGAGGAGGACGGCGCCTCCTGAGAACATCGCGCCTTCCGAGCACGGAGTGGCCCCGGAGCCCGAGAGCTCCGAGGCCACACACGATACATGGCAATGCCCCGCGACGCCTCGCGGCGTGCTCAGCCGAGGCGAGTTACGCCCACCACATGAACGCGGCGCGGTACGAGTCCTGGTAGTACAGGGCGTAGTCGCCGTTGTCGCCGTAGTTCATCAGGTTGGCGTCCCACATGTGCATGGACACGCCCTGCGGCTTGTAGACACAGAAGGCCTGGTCCACCGAGCGGAGCTGGAGCTGATCGTTGATCGGCTTCGCCTCGGTGGGGCCCTTTGCTCCCTGGAAGTCCTTCAGGAGCTTCGTCGTCGTGTCGTCACCCACGTCCGAGTGGTTGCGCGACGAGCCCGCCTGCAGGCGGTCTGCCAGCTGCTGCGTGATGCGGTCCAGGTTGTCCGGGCCGTATAGCAGGTCGTCATACTTGCCGATGTACGCCGTAGCCAGCCAGTTGTTGTACTCGTAGACCTTCAGCTTGGTGTTGAGACCAACCTTTCTGAAGGAGTCGATCATCAGCTGGCAGTCGGAGGTCGTGGTCGCGCTGTAGGGGTACTCGTGGATGATGTACTCCTTGCTGGCGGAGATGCCCGCGGCGGCGGTGAGCTTGGTCGCTTCCGCGGGGTCGTGCTTCAACCACTTCAGGGTCTCGGCCGGCATCTTCTCGGGCACCAGCTTCCACGTCGGGTAGCCCCAGGTGACCGGACCGCTCTCCCACTTGAACGGCACCTGCAGCGTCTTGCCCCAGCCGTCCCGATCGACGGCCATCGACATCGCGCGGCGAACGCGCACGTCATCGAACGGCTTCTGGTGCACCTTCATGAACACGCCGTTCGTGGAGGTGGCCGCGTAGTACTCCTTCACGATCTTCGCGTCCGGGCGGGCCTTCACCATCTGGTCGAGGAGGCCCGAACCAATCGCGTACACGTTGGTCGTCTTCGCGATCCATGCCTTGTCGGTGGGGGCGCCAGACGAGAGGATGGCGACGTTCAGGTGATCGAAGTACGGCACGCCGAAGACCTTGCGGTACGACTCGTTCGGCTTCCACTTGATGATGGAGCCCGGCTTGTAGTCCTCGAGCGCCCACGGTCCGGCGCCAACGCCCTTGTCGGGCCCCTTCAGTCCGTCAGCACCGGCCCACTCGTAGATCCCCTTCGGCAGCACCTGGGTGTTGTAGGAGTCGAGGTCGATCGCGAAGCGCCAGTTCGGGTAGTTCGCCTTGATCTGCAGCGTGTAGTCGTCGATCGCCGTGACCGACTTGATGTTGTTGAAGACGTATTCCTGCGTCTGGCTGGTGGGCAGCTTCGCGTGGTCGAACGAGTACTTCACGTCCTGCGCGGTGACCGGACGGCCCTTCACGGGCTCCTGGTCCGGCCAGTTGATGCCCCGGCGCAGGGTGAAGTTGTAGGTCAGCGGGTCCGGTGATTCCCACTTCTCGGCGAGCTCGCCGATGATCAGCTCCTCGTTGCCGTTGAAGTACGGCGGTGACTTCCGGTAGTCGTGCCGGATGAGCTTGATGTGCATCGGCTCGGTGACGTTGTCCGTCAGGTACGAGATCGTCCCGTGGGGGTCCCAGCCGGTAGTGGGGTCCAGGCCGCCGCGCGTGAAGGTGCCGCCGCGCTTGCCCTCGGGCACCGCGAAGATCGCTGCCTGCGCGGGGGGGAGCCGCACCGCCTGTCGCGGCCTGCGGCGCCGGAGTCGTCGGGGACGCCGAGCGGCAGCCGGCCAGGAACGCGGCAGCGCCCGCTCCCGTCACCGCCGCACCGCGCAGGAACGTCCTGCGGTCGAGCGCCGGACCACCCCTGCGCTGCCAGTATCGCGATTCGCTCATTTCTCACTCCCCTCCTGCAAACCAGGATCCCTGCCACGAGGTGGCGGACCCCGTTGCCTCCCGTCACGCGGCGGAAGGCAAATTACCTGTG
Source organism: Dehalococcoidia bacterium (assembly GCA_041674525.1). Lineage (GTDB taxonomy): Bacteria > Chloroflexota > Dehalococcoidia > UBA2979 > UBA2979 > SHYQ01. Next base: position 8,003 of record JBAYVN010000053.1, on the reverse strand, counting down.
TGATACATCACAAGCGCAATCCACACAACTGCGCGCCCCTGCGAGCGACGCGCAGGCGGCGCCCTCACGCACTCGCGAGGGCCGCGTATCCTCGGGCTGATGGGAGGCTGCCATGGCGGACATCGAACGGCTGCTCGAGGCACTGTCCAACGCGTACGGCCCGCCGGGGTTCGAAGGGCCGGTGGCCACCGTGGTGCGCGCCGAGCTCGAACCGCTCGCCGACGCGATCCAGACGGACGGCCTCGGCTCGCTGATGGCGAGGCTGGGCCCCGCCGAGCGCCGCCCCCGCGTGATGCTCACCGCGCACATGGATGAGCTCGGGCTGATGGTTCGGCGGGTCACGCCCGAGGGTTATGTGAAGTTCCAGCCGCTCGGGGGCTGGCTCGACCAGGCGTTGATCAACCAGCGCTGGGTGATCCTGACGCACGCCGGTCCAGTGCCCGGGATCACCGGGATCAAGACCGTCCACGTGATGGAGCCCGAGGCGCGCAAGAAGCTCTTCGAGCGCACCGACATGTTCATCGACGTCGGTGCGCGCAGCGCCGAGGATGCGGCGGGGCGCCTCGGGATCCGGCCGGGCGATCCCATCGTGCCGGACAGCCGGTTCACGCCGCTGGCGGGTGGCGAGCTCTACCTCGGCAAGGCGTGGGACGACCGCGCCGGGCTCGCCGTGATGATCGAGGTGATGCGCGCGCTGCGTGACGCACCGCCCGCGGCGGCCACCACGTTCGCCGTGGCGACGGTGCAGGAGGAGGTGGGGCTCCGGGGCGCGGAAACCAGCGCCTACGAGGTGGCCCCGGACGTGGGGGTCAACCTCGAGTCGGGCGTCGCCGGCGACTACCCGGGCATCACGCCGGACGAGGCGCAGGAACGCCTCGGCGGCGGGCCCAGCCTCTTCCTGCACGACAGCTCGATGCTGCCCAACCTCCGCCTCCGGGACTTCGTGCTGGAGGTCGCCCGCGACCTGGGGATCCCGGTGCAGTTCAACGTGCTCACCGGGTACGGCCAGGACGGCGCGGCGATGCAGCGCACGCGCGGAGGTGCGCCCGCGATCAACATCGCGGTCCCCACGCGCTACCTGCACAGCCACAACGGCGTCATCGCCCGCGCGGACGTGGAGGCCACGATCCGGCTGGTTGCGGACGTGGTGCGCCGGCTGGACGGCGCCACCGTCGCCTCGCTGCGCGACTTCAGCTGAGCCGCGCCGGCGGCCCCGCGGATTGCCCGCGCCCCCGGGGCGCAGGATGATCGCCCCGGCGCGCATGCCGTGACGGGCATCCCCGACCCGCGCCGCAGCGACAAGGACACACCGTGGCTCTCCGGACGCCGGAACAGTACTTCGAATCCCTGCGCGACGGACGGACGGTGTGGTTCCGGGGCAAGCCAGTGGATGACGTCACCCGGCACCCGGTGATCGGGAAGGCCACCCGCCACGGCGCACTCGACTTCGCGATGGCGGAGGACCCCGCGTATCGCGACCTCGCGGTCGTCGAGGAGGGCGGGCAGCAGTACAGCCGCTTCTACCGCATCCCCCGCTCGACGGAGGACCTGCTCCTGCGATCGCGGCTGATCGAGGCGGGAACCACGGCGGGGAACACCCTGGTGGTGCTGCTGAAGGAGATCGGCACGGACGCCATCTTCGCGCTGCTCGCGGTGACGGCGGAGCTGGACGGCCCGTACCACGACCGGGTGCAGCGGTTCTACGAGCACTGCCGGGACAACGACCTGGCGCTCTCGGTGGCGCAGACGGATGCAAAGGGCGACCGCATGCTGCGCCCCTCCGAGCAGGAAGACCCCGACATGTACCTGCGCGTGGTGGAGCGGCGCGCGGACGGCGTGGTGGTGCGCGGCGCGAAGTTCCACACCTCGTGCACGACGAACGCGAACGAGGTGATCGTCCTGCCGACCCGCGCGATGGGGCCCGAAGAGCAGGACTGGAGCATCGCGTTCGCGGTGCCGGTGAACACACCGGGGGTACGTCTGATCGCAAGCCCGTACGGCGATCGCGAGACCCGCGCGATGGAGCACCCGATCACGCACGAGCACAAGATGATGGAGACGATGACGATCTTCGACGATGTCTTCGTCCCCAGCGACCGCATCTTCCTGGACGGGGACACCGCCGCCGCCGGGGCGCTGGCCCTGACCTTCGTGGAGTACCACCGCTTCACGGCGGTCTCCTACAAGCTTCCGCTGGTGGACGCGATCTGCGGAGCCGCCGCGCTGGCCGCGGACTACAACGGCATCGCCTCGGCGGGGCACGTCCGCGACAAGTTCGCGCGCCTGATCGCCTACGCCGAGACGCTGCGCGCGATGACCGAGAAGGCGGCCGAGCGGTGCGTGCCGAAGCCCGGCGGCCAGGTGGCGCCCGACCCGATGACCGTGAACATCGCGAAGAGCCACTTCGCGCACGGCTACCACGAGGCCGTGCAGCACCTCCAGGAGATCGCGGGCGGCCTCCTGGTCACCGCGCCGGGAGCGGAGGACTGGAGCACCGAGGAACTGCGCCCGTTCCTGCAGAAGTACCTCGCCGGCCGCAAGGGGGTGAGCGGCGAGCAGCGGACGCGGCTCCTCAACTTCGTCGCCGATCTCACCGCCGGGGAGTACGGCCCCTACCAGGAGCTGCTCGCGATCCACGCCGAAGGGTCGCTGGAGGCCGAGAAGCTCCAGATCCTGCGCTCCTACCAGCAGAACGGACGCGCCGCGCAGGTGATCGCGACCGTCGCCGGGATGGCGGGCGTCTGAGTCGACGCAGCACGCCGCGACACCGGCGCGAGGCTCAGGCGGTGCGGGGTCCGAGGCGCTGCTTGTTCGCCTTGAACAGCGCGTAGATCGAATCCCAGACGATGTAGCTGTCCTCGAGGCGCTTGGGGTCCGAGGGCTCCAGGACGATCATGCCGTCCGCGAACGCGGCCAGACCGACGCCCATCTGGCCATAGCGGTCAGCGGGATCGGGACGGTAGTCGTGGAGCACGTAATCGATGCCCTTCGCGATCACCTCGCCAATCAGCTCGAGCGCGGGATCCTCGATGCCGTACTCGCGCAGCACCTTCACGAACAGCGGACCGTTCGCGTCGTGCGGACCGAGCCTGGCGCCGGGGAACGCGAGCGGGATCGCGCCCTCGGGCAGATCCTCGAGGGGCGTGCGGCTGGGCGCGAAGGAGATCTCGGCGGCGGGATCGATGAAGCGCTGGATCATCCAGCAGGCGGCGACCCGATCGTAGTGGACGTGGTCCGTCATCACCCACTGCATGTGTTCCCCCGCTCCTCGCGCCTCCCGCGAAACCCCTGCCTGACTCCGCTGCCGTACCGCGCTCTAGCGGCCGAGGTGCTCCAGGGCCGACCGCACGATCGCCTCGCGCCCCACGCCGAAGAAGGAGCGCAGGTTCTTGCGCATGTCGCTGCGGCCGAAGCCGTCCGTCCCCAGCGCGGTGTACTCCCGGCCGGCAGGCACGAACGGGCGGATGAGGTCCGGCACCGCGCTCACGTAGTCCGTGGCGGCGATGATCGGGCCGACGGTCGCGCCCAGGCAACCGGCGACCCAGCTCGTCGTCGCTCCCTCGGGAGCGCGGCGCGCCTCGCGCACGGCCGAGGATGCGTTGCCGGTGGCGACCATGCCATCCCAGCGCAGCTCCGACCAGCTGGTGACGCTCCACACGTTCGCCGCGATCCCGTGCTCGCGCTCGAGGATCTCGGCGGCGGCGAGCGCCTCGCGCAGGATCGTGCCCGACCCGAGGAGCTGCACCTGTGCCCCGGCGCGTTCCTCCAGCAGGTACATGCCGCGCACGATGCCCTCGGCGGTGCCCTCCGGCATCGCGGGGTGGGCGTACTCCTCGTTCATCGCGGTGATGTAGTAGAAGACGTCCTCCTGCGCGTCGAGCATGCGGCGGATGCCGTCCTGCATGATCGTCGCCATCTCGTAGCCGAAGCAGGGGTCGTACGCCCGGCAGGTGCCGATGGTGGACGCCCAGAGCTGGCTGGTGCCGTCCTGGTGCTGCAGGCCCTCGCCCGAGAGCGTGGTGCGTCCCGCGGTGGCGCCGAAGAGGAAGCCGCGCGCGCGCTGGTCGGCGGCGGCCCAGATGAGATCGCCGACGCGCTGGAATCCGAAGCACGAGTAGAAGATGTACAGCGGCAGCATCGGTACGCCGTGGGTGCTGTAGCTGGTCGCTGCCGCGATCCACGACGAGAGCGCGCCGATCTCGCAGATCCCCTCCTCGAGGATCTGGCCGTCGGTGGCCTCGCGGTAGTAGACCAGGGCGCTCTTGTCCTCAGGCTCGTAGAGCTGCCCGTGCGGCGAATAGATCCCGGCCGGCCGGAAGAGCGTGTGCATGCCGAACGTGCGCGCCTCATCGGCGACGATCGGCACCACGTACGGTCCGACGTTCGGATCGCGCAGCAACTGGGCGAGTAGTTGCCCGAAGGCCATCGTCGTGGACTGGTCGCGGCCGCCGGTGCCCTCGATCACCCGCGAGAAGGCCGACAGCTCCGGCACCGGGAGCCTCGGCGCCTCGCTCGATCGCTCGGGGAGGTAGCCACCCAGGGCGGCGCGGCGCTCGTGCAGGTAGCGGAGTTCGGGCCCGCCCTCCGGGAGCTGGTAGAAGGCGAGGTCCTTCGCCTCGTCATCGCTGATCGGGAGCGAGAAGCGGTCGCGGAAGGCGAGCAGCGCCTCCTCGTCCAGGTTCTTCTGCTGGTGGGCGCCCATGCGGCCCTGGCCCCAGCTGCCCATCCCGTAGCCCTTCATGGTGTGGGCGAGGATTACGGTGGGCTGTCCCCGGTGCATCTCGGCCGCGCGGTACGCGGCGTAGATCTTCACGGGGTCGTGGCCCCCGCGGCGCAGCCGGTCGATGTCCTCGTCGGACAGGTCCGCGACCAGCGCCTGCAGCTCGGCGTACTTGTCGAAGAAGTGCTCGCGGTTGAACCGGCCGTCAGTGGCGGCGTAGCGCTGGAACTCGCCGTCCACCGTCTCGTCGAGGCGCTTGAGGATGATGCCTTCCTCGTCGCGCGCGAAGAGCGGATCCCAGTCGGAGCTCCACATGACCTTGATGACGTTCCAGCCGGCACCCGCGAACAGGCCCTCGAGCTCGCGGATGATCGAGCCGTTGCCACGCACGGGGCCGTCCAGACGCTGCAGGTTGCAGTTGACGACGAAGATCAGGTTGTCGAGTCCCTCGCGCGCGGCCAGCGACAGGCCCGCGAGCGACTCCGGCTCGTCCATCTCGCCGTCGCCGACGAACGCCCACACCTTGCGCCCGGTGGTGTCCGCGATCCCGCGGTGCTGCAGGTAGCGCATGAAGCGCGCCTGGTAGATCGCCTGGATCGGACCTAGGCCCATGGAGCCGGTCGGGAACTGCCAGAAGTCCGGCATCAGCCACGGATGACAGTACGACGGGAGTCCCTCGCTGTCCGGGGCGATGGTTCCCGACGAGGCGACGGGGCCGCTCGTCTCGCGGCGGAAGTTCGCCAGGCGATCCTCGCTCAGGCGGCCCTCCAGGAACGCGCGCGCGTAGACGCCCGGCGCGGCGTGGGGCTGGAAGAAGACCATGTCGCCGGTGCGTGGACCCGCGGCAGGGTCGCCCTCGCTCTTCGAGGCGGCGCGGAAGAAGTGGTTGAAGCCCACCTCGAACAGGTCGGCGATCGAGGCGTACGTGGCGATGTGCCCGCCGAGTTCGCTGCTCGTGCGGTTCGCGCGCACCACCATCGCCAGCGCGTTCCAGCGGACGGCCGCGCTGATGCGATCCTCGACCGCGAGATCGCCGGGATACGCAGGCTGCGCGTCCACGCCGATCGTGTTCCAGTACGGCGTGTTCACCACCGGGGGGATGGGGACGCGCTGCGCGGTCGCGCGATCGAGGAGCTTCCGGAGGATCGCGGCGGCGCGCGCGGGCCCCTCCGCGGCGATCACCGCGTCGAACGCGTCAGCCCAACTCCTGAGCTGCTCGGGATCGGGCGCCTGCTCCGCCGGCCGCGACGACGCCTGTGCGGACACGACCTGCTCTGAACCAGTTGTCACAATGCTTCTCCCCCGCGGTTCCACCGGCCTGAAGGCCGTGTGGCATCACGCACGCAATATAGCACCGTGTCAGACGAACCGACGAGGCGCGACGGTGCCGCGAGCGTACGCTCGTCACGATCGGCGTCCGCACATGCACGGTCTGCGCGCGCGGTCCCGGACGCGGGTTCCGTACGGGAGGAGTGTGCTATAACGCCCGCGATGGGCCGCGGCGTGCGGCCCCCGCGAGAAGGGGCTGCACGGTGGCGGACTTCGCCCTTCCCAACCTCGGCGAGAACATCGACGAGGCCGACGTCCTGAAGATCCTCGTCGCCGAGGGGGACGTGATCGCAGTCGACCAGCCGCTGCTGGAGATTGAGACCGAGAAGGCCACGCTGGACGTGCCGTCCGAGCTGGCCGGGCGCGTGACGAAGATCCACATCGTGCCGGGGGACGTGGTGAAGCCTGGACAGGTGCTGTTCACCGTGGAGTCCGGCGTCACTTCGCCCGCCGCGCCGGCCGCACCCTCCGTGCCGCCAGCCGCCGGCGCTGCTGCCACGACCGCACCCACGCCGCCGCTTGCGCCGCCGCCTGCGCCGCCGGCCTTCATCCCCCCGCCCCCGCCGCCGGGGGCCACTCGTCCCCCCGCTCCCGTGCCGCCGCCGGCGCCGGTCGCACCGCCCGCACCGCCGACGGCTGTTCAGCCGCCCCCTCCGCCCCCGTCGCGTGCGCCGGTGCAGCCACCGGCGCCCACCGGGCCGTCCGTCCGCCAGCTGGCGCGGAACATCGGCGTCGACCTGAGCGGCATCACCGGCACCGGCCCGGGCGGGCGCATCACCGCCGACGACGTCCAGCGCCACGTGCGTGAGCAGACCTCACGCCCCGTGATCGTGCAGATGTCGCCGGAGGCGGCTCGGGAGCGCGTCTCGCTCCCCGACTTCGCGCAGTGGGGCGAGGTGACGCGCGAGCCGCTGACGCGCCTGCGCCGCACCGTGATGCGCAACATGACGCAGTCGTGGGCGGAGATCCCGCACGCGCACATCTACCACCACGCCGATGTCACGGCGATGGAGGCACTGCGCCAGCAGCACCGCGAGCGAGCGCGAGCCGCGGGCGGCAACCTGACGATCTCGGTGATGATCCTGAAAGTCGTGGCCGCGGCGCTGCGCGCGCACCCGCGCATCAACGCCAGCATCGACACCGACAGCAACGAGCTCATCCTCAAGCGCTACATCCACCTCGGCGTCGCCGTCGACACCGAGCGCGGCCTGGTGGTGCCGAAGATCGAGCACGTCGACCAGAAGAACATCATCGACCTCTCCGTGGAGCTCAACGAGATCGCCGAGCGCGCGCGCAACAACGCACTCACCATCGAGGAGCAGCGAGGGGCCACCTTCACCGTCACCAACCTCGGCAGCCTCGGCACCGGGTACTTCGATCCGATCATCAACTGGCCGGAGATCGCGATCCTCGGACTGGGGCGTGCCGAGACGGTGCCCGTGTACGAGAATGGCGAGTGGAAGCCACGCCTGCGCATGCCGCTGTCCTTCGGCATGGACCACCGCATCATCGACGGCGCGGACGGCGCGCGTTTCATGTCGTGGATCGTCGAGGCGATCAAGAACCCGCTGATCATGGCACTGGAGGGGTAGCGAGCGTGACGACGAATCAGGCACTGCGGGTGGCCGTCCTCGGCGCGGGGCCCGGCGGCTATCCCGCTGCGTTCCTCGCCGCTGAGGAGGGCCTGGACGTCACGCTGATCGACACCGAGCCCAACCCCGGCGGCGTCTGCCTTTACCGCGGATGCATCCCCAGCAAGGCCCTGCTCCACGTCGCCAACGTCGTGAACGAGGCGCGCGAGGCCGCCGACCTCGGCGTGACGTTCGGCGAGCCCGCCATCGACGTCGACCGCGTGCGCATCTGGAAGGACGAGGTCGTCGGCCGGCTCACCGGCGGACTCGGACAGCTCAGCCGCGCCCGCCGCGTGAAGTACGTGCGCGGCCGCGGGCGCTTC
>JBAYVN010000052.1:0-17197 GCA_041674525.1 Dehalococcoidia bacterium | reverse complement strand
GGGATCTGGGCGCGCGACCACCAGGAGCTGACGAAGGAGATCGCGCGCGAGCACGAGCTGGCGAACCACTCCTGGGCGCACCCCGACTACCGCGACCTGACGGACGCCGAGATCGTCGCCGACCTCGAGGCGAACGAGCGCTACCTCGTCGCGCTCACGGGCAGGGGCACGAAGCCGATCTGGCGCGCCCCGTCCGCGGCGCGGGATCAGCGCGTGCTGGACGTGGCGGCAGCGGCGGGCTGGCCGCTGCACATCTTCTGGACGATTGGCAGCGATGCGCAGGGGACGGTGACCGGCGACACCGGCGACTGGCGCGGCATCCCCGCGTCCGAGGTCTGGGCGAACACCGTCCGCGCGGCCGGTCTGGGTCCGGGAGCGATCACCGTGAGCCACTGCGATAGCGCGGCGACGGCGTCCGTGCTGCGCGACACTATCCGGCTGTTCCGCGAGCGGGGGCTGCGCATCGTCACCGTGTCGGAGCTGCTGCGGCCCTGACGAGCTCACGCCGCTCGCGCCGCTCGCGCTATGCCAGCACGCCGAGGAAGCGCAGGATGCCCTCTGCGATCCCGCGCGCGACGGCGGTGCGCACCGCGTCGTCCCTCAGCAGGGCGGCATCTTCCGGGCTGGAGACGAACAGCGTCTCCAGCAGCGCAGCCGGCATGTTGGTCGCCTCCTTCACCTGGCCCGTGCTCCCGCCGGAACCGGTGGTCGTGCCCCCGGGGGACAGCACGAAGAGGCCCACGCACCGCCCCTGGAAGTTGCGCCAGCACGCCGCGTCGATGATGCCGCGGTTCACTGAGGGGTTGCCCGAGTTCGCCAGCCCGCGCAGCGCGCCGTCGATCAGGTTCTGCGCGAGGCGGTAGTTCTGATCGGCGAACGGGCGGCGGCTCTCGTAGTAGACCTCGACCCCGCGCAGCGACGTATCGGCCGCGCCGTTGGAGTGCAGCGACACGAAGACGTCCGCGCCCGCGCGGTTCGCCGCGGTGACGCGCGCCTGCAGGTCGTTGCGTGTGAGGCTCCGCGTGTCGCCGTTGCCGCCGATGCCGGGCGCCCGGCCGCCGTCCGTGCGCGTGTAGTAGACCTGCACTCCGGCCGTCTTCAAGAACTCCCCGACCCGCATCGCGAGGTCGAGGTTGGAGTCGCGCTCGACGACGCCGTTGGCCGCGGCGCCGCTTTCGTCGCCGCCGTGACCCGGATCGAGCGCCACGACGAAGCCGCTGCGATCGGTGCGCGGTGGGAGCGGGCTGGGGGGCTGCGGGGCGATGGCCGCGCGCGGGGAGCCGGTGGCCAGCGGGCCCGGCGAGGGCTGCGGCGACCGCGTTGGAGACGCCTGCGCTGCCGGGGGCGCCGGCGTTCCGCTGGCTTCCCCGGCGGGGAGCGGGGTCATCGCGGCGGTGGAGGACACGTGCGGGGCCGCCGCGGGCGCGGCCCCTCGGGCGCTGCATCCCAGTAGGAGCGCCGCCGTCAGCGCCGAGACCGCGAGTGATCGGGCGGCGAGGGGGAGTGTGCGCGCGCGGGACACGGACCCTCCTCCCGGCCGAACCTCGGCCCGTCGATGGCCGGTCGACCGCACCCCACCATGGTACGGGATGGTGCTACGGCACCATCCTCGTTCTCCATGATGAGGGATCGCGAGAGGAACGAGGGGCGGTCCGGGCGGGCGCTGCCGGGCCCCCGCGGGGTGCTACCCGGACGCCGGTCGCGGCTACCGGGCGCGGTGGTACTGGACCGGCCACTCGTGATCGGCGCCCAGCGCCTTCGCGGCGTGCATCGGCCAGTACGGGTCGCGCAATTCCTCGCGGCCCAGGAGCACCACGTCGGCGTCCCCGCCCGCGACCACCGCCTCGGCGTGGTTCGGCTCGACGATGAGCCCCACGGCCCCGGTGGGAATGCCGGCGCGCTCGCGGATGGCGCGCGCGAAGGGAACCTGGTAGCCCGGGTAGGCGTTCAGCTGCTGGTGGGGCAGGTTGCCGCCCGAGGAGCAGTCGATCAGGTCGACGCCCACGTCCTTCAGCAACGTTGCGAGGGCGACCGAGTGCTCCACGTCCCAGCCGTCCTCCACGTATTCGCTGGTAGAGATGCGCACGATCAGTGGCATCTGCTCCGGGATCGAGGCGCGCACGGCCTTGGCCACCTCCACGGCGAGGCGCGTGCGGCCGGCGAACGAACCGCCGAACTCGTCGTCGCGCAGGTTGGTGTGGGGGGACAGGAACTGGTGCAGCAGGTAGCCGTGCGCTGCGTGGACCTCGATCACGCGGAAGCCGGCGCGCACGGCGCGGGCCGCGCTCCGGGCGAAGGCGACGATGATCCCGTGCACCTCGCGCGTCGTGTAGGCGCGCGGCTCCGGGTAGCCCTCGGTGTAGGCGATGGCGCTGGGGCCCTCCGGGATCCAGCCGCCCTCGGCGGGGGTCAGCGGCTTCCCTCCCAGCCACGGGCGGTTCGTGGATGCCTTGCGGCCGGCGTGCGCCAGCTGGATCGCCGGGACGGCCCCCTGCGACTCGATGAAGGCGGTGATCCGCTGGAAGGCCTCCACCTGCTCGTCGTTCCAGATGCCGAGGTCCCCCGGGGTGATGCGCCCCTCCGGCGTGACCGCGGTCGCCTCCGCCATCACCAGCCCCGCGCCGCCCACGGCCCGCGAGCCCAGGTGCACCAGGTGCCAGTCCGTGGGCCGGCCATCCCCCTCGGTGGAGTACTGGCACATCGGCGCGAGCCAGATGCGGTTGCGCGTCTCGACGCCACGGAGACGGAGGGGGGTGAAGAGCACGCTCATGTGAACCTCGGCTTGTGCGCACGGCGGCGCGGGCGGTCTGCGGGTTGGAGAGCCCGATTGTACGAGCGCCCACCCTTAGGGGATGCAGGCCCGGGGCTCGAGGAAATGGGGGGTGTCCCCGATGCGCCCCGTAGGAGTCTCCCCGCATCCTCGGTACACGAAGCGCGCATGCGACTCCCGGGATGCGCGTGGGATGCCCGATCCGGGCGTCAGAGGGTACGAGGATGGCCGAGGAACGCGCGAGACGCAGTGGCGGGGGCGGGATGCGCAACGCACCCCGCGCCGGTGGTCTGCCGTTGCTCTCTCCCCTGCGCGCCGCCGGGATGCTGGCCGCGCTCGGCGTGCTGGCCGTTGCCCTCCCGGCGATGCTGCGGGTGGGCACCGTCCTCCCCGCCTCGATCATTGAGCTGTCGCCGGCAGTGGCCGGCGAGGTGACGGTGGCGGCGGCCTTCGCGCTGCTGCTGCTGCTGAACACACCGCGCCAGTCGCCGCGCGCGGTCTCCGCCTCGGCGTCCCGACGGGGCACAGCGCCGGCGAGCATGCAGGCGCCGATGGCGGGGCCGCCGCACGCTGCGCTCGCAATGCCGCCCGCAGGGCCGGTGCCGGAATCGCCGGTGCGCGTGATGCCGGCGACGCCCTCGGCCGAGGCGCTCGCACGGCTTGCTCAACGACCGGTGTTGAAGCCGGAGCGGCCGCACGTGATCAGACGCTTCGTTGCCGGGTTCGGCGCAGAGTCGCAGACCCACCCGCATGGAAACACACCGGTACAGGTCCCGATCCAGGAGGTCCCCGCGATGCCCGCTCCGGAATCCATTCCCGTCGTCCCGCGCAACGCATCAACGGCGCTGACCGAATCGGTGACCGCGCTCCTGGAGGACTCGGGGCAGGACGAGAGCGGCACGCCGCTCCTGAACCTCGCGCGTCTCCGCCTGCGCTCTGTGGCGCGGCTGGCGGACATCACGCGGTCGTTCGATCGCATGGAGGAGGAGGCGGCGCCGCTGCTGGACGTGGTGGCGGAGCTGATCTCCGTGCGCGGCCGCTTCTCCGAGAACCTCGAGCAGGCGATGCAACCGCTGGTCGAGTTCGCCGACCGCTGGGACGACAACCTGGTGGCGCTCGCCGAGCGCATGGACAGCGGGAGCCCGGTGCCGCAGATCGACATCGCCGCCGAGCGCCGGCGAATCGCGGAGATCCGCGCGCAGGTTCCGCGCCGCCAGTCCCTGCTGCTGGAGCAGTTCGAGATCGAGAAGCGCGCCGTGGACGCCGCGCTCACCGTCTTCGATGACCAGGTCGCGCGGCTCGAGGCGCAGCTCTCCGCGGCACGCGTCACCGCCGAGGCGATCGGCGACAGCATGCGCACTGCGGACTTCGCGCGGACCGTGGAGTTCCTCCGCCGCCGCATGGAACGCCTGGCCTCACTCGCCGAGCGCGGCGCCGCGACGCCCGAGGAGATCCTCGAGGAGCTTCCCGCTGCGGCATCCCTCGTCGCCGACGACGAGCAGATGCTCGCGCACTCCCCCTACCTGCGCTCGGTGCTCGAGGTCCTCGACCCGTCGCAGCCCACCCCGGATCTGCGTCCGGCGCCAGACGGCATCACGCGCGTGGAGTTCGGCGTCTCGTAGCCGCGCTGTCACGCTGACACGCTGCCACGCCACCTCGGCCCCACGCGCGAGCGCACATCATGCTGGCGGTCGCGCTCGGCTCTGCGATCGATGCGCCGCGCGAGGTGAGCGTCCCGATCACGGGCCAGCCCGCCGGTCCTCTGGCGCCACCGTTCATGCAGTTCCGATCACGCGATTCAGCCCCGTGCTCACGGTCGCGCCACGTCTCCCCCGAGTGTCGGCAAGGGGGGGCGGTGCTATGTTTGAACGGCCATCCATGCACGCCTGACGGCGTCGGATCGACGTAGCGACCCGCCGAGGGCCCGGTCCCCCGACGAGGGCCTCGCTACCGGCCGCAGCCACCACGTGGGGCCTTCCTGCCTCGACTGATGTTGCCCCGCCGGCGGGCGGGAGGGGGATCGATGGGCTTCACCCGGCTGGCGATCACTCGCGCCGGCGCGACCGCGGCGGTGTTCCTCGCCCTGGCGATCGCCGGGTTCTTCGCGTACCGCACGCTGCCCATCAACCAGTTCCCCAGCGTCAACATCCCCGTCGTGACCATCACCACGGTCTATCCCGGCGCCAACCCGCGCGAGATGGAGACGCAGATCTCCCGACCGATCGAGGATGCGATCGCCGGTCTCAACGACCTGGACACGATCACCAGCATCTCCGGGCAGGGCTTCTCGCTCGTCGCAGTGCAGTTCACGGACCGCGCGGACCCCAAGACGATCGCCTCGGATGTGGAGCGCCGCGTCAGCGGTCCGGCCGCGCAGTTCCCCTCCGGCGCGAACCGTCCGACCGTGCTCAAGGTGGACTTCGCCGCGATGCCGATCATGCAGCTCGCGGTCTCGGACGGGGCGCTCACGCCCGAGCAGCTCTACCGCGTGGCGAAGGACGTGGTCGTCCCGGAGTTCGAGCAGGTCAACGGCGTCTCGCAGGTGGAGCTGGTTGGCGGGCGCAAGGAGGAGATCCGCATCGAGATCGACCCCGGCCGCCTGGCCGCGTACGGCCTGTCGATGTCGCAGGTGCAGAGCGCGCTGGCCGCGGCGAACACCTCCATCCCCGGAGGCAGCGTGACGCAGGGGCCCCGCCAGTTCGACCTGGAGGTAAGCGGGCTCTTCGCGCGGCCCGAGGACCTCGGCCGGGTGGTGGTGGCAGCCGGACCCGTGCGAGTGGACGACCTGGGCACGGTGACGCGGGGGGCGACCGAGCAGACGCAGGTCACGCGCGTCAACGGCACGCCCGCGATCCTGATCGCCATCGGCCAGCAGAGCGGGTCCAACCTCACGGACGTCACGGACGCGGTGCGGCAGGCGATTCCGCGCCTGAAGGGGGAGATCCCCGCGACCAGCGAGATCGTGGTGGTGCAGGACACCACGCCGTTCGTGCGAGCCTCGCTGAACGGCATCCAGGAGGAGCTGCTGTTCGCGGTGATCCTGACGAGCGTGATCCTGCTGCTGTTCCTGCACAACCCGCGCGCCGCCGGCATCGTGCTCCTGTCGATCCCCACGACGTTGCTGACCACGTTCGTGCTCATGCAGCTGATGGGGTTCAGCCTCAACTTCCTGAGCATGCTCGGGCTCACGCTGACCATCGGCATCCTGGTCGATGACTCGATCGTGGTGCTGGAGAACATCCTGCGACACCTGGCGCGGGGCGAGCACCCGTACGAGGCGGCGCTGATGGGCCGCGCCGAGATCGGCCTCGCGGCGATCGCGATCACCCTGGTGGATGTGGTGGTGTTCGCCCCCACCGGACTGGTCAGCGGCCAGATCGGCGGATTCTTCAAGGAGTTCGGCTTCACCATCGCCGGCGCCACGCTGACCTCGCTCCTGGTCTCGTTCACGCTGACGCCGCTGCTCGCCGCCCGCATCCTGAAGCCCGGCGCGGAGGAGACCACCAGCCGCCTCGGCCGCTTCGGTGAGCGGTGGGACCGCGGCTTCCACGTCTTCGAGGCGCGCTACCGCCGGCTGCTCATCTGGTCGCTGTCGCACCGGCTGGCCGTCTGCGCGGGGGCGGTGGCCAGCGTGGTCGCCGGGGTCGGCCTGGTCTACGGAGGCCTGATCGCGGTGGAGTTCGTGCCCACCTCGGACTACGGGTATTTCGTCGTCCGCACGGAGACGCCGCCGGGCGGGTCACTCGAGGCGCACGACGCGGCGATGGCGCAGGTCGAGCAGGTCCTCGCGTCGATGCCGGAGGTGAAGACCGTGACGGCCTCCGTGGGCGTGTCCTCCACCGGCCTCCTGGGCAGCGGTGCGACGGGCCAGGCGCGCTACGGCAGCGTGACCGTGGAGGTGACGGCGGAGTCCACGGGGCGTCGCGACGTGTTCACGATCGCGGACGACGCGCGCGAGCGACTCGCGGCGGTGCCGGGTGTGCGCCCGAAGGTCAGCGTCGCGAGCGGCATGAACGATGGCCAGTCCGCCGTCGGCATCCGGCTCACCGGACCGGAGTTCTCCACCCTGTCGGCGATCGCGGACCAGGTGCAGGCTTCGCTGCAGCAGTCGCCCGGCCTCATCAACGTCGAGAACGGCGCGCCCGTCGGCCAGCCGCAGCTCTCGATCGAGGTGGACCAGCTGCGCGCCGCGGACCTGGGCGTGAACTCTGCGTCGCTCGGCCTCCTCGTGCGCACCGCGTACGCGGGCGCCGTGGCGACCAAGTACCAGCGCCCGGACGGCACGCTGGAGGATGTGCGCCTGCAGCTGCAGGGCGCCTCGCGGCGGAGCGTGGAGGACGTGGGGAACCTGCCCGTGCAGACGGCCACCGGGCAGACCGTCAGGCTGAACCAGGTCGCGCGGATCACGGAGACCTCCGGGCCCACGCAGATCGACCACTACGGCCGGCAGCGCGTGATCAACGTCAACGCCGACCTGCAGACCGGCTACTCGCTCTCCGACGTCCAGCCCGATGTGCAGCGCGCCGTCGATCAGCTCGTGCTCCCCGCGGGGTACGAGGCCTCGGTTGCCGGGACCAGCGCCGAGCAGGCCGAGAGCTTCGGACAGCTGTTCCTGGCGCTGGGCGCCTCGGTGCTGCTCGCCTACCTCCTGATGGCAATCCTCTACAACTCGCTGCTGGATCCGCTGGTCATCCTGTTTGCCCTGCCTGTCGCCGTCGGCGGCGCGATGTTCGGGCTGCTGGTGTTCGGGTACAACTTCAGCGTGTTCTCGATGATCGGCCTGATCCTGCTCGTGGGCCTCGCCATCAAGAACGGCATCCTGCTGGTGGACCGAACGAACCAGAACCGCAAGCGTGGCATGTCGATCGAGGAGGCGCTCCTGGAGGCGGGGCCCGCCCGGCTGCGCGCGATCATCATGACGAGCCTCACGATCGCGATCGCGCTGATGCCCACGGCGCTCGAGCTGGGCGAGGGATCCGAGCTGCGGGCGCCGCTCGCCGCAACGGTCATCGGCGGCATCATCTCCTCGACGCTGCTAACGCTGGTGTTCGTGCCGGTGATGTACACGCTGCTGTACGGCATGAGCGCCCGCCTGGGCCGGCTCGTCCGCAGCGGGTTCACGACCGGCAGCGGTCACCCGGATCCCGGAGAGCCCGCGATCCGTGCGGGGCGCGGCGCGGCGAGCACGGGATCGGCGCTGGAGGCCGAGGCACTGGACGCCGCCCAGGCACGCCCGCAGCAGGACTGACGGCACACCGGGTCACTCCGGCGCAGGTGTGGTGGGCAACGTGACCGTCATCGTCGTGCCGGTCTGGCCGTCGCTGGCGGCGGTGAGCCGTCCGCCGTGCAGCGCGACGATCGAGTGCGCGATCGACAGCCCGAGCCCCGTGCCGTGCGCGAACCGCGCGCCGTTGCTGGTGCGGTAGAACTTCTCGAAGACGTGCTCGATCTCGTCGGGCGCGATGCCGATGCCGTTGTCGCGGACCGTGATCGTCGCCCGGTCCCCGGATGCCGCGGTGCTCACCTCCACCGTCCCGCCGGACGGTGTGAACTTCACGGCGTTCTGGAGCAGGTTCTCGATCACCTGGCGCGTGCGCGCCTCGTCCACGTGCGCCGTCACCGGGCGCAGGTCGGTGCGGATGGTCACCCCGGAGCGCTCGGCGTGCGGGCGGATGTCCTCCACCACGGCGCCACAGAGGTCGCCGAGGTCCGTGCCGGTGCGGTGCAGCGTGACGCGGCCGCCCTCCAGGGCGCCCATGTCCAGCAGGTCATCCACGAGCACGCGCAGCCGATCCGTGTTGCGGTCCAGCAGGCCGACCAGTCGCTGCTGCATGTCCGAGAGTGCGCCACCGTCGCCTTCGCCCAGCATGCTGACGGTCGCCTGGATCGCGGTCAGGGGCGTGCGCAGCTCGTGGCTGACGGTCGCCACGAGGTCGCGCTTGAGCCGCTCGACGGCACGCGCATCGGTCACGTCGCGCAGCACGACCACGGAGAAGCGTCCGGGCGCGCCGGGGCTGGTCCGGCTCACCGCCACCGTCCGCGCGCCGGTCTCGAAGAACTGCTCCCCGGCGGAGCGCGTGACATCGTCCGCGGGGTGCAGGAGGGGGAGCACCGAGGCCAGCGGCTGCCCGGCGACCTCGCCCGCGCGGATGCCGAGGATGCGCTCCGCGGCGGGGTTGGAGGCGGTGCAGGTGCCGCTGCTGTCCACGACGATGAGTCCTTCGCCCACCTCGCGGAAGGCCTCCTCGGCGAGCCGTTGCTGCTCGCTCATCTCCTGCTCGAGACGCACCCGCTCGGCGGCCGCGGCCTCCAGCCGATCGAGCATCGCGTTCACCCCCGACGCCACTTCGCCGATCTCGTCGTTCCCGGTGACGCGGGTGCGCAGCCCCTCGCTGGAGCCGCGCCCGGTGATGCTGCTCATCTCGTCCAGGAGGCCTCGCAGGCGGCCGACGACGGTGAACTGGATCACCGCCACCAGCGCGATCACCAGGACGATCCCGGTGAGGCCGACGGTCAGCAGCAGCGCGCGCAGCGTGGCGCCGCTCTGCGCCTCGATGGACCGCTCGTCGTCGACCCGCAGAACGAGGATCGGCTTACCGGTCAGGTCCAGCAGGTGGGAGAACGCCGCGGTTCGCCCGCCGGGCATGTCCCAGGTGGGTGGCGTGCCGTTCGCCTGTGCCGGCAGCGCGGCGCGGACCGAGGGCGGGATCGCAGGCGAGTCGGGGGGCAGCACGGCGACGCCGATCCGCAGCATCTCGGCCAGGCGCGTCGTGAATGCCTCGTCCAGCAGTCGGCCCATGATCACCGTGCCGCGCGGCTCCCCGCCGCCGTCGCTTCTGAGGATCGGGCGCACCGCGATCAGCATCGGCCCGAGCGGGGTCGAGGTGAGGCCGCTGACGTGCCCCCCGGCGCCGAGGTCCAGGAGCGGGCTGCCGTTCGGGATCGCGTCGGTGAGGCCGGCGATCCCCGCGATCCGGGAGTCGCCGTCCCGCCCGCGGCCGATCACGTTCTCGCCGCGTCCATTCCGGATCACGAGTGCGTTGAGGTTGAGCTGCGACAGGATGTTCGCTGGCAGGTTGCTGGTGACGAACGCGGGAGAACGCGTCTCGACGAAGCCATACATGTCGTCCCACGAGGCCCAGTCCGTCAGCAGCAGATCCAGCGAGCGCTCCTCGGCGGCGAGGACGCTCTGCGTGCGCGCCAGCTCCTTCTTCGCGTGATCCGCCTCGAGGTCGCGATATGCCTGGCGCACGATGAGCTGGTAGGCGACGAGAAGCATCGCCATGATGAGCATGACGCTGATCACCGTAGCCAGAGCGGTGCGGGTGCGCAGTGACAAGGCGGGCCGGGACTCCCTCACCGTGTCCGCCGTGGCCGGGAGCGGGGACGGTGTCTGAACCAGCGTGTCACCCTCGGTGGCGCCATCGCCGCCGGGACTCCGCCTCACTATACGTCACACGCCGTTGTGGGCTGCCACGCATCCGGCACGGCGCCGGGGGTTCGCGTGCAGGGCGCCGCCGGGTATCGTGGACGCATGAAACCATGGGAGACGCTCGCCATCGCTCGCACGCCGGACGGGAGCAGCCTGACGCTGCGCCGCCACGATCGTGATTACGTGATCCACGCCGATGGCTACGACCTGATGACCAGCCGCATGCACGCCTCCGAGGACGCGATGATGGCGCTGGCCTGCCCGCACCCCCGCAGCGGCGCGTGCATCCTGGTGGGCGGGCTCGGCATGGGGTACACCCTCGGCGCCGTCCTCGCACTGCTGCCCGAGGACGGCGCGGTGGTGGTGGGCGAGCTGATCCCGGAGGTGGTCGAATGGAACCGCGGCCCGCTGGGCCCGCTGGCCGGGAACCCGCTGGACGACCCGCGCGTGCAGGTGGTGGTCGGTGACGTCTCGCGCCTGATCCGGCAGAGCACCGCGCAGTTCGACGCGATCCTGCTCGATGTGGACAACGGTCCGGGCGCGCCGACGCAGCGGGGGAACACGCGGCTCTACACGCGCGCCGGGCTGACGGCGGCGCACCAGGCGCTGCGCCCCGGAGGCGCACTCGCTGTGTGGGCCGTGGACGACGAGCGCGGCTTCGAGCGCGACCTGCGCGCGGCAGGGTTCACGCCCTCAACCCACTTCGTGACGGCGCACGGCACGAAGGGGAAGCGTCACGTGATCTTCGTGGGGCGGAAGCGATAGCGAATCGCCGCGTCCCGAGTCCGCGACGCCGATCTGATCACCGTTTCATCAGACTGATGAAGACATCCTCCAGCGACGGCAGGATCGGCTCCACCGTGGCGCCCTCGATGCCCGCCGCGGCGAGCACCTCCGCGAGCGCGTGCTCGTCGCCGGCCGCCATCAGCGCGTGGATGGCGTCGCCGTAGAGGCTGACGTCCGAGATGTCCGGGCGCTGCTGGAGGGCGGCGAGCGTGCGCAGGGTGTCCGCGCTGCGCACCGCGAACAGGCGGCCGCGCAGGAAGTTCGCCTTGAAGTCGGCGGGTGTCGCCAGCGCGGTCAGGATGCCATCGTGGATCATCGCGACGCGCGCGGCGTGCTCCGCCTCGTCGAGGTAGTGCGTGGTGGCGAACACCGTCACGCCGGTCGCGGCGAGCTCGTGGATCATCGTCCAGAACTCGCGGCGCGAGACCGGGTCGACGCCCGCGGTCGGCTCGTCGAGGAACAGCAGCGGCGGCCGGTGCACGATCGCGCAGCCGAGCGCGAGGCGCTGCTTCCAGCCGCCGGAGAGATGCGCGGCCAGTTGATCCTCGCGCCCCTGCAGCCCGGCCATGGCCACCAGCTCGGTCACGCGCGCGCCCAGGACGCCCCGCGGGACCTCATAGATGCCGGCGTAGAACTCCAGGTTCTCGCGCACGGTCAGGTCCTCGTACAGCGAGAAGCGCTGGCTCATGTAGCCGATGCGCTGCTTGATCCGCTCCGGCTCCCGCACGATGTCGTAACCGAGCACCTGCCCGGTCCCGGAGGTCGGCGCGAGGATGCCGCAGAGCATGCGGATGGTCGTGCTCTTCCCCGATCCGTTGGGGCCCAGGAAGGCGAAGACCTCGCCGCTGCGCACGCTGAAGCTGACATCGGAGACGGCCACACGCTCCCCGAAGCGCTTCGTCAGGTGGTGCACCTCGATGGCCGGGGCATCGGCGGTCATTCGATCGTCTTCCGGAATCGCGAGATCGACACGGCGAGGGTGACGGTCGCGAAGATCGTGAGCGCGAGGCCCTGCGGCCAGAGCTCGGCGACCCCCACGCCCTTGAGGATTACGCCGCGCAATACCTGCAGGTAGTACGTCATCGGGATCCCGAGGCTGAGCCACTGGAAGATCTGCGGCATCCCCTCCCGGGCGTACAGGAACCCGGAGAGCAGGATCGAGGGGAGCAGCGTGAACATCGTCATCTGCAGCGCCTGCGCCTGGTTCGTGGCGGCCACGGAGATCGCCAGCCCGATGCCCAGCGACCCGAGGAGGAACGGGAGCGTCAGCACGAAGAGCTCGAACACCGATCCCACCACCGGGACGTTGAAGAGCACGCGCGCCACTACGAGCGTCAGCACTGTGGAGGCCAGGCAGAGCACGACGTTGGGGAGCGTCTTCCCGAGCATGAGCTCCGTGGGCCGCACCGGCGAGACGATCAGCTGCTCCAGCGTCCCGCGCTCGCGCTCACGCACCACGGCGAGCGCGGTGAGCAGGACGGCCTGCATCTGGAGCACCAGGCCGATGAGCGCGGGCACCATGAACTTCACGCTCAGCATGCGCGGGTTGTAGAGCACAACCGGACGCAGGTCGATGCCGCCGCGGCTGCTCCCGCCCTGCCCCGCTCGGTTCAGCGTCTCCAGCGTCACGGTGCTGGACTGCACCTGCGCGATCAGGCCCCCGCTGAACATCGCGGTCTGGGCGACGGCCGGGTCGGAGCCGTCCACGATCAGCTGCGCCGTGGCGGAACGCCCGCCCAGGACGCGGTCACCGAAGTCACCCGGGATGATCAGCGCCACGCGCGCCTCGGCGGAGTCGATGGCATGCATCGCCTCCTCGCGGCTCCCCACCCAGCGGCGGATCGTGAAGTACCCGGTGTTGTCGAACGCCTGCGCGAAGGTGCGGCTGGCGGCCGTGGAGGACTCGTCGAACACGACCGTGGCGATATGGTCCGTCACGGCGTTCAGCGCGTAGCCGAACATCAGGAGCTCGATCACGGGAACGCCGATGATGAGGGCGAGCGTGACCCGGTCGCGGCGTACCTGGATCAGTTCCTTGCGCATGATCGCCCAGAGCCGGGCCAGGCTCATTGCGAGCCGCCGCTCGCCTCGAAGCGCGCGTCGATCGGCATGCCCGGCTTCAGCGCCCCGTCCGCGTTGGCAACGGTGGCCTGCACGCCGAACACCAGGTTCAGGCGATCCGTCTGCGTCTGCACGTTGCGCGGAGTGAACTCCGCCTGCTGGTTGATCGAGGTCACGACACCCTCGAACGTCCGTCCGGGGTACGGGTCCGCGGTGATCGCGAGACGCTGGCCCACCGAGACGTGGTCGAGGTCCGCCATGCGGATGTACAGCGTGAGCTTCAGCATCGACAGGTCGCCCACGGCGAGCAGCACCTGCCCCGGCAGCGCGAGCTCGCCGAGGTGCACGGGCATCCTCGTCACCACGCCGGTGAGGGGGGATTGCAGGGTGTAGTCCTCGGCCTGCAGGCGGTACGTCTCGCGCGTCGCGGGGTCCGGCGCCTGCCGGATCTGCAGCTGCACGGCGCGGTCATCGATCTGCGCGACGACGTCGCCCTTCGCGACGGGGGAGCCGGCAGCGACGGGCAGCGCCACGATCTCGCCGCTGACGCGGGCCGAGATCACCGTCTCGTCCGCCTCCAGCGTGCCCGAGGCGGTGAGCGGCGCCGGCGCGCTCCACGGCACGCGGATGGTGGTGCACGCGGCGGCGGCAAGCGCGGCGAGCGCGATCGACGCCACGAGCGACGGCAGGAGCAGCGGGCGCCTCATGCGGAACGCTCCTCGCCGGCTGCGCGCAGCAGCGCGCGGAACGCCGGAGCGAGGTAACGCACCAGCTCGTCCGTGGTCGCGGATGCCATCGGCTCCAGGCGTACGAGGTGGCGCATCACGAGCACGCCGAGCATCTGCGCGCCGACCAGCTCCAGCGCGAGCGTGGAATCGCCGCCGCCCGGCGCGAGCTGCGCGGCGACGCGTTGCAGCATGCCGTAGATCGAGTCGCGCAGCGCGGGGACGTCATTCGGGTCGCCCACCGCCGTGCGGAGCACCGCCGAGAACGTCTCGATCTCGTTGGTGAACAGGCGCTCCAGGTAGAGCCGCGCGACGCGCTCGGCCAGGTCGTTGCCGGGGACCTCGAGCGTCGCGACGATCTCCGCGCCCACCTGCGGCAGGCGGATCGCGGCCTGGAAGAGCTCGGCCTTGGTACCGAAGAAGTGGTGGATGAGCGCGATGTCCACGTGCGCGCGTTCCGCGATCTGGCGCGTCGTCGTGCCTCGGAATCCTCGGGCAGCGAAGAGCGAGCGCGCCGCGGCGAGGATCTCGGCGCGGCTGTCGCCGGCGGCGGCGGGCCGTCGCCCGGAGCGTACAGCGCGGGCGACACCGGGAGCGACACCGGGAGTAGGTGCGGGCCGCTCGGTCGTGTAATTCATCGCCTGATGAAATATCCCCTTCCGCCCCTCTCGTCAAGCGCGCGACACGGGGCGTCAGTGCAAGCGAATCCCTAGCGTGTGGGGGGTTGATCCCGCTGGAGGGCGGGGGGTCTAATGTCTACTATCTAGATAGGTTATATCTAGATAAGGATGGCCACGTGAAACTCTCCACTCGCGGCGACTATGCCATCCGGGCCCTGCTCGAGCTGGCGACCGAGGTGGACCTGCCGTGGGTGCCGCTGGCGGAGCTCGCGGAGCGCACCGGGATCTCGCCGAAGTACCTGGAGCAGATCCTGATGCGCCTGCGGACCGCCCGCGTCGTGAAGGCCAAGCGCGGAGCACGCGGCGGGTACGCGTTCGCACGGCCGATCGGGGACGTGACGATCGGCGAGGTGGTGCGAGTGATGGATGGGCCGCTGGCGCCGAGCCTCTGCGCGAGCCGCACCGCCCACCAGCCGTGCCCGGTCTACCGCTGTCCCAGCGAGGACGACTGTGTGCTCCACGGGCTCTGGGTCGACGTGCGAGACGCGATCTCGCAGGTCGTGGATGGCACGACATTCGGGGACCTGGTCGAGCGGCGGCGCCGCCAGGAATCCGAGAAGCGGGAGATGTATCACATCTGATGGCCGAGATCACAACACTCACAACCGCTCACGAACAGGTCGTGCTCGCGGAGGTGCTGAAGGCGCTTCGCACCGTGCGCTACGGGTACGTCCAGATCACGCTGCAGGACTCCCGTGTCGTGCAGATCGACACGCTGGAGAAGAAGCGCCTTGATCGCTGACGTGCATCATTCCTCGCCTCGAACAGGCCAGATCACCGGGCGTGCTTCCCGGTGCACCTTCGAACGCTCCCGGCCGGAGCAAGAACGGTGTACGCGCGGATGTAGTCAGCCCTCCGGGACCCCACGTCCTCATCTCGTCTGACTCGTTCGAAAAGGATACCGAGCATGTTCCGACCACTGCGCAGGTGGCCGATCCCTTCAATCACGTCGGTCGTGGCCACGTTCGTGGCGGCAAGCGCTGTCCTCCTCGCGGCGTGCGACGATCGCGAGGCCGCACCGCCCGCCGCTGGATCCAGCGGAACCGCGACGCCCGTCGCGAAGAGCGTGACGCTCCGCCTGGGTTACTTCCCCAACGTCACGCACGCGCAGCCGCAGGTCGCCGTCGCGCGGGGCACCTTCGCCGAGGAGCTCGGCGCGAACGTCAGGCTGGAGACCAAGACGTTCAATGCCGGCCCCGCGGCGATCGAGGCGCTCTTTGCCGGCGCGATCGATGCCACGTACATCGGCCCGAACCCGGCGATCACCGGGTACGTGCAATCGCAGGGCAAGGACCTGCGCATCGTTGCGGGTGCCACCAGCGCCGGTGCGCTGCTGGTGGTGCGCGGCGACTCCGGGATCACGAAGCCCTCGGACTTTGCGAACAAGAAGATCGCGACGCCGCAGCTGGGCAACACTCAGGACGTCGCGCTGCGCGCGTGGCTCCAGAAGAACGGACTGAAGGACAAAGAGCACGGGGGGAACGTGCAGGTGATCCCGACCGCGAACGCCGATGCGCTCTCCCTGATCTCGCGTGGGCAACTGGACGGCGCGTGGGTGCCGGAGCCGTGGGCGACGCGCATCGTGCAGGAGGCGAAGGGCAGGGTCTTCCTGGACGAGTGCGATCTCTGGCCGAACGGGGACTTCGTCACCACGCACCTCATCGTCCGGACGAAGTTCATGGAGGAGCACCCGGACGTGGTGGCGCGCCTGCTGCGGGCACACGTCAAGACCACGCTGTGGATCAACGACCACCCGGACGAGGCGCGCGGGCTGGTGAACGAGAGCATCAAGAAGATCAGCGGCGCCGCGCTGCCGGACGCGATCATCAGCGCCGCGTGGCGGAACCAGAAGATCACCTACGACCCCATCGCCTCCTCGCTGCGGAAGTCCGCGGACGACGCGTTCGCGCTGGGCTACCTGGGCGAGAAGAAGCCGGACCTGGCGAACATCTACGCCCTGGATCCACTCAACAATGTGCTGAAGGAACTCAACCTGAAACCCGTGCAGCAGTAGCGGCGGGGCCGACAGCAAGGGCCGACCATGACAGGCGTTGCCGAACGGAACCAGGCCGCCGCGACCGCACCGGGCGGAGCGGCGGCCACCCTGCTGGAGCTGCGGGATATCTCCAAGCGCTTCCGGACCGCCCGCCAGGACACGCTCGCCCTCGACGGCGTGTCCCTCGAGGTGCGCGCGCGCGAGTTCGTGTGCATCGTCGGCCCGTCGGGTTGCGGGAAGTCGACGCTCCTGAACATCGCCGCCGGGATCGACGGGCAGTTCGATGGCGCCGCCACCTTCGAGGGCGCGCCGATCACCGGCATGGCCCGCGAGCGCGCGGTGGTGTTCCAGGAGCCCGCGCTGTTCCCGTGGCTGAATGTCCGCGCCAACGTGGAGTTCGGTCTGAAGCTGCGGGGCGTGCCGAAGGAAGCGCGGCGGTCGATCGTCGATCGGCAGCTGGAGCTCGTGAACCTCGCGCAGTTCGATCGCGCCTACATCCACGAGCTGTCGGGGGGTATGAAGCAGCGGGTCCAGCTGGCGCGGGCGCTGGCCGTGGAGCCCCACATGCTCTTGATGGACGAGCCGTTCGCGGCGCTGGACGCGCAGACGCGCGACGACCTGCAACTGGAGCTGCAGTCGGTCGCGCTGCGCATCGGCGCCACCGTGCTCTTCGTCACGCACAACGTGCGGGAGGCGGTGATCCTCGGCGACCGGGTGGTGGTGATGTCGCGGAGCCCCGGCCGCATC